>NZ_JBFUFU010000027.1:0-45903 GCF_056403275.1 Mycobacterium sp. P2_H7 | reverse complement strand
ATCCTGCTCTACTCCAGCGACTACCCCCACTGGACCTTCGACGACCCCCGCTGGCTGGTCAAACACCTCCCCGAACACGCCCGCGAAAACATCATGTTCCGCAACGGCATCAACACCTACAAACTCCCCGACACCGTCCCCGCCCTCGAGGGACAGGTCCGGGTGTTCTGACTCATGGCTGACGAGACCACACCGCCCCGGCTGGCCCAGGGCCGCGAGCATGCCGTTGCAACTGTCGACGAAATCCCGCCCGGCACACACAAATTGGTGCCGATCGGCCGCCACGGCGTCGGCGTGTACAACGTCAACGGCACCTTCTACGCCATCGCGAACTACTGCCCGCACGAGGGCGGTCCGCTGTGTTCTGGACGCGCGCGGGGGCTCAACGTCGTCGACGACAGCGTGCCGGGCGACGCCGTGATGGTGCGGGACAAGGAGTACATCTTCTGCCCCTGGCACCAGTGGGGATTCGAACTGGCCACCGGCACCACCGCCGTGAAGCCGGAGTGGAGCATCCGCACCTACCCGGTCCGGGTTGTCGGCGACGATGTGCTGGTGCAGGCATGAGCGAATTGCTACTTGGGCCTGGCGAGCAGCTCATCGAGATCAACGGCGGCAACGTCGTCTACGAAATCCTGGGCGACACAGGCGATCTGATCGCCTTGACACCGGGCGGCCGGTTCAGCAAGGACATTCCCGGGCTGCGCCCGCTGGCCGAGGCCCTGGTGCAGGGTGGCTACCGGGTGCTGCTGTGGGACCGGCCCAACTGCGGCAAATCCGAGGTTCAGTTCTACGGGCAGAGCGAATCGCACATGCGTGCCGAGACGTTGTACACCCTGATCTCGAAACTGGGTGTGGGACCGTGCATCATCGCCGGCGGCTCCGGCGGTGCCCGCGACTCGATGATCACCACCATGCTCTACCCCGAGATCGTCACCAAACTCGTCGTGTGGAACATCGTCGGCGGCGTGTACGGATCGTTCGTTCTGGGCGGGCACTACATCACCCCGAGCATCCTGGCCGCGCGCGGGCTGGGCATCAAGGGTCTGTTGCATGTTCCGGAGTGGAAAGAACGCATCGAGCAGAACCCCGCCAATCGGCAGCGGTTCCTCGATCTGGACACCGACGAGTTCCTCAAGGTGATGTTGCGCTGGCTCAACGCCTTCGTCTCCAAGCCGGGGCAGACCATTCCCGGTGTGCCGGACGAGATGTTCGAGAACATCACCGTGCCCACCCTGATCATCCGGGGCGGGGAGAACGACTGGGATCACCCCAAGCGCACCTCGCTCGAAGTGAGTTGCCTGATCAAGGGTTCCACGCTGATCGATCCGCCGTGGCCCGAGGACGCCTGGGAGCGCGCAGGAGAACGGTTCGCGCAGAGCGGCGGCAAGACGTTCTGCCTGTTCGACACCTGGGTGCAGGCCGCGCCGGCCATTCTCGGGTTCCTGGAAAGCTGATGAGCGCTTGCGCGAAGAACATCGGCCCTGACGCGGGCTACTCCAGCAGGATGCGCACCTCACTGTTGAGTGACGCCTCCAGCGCGGTGTGGATCCGGCTCTCGGGCACGCGTGCCAGGTCGGCGCGCTGCAGCGTGACCTCGACGACGTCCCAGCCTTCGCCGCTGGGGAACCGGTGCACCCGGCCGGTCAGGCCGAAGCCCGCCAGCACGCCGTGCGCGTCGTCATCGGTACCGCGGCTGACGAAGGTCAGCACGCCCGCCACCGGATCGGTGCCGAATGCCTTGCCGCACAGCATGATCGCTCGGGTCGTGAGCGCTTCGGGATCATCACCGGCAAGCAGCACCTCGACCTGGCGCCGGCCGGCCGGTAGCGCACTCAGGTCGGTCTCGACGATGTCGGCACCGGCCGGGCCCGCCAGTTCGCGCAGCGCCGCCATGCCGTCGACCAGCCTGGCCGGGGGCAGTTGCCCGGACGGATCCACATCGACTCGCACCACCGCGGTTCTCACGGCCGCCAGCCTAACCGGATGTGACGAGCGGGAAGGGCTCAGCTCATGACCACGACCGCAACGGATCTCAGCACGCAGGTCTGGCCCGGCCTGACACCGCGTCTGCTGCTGACCGAACACGGCCCCGAAGACCTCGCCGACTACACCGGCGCCGGCGGCTACCAGGATCTCGACGATCCGGAACGACTGTTGGGCGAGATCGCCGCAGCCCGGCTGCTGGGCCGCGGCGGCGCCGCCTTCCCGCTGGCGGTCAAACTGCAGACGGTGCGCGCCGCCCATCTCGCCGGCCGGCCGACGGTCATCGTCGCCAATGGTGAGGAGGGCGAGCCCGCGTCGGTGAAAGATCGCTGGCTGCTGCGTAACCGGCCCCATCTGGTGCTCGACGGATTGCGCCTGGCCGCCCGGATCGTGGGCGCCGAACAGGCTTTCGTGTACGTCTCCGACCCACATGCCGCCACCGCGATCGAGACGGCGCTGGCCGCCATCGAGAACGCACCGGCCATCACCGTCGTCACCGTCTCGCCCGCGTACATCGCCGGTGAGGAATCCGCGGCCGTCCGGGTGATCAACGGTGGCCCCGCCAAACCCACCGACAAACCTCCGCGCGTGTTCGAGGAGGGCGTGGCCGGACTGCCGACGCTGGTGAGCAACGTCGAGACCCTGGCTCACCTGCCTTACATCCTGCGACACGGGGCGGACGCGTTCCGGTCCGCGGGCACCGAGGCTTCGCCGGGCACCTTCCTGGCCACGATCACCGGCGCGGGCAAGGCACCGGTGCTCTACGAACTTCCGCACGGCACGCCCATCACCGATCTGCTGACGCTGCACGGGGTTTCCCCCGCCGACGTGTCCGGACTGCTGATGGGTGGGTATTTCGCCGGCCTGCTCGGCCCCGACGCGGTGAGTGCCGGGCTGGACCACGAATCGCTGCGCGCTCTCGGCAGCGGTCTGGGCTGTGGAGCGGTCGCGGTGCTCACCACCGACTGCCCCGTCGCGGTGGCGGCCTCGGTGCTCGACTACTTCGACCGGGAGAATGCCGGACAGTGCGGCTCCTGCTTCAACGGTACCGCGGCGATGGCCGCGGTCACCGGAGCACTGCGCGACGGTTCGGCCACCGCCGAGGATCTCGCGCGGCTGCAGCGCTGGTCGGTGGTGCTACGGGGGCGCGGCGCCTGCGCGACGCTGGACGGCGCGGCCAACATCGCCGCCAGCCTGCTGGCCCACTTCGCCGATCTGGTCCAGACACATCTCGACGGATCATGCGACAGCTGCCGCACCTTCGAGGCGCTGCGGCCCTACGAAGTCGAGGCGATCTAGATGAGGATCAAGCTGGACCGCACGCTGTGCGACGGATTCGGGATCTGCGCCAAGCACGCACCCGAGTACTTCTCCCTGGACGACTGGGGGTACGCGAAGTTGGAGGGCAGCGGCGACGTCCCCGAGCAGGATCGTGATGCGGTGCTGCGGGCACTGCTGGACTGCCCGGTGCACGCCATCCTCGAGCTCGGCGAACGGCGGCCCGACGACGATCACCGCCCGCTCGTCGACGCCGCCGACCCGGCCGACAGTCTGAACACCGAAGACAACGAAGCACAATGGGGGTTCACCCGATGACCGCGATCCCGGGACGCCCACTCCCCCAACTGACTTCGCAGAACGAGTTCTTCTGGACCT
This sequence comes from Mycobacterium sp. P2_H7, assembly GCF_056403275.1. NCBI lineage: Bacteria > Bacillati > Actinomycetota > Actinomycetes > Mycobacteriales > Mycobacteriaceae > Mycobacterium > Mycobacterium sp. P2_H7. The sequence goes on along the minus strand of NZ_JBFUFU010000027.1, from coordinate 42,261 downwards.
CCGGTGCCGACGGGCAGCTCCGCATCCAGGAATGCCAGAGCTGCAAAGCGCTCATCCATCCGCCCGCACCGATCTGCCGTTACTGTCGCGGCCAGGATCTCGGCGTGCGTGCGGTCTCGGGCCGGGCCACCCTGGCCGGCGTCAGCATCAATCACCGGTTCGGTTTCCCCGACCTCCCGCCGCCCTACGTGATCGCCGAAGTGGCCATCGCCGAGGATCCGCGGGTCCGGCTGACCACGAACATCGTCGACTGTGACCCGGAGAAGCTGGAACTCGGCCAGCCGGTCGAGGTGCTCTTTCAGCAGTTCGACGACGTCTATCTGCCGGTGTTCACTCCCGCGGCCGACCAGACGGCGGCCGCCGCGATGCCCGAAGACGAGATCGCCCCAACGGATTTCGCGAAGTACGTCCGCCCGATGCTCACCGCTGCGAAGTTCGAGGATCGCTCGGCCATCACCGGGATCGGCGCGTCGAAGATGGGCCGCCGGCTGATGGTGCCCCCGCTGTCGTTGACCATCGAGGCGTGCAAGGCGGCCGTCGCCGACGCCGGCCTGACCTTCGACGACATCGACGGCCTGTCCACCTACCCCGGGCTGGACATCGCAGGCATGGGCGAGGGTGGCGTCTCCGCGCTGGAAGGCGCACTGGGACTTCGCCCCACCTGGATCAACGGCGGCATGGACACCTTCGGTCCCGGCGGATCGGTCATCGCGGCGATGATGGCCGTGGCGACCGGAATGGCCCGGCATGTGCTGTGCTTCCGCACCCTGTGGGAAGCCACCTTCCAGCAGTTGATGAAGGAAGGCCGGATGTCACCTCCCGGTGGCGCCCGCACGTCCAGCTGGCAGCAACCGTTCGGCGGCGTCTCGGCGGCACACACGCTGGCGCAGAACGCTTCCCGGCACTTTCACCGATACGGCACGACCCGCGAGACGCTGGGCTGGATCGCCCTGAACCAGCGGGCCAACGCCGCGCTCAACCCCACCGCCATCTACCGCGATCCGATGACGATGGACGACTACTTGTCAGCCCGGATGATCACCACCCCGTTCGGGCTCTACGACTGCGACGTGCCCTGCGACGGCGCTGTCGCGGTGATCGTGTCGGCGGTCGATGCCGCCAAGGACCTGCCGAAGAAACCCGTACGGGTGGAAGCGGTCGGCACCCAGATCATCGAACGCCTCGACTGGGACCAGACCACCCTCACCCACGAGCCCCAGGTGCTCGGCCAGTCCGCGCACCTGTGGAGCCGGACATCGCTGCGGCCCCAGGACGTCGATGTCGCTGAGCTGTATGACGGCTTCAGCTTCAACTGCCTGTCCTGGCTGGAGGCCCTGGGCTTCTGCGGGATCGGCGAGGCCAAGGACTTCCTGGACGGGGGCAAGGCCATTGCGCGTGACGGTGTCATCCCGTTGAACACCCACGGCGGGCAGCTCTCGCACGGCCGCACCCACGGGATGGGCCTGATCCACGAGGCGGTCACCCAGCTGCGCGGCGAGGCCGGCGAGCGGCAGGTCGCCGGCGCCAAGGTGGCCGTCGCCAGCAGCGGTGGCCTGACCCCGAGCGGCGTGCTGCTGCTGCGGACCGATGACTAACGTCCAGCGGCGCATGGTGATGGCCGGCACAGTGCCGATGACGGCCCTCGTCGCGACGGTCCCCGAGCCCCGTGCGGTCATCGTCGCGATCCACGGCGGGGCAACATCATCGGTGTATTTCGACTGCCCGGGCCGGCCGGAGCTCTCGCTGCTGCGCCAGGCCGCGGCGCAGGGTTTCACCGCCATCGCGCTGGACCGGCCGGGATACGGTGCGTCCTCGCTGTACCAGGACACCATGGACGTCCCGGCGAACCGGGTCGCCTTGGCCTGGGATGCGGTCGACAAGATCGCGCCGGCCGGGCAGGTGTTCCTGCTGGGCCATTCGCTGGGTTGCGAACTCGCGCTGCGGATGGCCGATCATGACCGCGTCGTCGGCGTTTCACTGGCCGGCACCGGACTGAACTATCACCCGGACGCGAAAACCCTTCTCAGCCAAGCCACCTTGTCCCGCACGCCGGCCGGGCTGCGGGACCTGCTGTGGCAGCCGACGGCGCTCTACCCCGACGAGGTGCTCATCGGCGGCCTGTCGGCGCCCGGGGTGGCCTACGAGGGAGCGGTGTCGGCGAACTGGCCACGCCGCGACTTCGCCGACACCGCCGCGGCCGTGCGGGTGCCGGTGCAGTTCAGTGCCGCCGACCACGAGAGCGTATGGGAATCCGGCCCCGAGGCGCTGGCGGCGATCGCGGCCCTGTTCTCGGGTGCACCCGAGGTAGAACTCAACGAAATGGCCGACAGTGGCCACAATCTCAGTGTCGGGCTGTCAGCGGCCGAGTATCACCGGCGGGTGTTGGCATTCGCCGGGCAGTGTGTTTCGAACGATGTGGAAGCGGAGGCGGGTTGATGCGCGTCGGATTCATCGGATTGGGCAGCCAGGGTGGGCCGATGGCCCGCCGGATCGTCGAGGGCGGTTACGAGACCACCCTGTGGGCACGCCGGGCGGCATCTCTGGAGCCTTATGCGGACACCGCGGCGAAGACCGCAGGCACCCCGGCCGAACTCGGCGCGGCCAGCGATCTGGTCTGCTTGTGCGTCGTCGGTGACGACGACGTGCGCCAGGTGTTGTTCGGCGAGAACGGCGTGCTGGAAGGCCTGGCGCCGGGCGGTATCGTCGCCATCCACTCCACCATCCACCCCGACACCTGCCGTGAGATCGCAGAAAAAGCTGCAGCGCAGGGTGTTTCGGTGATCGATGCCCCCGTCAGCGGCGGCGCTCCCGCGGTGGAGGCCGGCCAACTGCTGGTCATGCTCGGTGGCGACGAGACCGACGTGGAGAAGGCGCGGCCGGTGTTCGCCACCTACGCCGACCCGATCGTGCACCTCGGCCCGCTGGGCAGCGGGCAGGTCGCCAAGATCCTGAACAACCTGCTGTTCAGCGCCAATCTCGGTGCGGCCATGAGCACTCTGGAGCTCGGCGAGTCGCTCGGCGTGCCGCGTGAACGCCTGTGCGAGGTGATCACCCGCGGCTCGGCCAACAGCAAGGCCATGGGCAGCATCGCGGCATTCGGCGGGACGCTGGACCGGCTCGCCCCGATCGCGGGCGCGTTGTTGCAGAAGGACTGCCGGCACGCGACCGCACTCGCCGAAGAGGCCTCCGCGGCACAGGGTTCGGTCTTCACCGCGGCCGATACCGCACTGGCCATCATGGGCCACCCGCGCTGATGAGCGCTTGCGCGAAGAAGAACCGAACACCGATGAGCGCTTGCGCGAAGAAGATCAGGCGCTGATGCGCGTCGGCTTCATCGGCGCCGGCCGGATGGGCGCACCGATGGTGGGCCGGCTACTCGCGGCCGGACATCAGGTCACCGTGCTGGCCCGCACGCCGGAGAAGCGTGCGGAAATCCTGCAGCTCGGCGCGGCCGTCGCCGAGGACGCCATCGGTTTCGCCACCGCAGATGTGGTGGTGCTGTGCGTGTTCACCGACGACCAGGTTCTCGAGGTGTGTGCGGGTCCATTGCCGGCCGCCATGCCGGCCGGTGCCACGCTGATCATCCACACCACCGGTAGCCCGCGCACGGCCCAAGGCATCGCCGAGCGGGCCCCGCACATCGGAGTGGTGGATGCGCCGGTGAGCGGCGGGCCGCACGATATCGCCGCCGGTCACGTCACGGTGTTCGCGGGCGGTGCCGATGACGTGGTGGGCAGGGTGAGGCCCGTGCTGGACAGCTACGCCGACCCCGTCCTGCACATGGGCCCCCTGGGCGCCGGGCAGGGTATGAAGCTGGTGAACAACACCATGTTCGCCGCGCAGATCGGGCTGCTTGCCGAAGCCGTACAGATGGGCGCGCGACTCTCGATCGAGGAATCCGCGCTGCTGGGCGCACTCGCGCACGGCAGCGGTGCGAGCCGGGCGCTGGGCTTGATCGAGCGGGCCGGATCGACGCAGCGATTCGTCGGGGCCGTGAGCGAGTTCCTCGTCAAGGACGTCGCCGTGGTGCAACGGACGCTCGCCGAACTCGGTTTCGGACTCGGCGCGCTGGAACCGGTGGTCAACGCCGTCGTGCCCGATTGAGCGACGGTGAAATCGAGCATTTCGGCGCGCCCTGGGGGCTTTACTGTTAGCGTTACAGTTTTATAGAGTTCCGTAATGTTTTGGGGTGGCAGCTCCACCCGAAGGAGGACCAGGGATGACGACCGCCGAACTCGTTTTCGATCCATTCTCCGAGGAGTTCTTCAACAACCCCTTCGAGATCTACCGACGCATGCGCACCGAGGCGCCGATCTACTACAACGCCGATCAGGATTTCTACGCACTCACCCGGCACGAGGACGTGGCTGCGGCGCTCAAGAACCACGACGCCTTCTCGTCGTCCCGCGGGTGCGACCTGGCCATGGTGCAGAGTCCGGTCCCGCCGCAGAAGTCGATCATCTTCATGGATCCGCCGGACCACCGGCACATGCGAAGCCTGCTCAACAAGGCCTTCACCCCGCGTGCCGTACAGGCCCAGAAGGACACCATCGTCGAGCAGATCGATCGTTACCTGGGGCAGATCGATTCCGACGAATTCGATGTGGTGCAGGATTTCTCCGGGCCGTTCCCGGTCGAGGTGATCACCCGGATGGCCGGTGTCGAACCTGATTTCCGTCAGATGGTGCGACACTGGATCGACACCAGCTTGTCCCGTGAGCCCGGGCAGATCGGCACCTCCGAGGCGGGGGTACAGGCCAACATCGACACCGGCGTCTATTACTACGGGCTGGTGCAGAGGCGCCGGGAGAACCCGCAGGACGACATGATCAGCCGGCTCATCGCCGCGGAGATCCTGCGCGAAGACGGCCAATTGCACAAGCTCGACGACATCGAGATCACCGGGTTCGCAACGCTGCTCGGCGGCGCGGGCGCCGAGACCGTCACCAAGCTGATCGGTACCGCGGTGGTGTTGTTCGCCAAGAACCCGGACCAGTGGCAGAAGCTGCTCGACAACCGCGACCTCGTCCCGGCCGCCGTAGAGGAGCTGCTGCGGTACGAAGGCCCGGTGCAGTACAACGTGCGCTACACGCTCAAGGACGCCCGCGTGCCCAGCGGTGTCATCCCGGCCGGCAAAGCAGTGTTCCTCATCAGCGCCGCCGCCAACCGCGATACCGACGCCTTCACCGATGCCGACACGTTCGATATCGAACGCGACCGCACCGAGGCGCAGAACCTCGGGCTCGGGTACGGGATCCACAGCTGCCTGGGGGCGGCCCTGGCCCGCATGGAGAGTGTCATCGCGCTGGAGAAGCTGCTCGATTTCATGCCGCGGTACGAGGTCGACTTCGATGGCCTGGAGCGGGTGCGGATGCAGAACGTGGCGGGCTATGCGCGGGTTCCGGTGAAGGTGCTGAAATGAGCGACGCTTGCGGAGCGAATCATGGATCGTCATTCGATGACCGAGCCTGCGAGGTAATCGAATGAGTCGCATAGAGGTCGATTTCGGGCTTTGTGAGAGTAACGGCGTCTGCATGGGGGTCATTCCCGAGGTGTTCGACCTCGACGACCAGGACTACCTGCACGTGTTGTCCGACGAAGTCACCCCGTCCAACGAGGACCAGGTGCGCGAGGCCGTCCGGCAGTGTCCCCGCCAGGCCATCGCGATCGTCGACTGAACGTGCGATTTCTGTTCGTACACGGCGGTTTCCACGCGGCCTGGTGCTGGGATCGGGTGATTGCCGAACTGGCCGACCTCGGCCATGACGGCGTCGCCGTCGACCTGCCCGGCCACGGGGCCGTCGCCGATCAGGAATCCACCCTGGCCAACCGGCGCGACGCCATTCTTGCCGTGCTGCAACCCGGCGACGTGCTGGTCGGGCACTCCGGTGGCGGCTTCGACGCCACGCTGGCCGCCGATGCCGCACCGGAACTGGTGCGCCACATCGCCTATCTGGCCGCGGCGCTGCCCCGCGAGGGACGCACCTATCCGGAGGCGATGGCGATGCGCGACTCCGAAGATGGTGAGTTCGACGGGGACGTCGGAGAAATGTTGAGCTACTTGAGATTCGATGACGACGGCGCGATGACGTTCGCGGACTTCGACGGTGCGTGGAAGTACTTCTACCACGACTGCGACGAGTCGACCGCCCGTTGGGCGTTCAGCCGGCTCGGTCCCGAACGGTTCGGGGACACCACCGTGACACCGGTGTCGGTGCCCGACTTCTGGGCCGCCGACCTGCCGCGCAGTTTCATCGTGTGCGAGCAGGATCGGTCCATGCCGCGCTGGCTGGCCGACACCGTGGCCCGCAGGCTCGGCGTCGAGCAGTTGTCCATCGATACGTCGCACCCGTAATGATGACGGGTGCGACTCCACACATCACCACATCAGGCCAGGAAGCAATGCAGTCGGCGGAATGTCCTCGATCGAGATCAGCCCACTCGGGGCCGAACACACCCAGTCGATGGCGTTGACGACACGCGCGGCGGTGGAAATACATCCGGCATCGGTGACATCGAAGACGGGGTGGGACAGGTGGGTACTCATCTCGATTCGCGGATTTCCCTCCACGATCACCTTGTGCACACCAATTTGCCCCTCGGGCGGATACTCCCAGCCCGGCGCCGCAGCCGGGGTGAGCCGGGTGGTGTGCTCGACGGTGATGACGGGAACGCCGGCAATCACCCCTTCTGCGGCGAACTGCACCGCCGCCAGCTGCCCGGGCTCGACAGTGGTCATCGTGCATTCGATACGCTCACTCGTGTACCACGGTTCGAATCGGTCACGTACCTCATCCAGCTTCACACCGAGATGGCCCGCGAGATTGCGAATCAAGCCGCCGAACATCGATGCGACCACGCCCGGCAGAAATGCCATCGGCGGGTCATCTTCCGGTGAACTACCGAAACCCATTGCAGTACCAGTGTATTCGTAGTCGTCGTAGTTTCCGTAGTCGAAAATCTCCTTGACGGTGATCGACTGGGCTCTGGTCACCAAACTCAATGCGGCGTGCACCGCAGTGTCCCCCGAGAACCCCGGATCGATGCCGTTGACGTAGAGCGATGAGTCGCCCGCCGCGCACGCCCGTTCCAGCGGGCGCCGCAACCAGTCGTCGGCTTGGCGCGGGGTCACCAGCCAGATCATCGACGTCCCTACGACATTGATCCCAGCGGCCAGCAGCTTGGACATCTCTTCGATGGCTTCCATCGGTCGGGTTTCGCCGAGAGCTGTGTAGACCACGCAATCCGGCTGCAGCGCAACGAGTGCGTCGACGTCGTCAGTGGCGATGATGCCGGTCGGTTCGGCGAGCCCGCACAGATCGGCGGCGTCCCGGCCGACCTTGTCCCTGTTCGAGGCATGCACACCGACCAGTTCCAGATCAGGTCTTCCGATGATGGCTTCCAATGAGTGCCTGCCGACATTCCCGGTGGCGTACTGGACCACTCTGCGCATCGTGAGAATTCCTTCTGCTCAGTAATCAGTAATCAGGGATCGGCAGCGGTGAGTTGTTGGAGTCGATACCACCATCGACGTGGAAGGTCGCGTTGGTGGCGTAGCAGTCGCGGGTGGACAGGTAGACACAGAGGCGACCGAGGTCCTCGACATCGCCGAGGCGATGCAACGGGGTCGTCTCCTCCATCTTCTCCCGCGACCCTGGCATCATGTCCAGGCTGCCCTGCAGACCGTCGGTCGCGAACGAGCCGAGCGCGATGGCGTTCACCCGAATCTTCGGTGCCAGCTCCTGTGCCATGGCTCTTGTCAGCGCTTCCAGCCCACCCTTGGCCACGCAGTACGCAGTCAAAGCGCGGATGCCGAATCGCGCCGAGCCCGAAGAGATGTTGACGATCGAGCCGCGGCCGGCTTCCAGCATGTGGGGCGCAACCAGCTGACTCATGATGAACGCCGATGTGACACACCAGTCGAAGGTGTGGCGAAAGTCCTCGTCGGTGATGTCGAGGAAGCGCGCGTAACTCGAACCACCGACATTGTTGATCAGGATGTCGATCTTGCCGAAGTGGTCGACTGCCGACTGAACCACGCGCTCGCCGTCGGAGCGACTCATCGCATCAGCGACGACGGCAAGCCCGGTTCCACCTTCCCGCTCGATGCCGGAAATCGTGCCGACAATGTCGGATTCGGTGCGCGCGGTCCCGACGACTGCCGCACCCGCTTCGGCCAGCACCCGCGCGATGCCTTGGCCGACCCCTTTTCCTGCGCCGGTCACGATCGCGACCTGACCCTTCAGATCGAACTGTTCCAGTGCCATGGTTCCTTCCTTGGAAGTGGTGTTATTGAACGACTAACTCTGACTTAAGTCAATGGACTAGGCGCGGTAGATGCACCATATACCGCAACAGTATTGCCCCACAGCAACTTTGAGGAGCGAGTATTGACAGGTTATTCCCATCGATCCTGTCGAGAGACAGGATCGAGGCCTTCTTGACTCCACAATGAAATTGACTAGAGTCAGCTGCCATGAACGTGCCGGCCTTTGGTGGCGCCCGAAGTCGTCGCGTCACTTCAAAGCCTGAGACCTCCGCAAGTGGACTTGACGAACATCTGGAAGCGTCGCGGCAGGCGCAGCGTCACGCTGACAAGTGGTTGATCTCCGGCAGCCTGCTGATCGGCACTGCGGCGCTCGGCATCTTCGGCTTGCCGCTCTTCCTCCGCGGGGTATGGCTGCTACGCAGAGCCCAACGGGATGGGATGACGGTGCGCCCGATGCTGGTCACCCTGCTCGGCTACCTGATCATCATCGACGCCGCCATCAACACCGTCGGATGGGCTCTGGATCTCTTCGCCAATCACACTCTGCTGGCCCGAGTCCTGTTGAATGGCTGGGGCAATATGTTCGACGCTGGCTACTTCTGGCACTATAACGAGCTGCTGATCGGCGGCGCTGCGGGCCCCGGCGAGAAGGCACTTGAAGTCGGCCTGATCCTCACGGTGTTCACCATGCGGATCGCTGCTGCGATCGGCTTTCTGCAGATGAAGCGCTGGGGCCACCAATGGTTGGTCGTCACCTGCTGGATGGGCGTGGTCATCTGGACGACCTACATCTTCAACATGACGATGTTCGCCGATGTCCGCTTCGCCGGCGTGGTACTGCCGGTCGTGGGCTGGTGGCTCTACGACATCTTCTACATCACTCCCTTCCTGGCGATTCCCTACCTGCATTCGGTCAACCGCGAGATCTTCTCCGACTGACCTTTGATGACTTCACTCATTGACTTAAATCAGTATTACGACTACAAAGGGCAGCTATGACACCGCAGGTCCGCCAATCGACGCGCGAACTGCGCCGGTTGCAGACGCGGGAGCGCATCCTCGGCGCGGCCATCGCCGAATTCACCTCGTCGGGAATGGCCGGTGCCGACGTCGGCGCCATCGTGGCCGCCGCCGGCGTGGCACATGGCACGTTCTTCTTCCACTTCCCCAGCAAGGAACACGTGTTGCTGGAACTGGAGAATCGGGAAGAGGCCCGGATGGCCACAGAGTTCGCCCGTTACCTCGTCAACACACACGATCTCGCGACAACCTTGGACCACGTCGTGCGCCAGATCACCGGCCTCGAGCAACGACTGGGCTCATCGCTGTTCAAAGAGCTTCTTGCACTGCATTTTTCACCGACCCGACCGAGCCAGGATGAATGGACCGACCACCCGGTCATCGTGCTGCTGGTCCGCGAGATCGAGCGGGCCCGCGGTGACGGTCAGGTGCCCGCAGAAGTCGATGCGTTCTACAGCGCCACCTTCTTCCTGCTCGGCATCTACGGAGTGCTCACCACAACGTCCAACGCCGATACCCGCGACGCCATGCTCAGTGGCCTGGTGGCAACCGCCCTGCGCGGTCTGGAAGTCCGATGAGATCGCCGCGCGTACGACACACTGACGACAGAAAGGCTTGAAGTGGACTGGGTTTGGGAGATTTTGCGTTACGTCGCCGCATGGGGCGGCACCGCGTTGATCATCTGGTTCTGGTACTGGATGTTCTCCAACATCGGCACGTTCTGACCCGATGGCCGCCGAACTCTCCGACGCGCATGCCATGGCGACCGAGCGCAGTTGCGCCGTGACGGCCATGGCGCTGAGCGGTCAACGCCGCTCAGGTGCCCGTCTGGTGACCGGGCAGCACCGGCACTTCGGCCTGAGTTCCCAGCTCGACTTCGTCCACGTCCCCTATCCCGCCCCCACCCGTGGCTGGACCCGCAGGACGCTGACATGCGGAGTGGCACTGCAATGCTCACCGTCGAAGGACAGAATCGTCGACTACCGGCTCAACGAGCTGTCCACGCGCGAGCTCGGCGCACTCACCCTCGTCGAAGCCAGGGTGGCGCTCGGCTGGATCGCGGGACAGTGGCCCGGTCTGCTGCCCGAACTGAACACCGTGTTGCCCAACCTTGATCCCGCCGACGCCGCCATGGGTGCCGAGGAGATGATCAACCGCGCCATCGAGCTGGCGCGGACGCCGCGGAACCTGACCCTGCACCCGCTTCTGGGCTGCCTGCCCGCGGCATACACATCGCCGCAGGACCTGTCCGACAGACTGCGCCGGACCTTCGGGCGGATGCCCTGGACCACCACCCAGAAGCGGCTGCCGCGACCCTATTCCGTGCCCGTCGGCGGCGACGGCGGGGTCCGCAACTCCAACCTGCCGCCTCCCAGCCGGCCACAGGACAACGACCTGGACGTCACACCCGATCACCGCCCGGGAATTCCGTATCCGGAGTGGAACGAGTGGACGAAGCGTTTCCTGCCCGACCACGTCGCCGTCGTCGAGCGGGCAATGGTCGGTGGCACCCGGCGCCAGGGTGCGGTATCGGTCGATGTCCGAAAATGGTTCGAGGAGAACACCCATCGCGCGATGCGCGACAGGCTCGAAGATGGCTCCGACCTCGATATCGAACAGTACGTCGATCACTACATCAACCTCTCCACCGGAGAGGCTGACGAACCGCGGATCTTCCGAGAGTTGTTGCCCAGCAGCCGCGATGTCACCACAGCGCTGTTGCTCGACGGCAGCTCGTCGCTCGGCGTGCACGGCGGCACGATCTTCCAGTTGGAGCTGGCCTGCGCCGACGCATTGTCGCGGGCCATGGCATCCGCGCACGAGCGGCACGGGATCTTCCTGTTCACCGGGAACACCCGGCACCGGGTGGAAGTCAGCTGCCTCAAGGATTTCGCGGAGCGCCGCTTCGTCCCTCCCGGCAGCCTGGGCCTGTCCACCGGCGGCTACACCAGACTCGGCGCGCCGCTGCGTCATCTGACCAGCCGCCTGCTCGATCAACCGTCGGAACGCCGGCTGCTCATCGTCATCGGCGACGGCCTGATCTCCGATGAAGGCTACGAAGGGCGTTACGCATGGGCAGATGCGGCGCATGCCGTCGAGGAGGCCCGCGAGGCCGGGGTGTCCATCTACTACGTCGGCGTGGGGCCCGCCCGGGTCGATCCGCTCCCGGAAGTATTCGGGCCGCGCCGTTCTCAGCGCATCCGCCGGGTTGAGGAACTCCCCCGTGTCCTCGCCCACGTCCACCGAGAGTTGGTGACGGCATGATCAGTCAGACCTACTTTGCCAACGGCAATGAAGTCCAATTGTTCGAGCAGGCCTATCAGCGTCGACTGCCGGTGATGCTCACCGGGCCTACCGGGTGTGGGAAGACACGACTGGTCGAGCACATGGGGCTACTGCTGGGTCGGCCCGTCGTGACGATCAGCTGCCATGACGACCTGACCAGCTCGGACCTGGTGGGCCGGTTCATGGTGACCGGCGGAGACGTCATGTGGACCGACGGCCCCCTGACCAGGGCCGTGAAGGCCGGTGCCATCTGCTATCTCGACGAAGTCGTCGAGGCGCGGCACGACTCTCTGGCCATCCTGCACTCACTGACAGATCACCGCCGCGCGCTGTACCTCGACCGGGCCGGTGAAGTGGTCCAAGCGCCCGAGGACTTCATGCTGGTGTGTTCCTACAACCCCGCGTACCGCAGTTCTCTCAAGGAGCTCAAGCCATCGTTTCGGCAGCGGTTCGTCACTCTTCCCATGCACTATCTGCCGGCCGACCGGGAGGCCGAGGTCATCGTCGCCGAAACCCAGGTCGGACTGGCGACCGCTCAGCGGCTGGTGCACTGCGCCACCGCAATTCGCACAGCCGACCAGGCATTCCACTTCGAGCCTCCGTCCACCCGGGTTCTGGTCACCGCGGCGCAGCTCATCGCCGCGGGTGCCACCGAACTGGAAGCCGCGCAGGCCTGCATCCTGGCGCCGTTGTCCAGCGACGGCGCCATCACCGAAGGCCTCCACGAGGTGGCCGCGGCCATCCTCGCCGACACCGAACGCACACTCTAGGAAGGTGGCACCGCAATGGTGGATCAGAAAGAGAAGAACCGTAAGAAAGCGCTCATCGTGTTCCAGGTCGTCATCTACGGCTACCTGCTGACGATGTTCCTCATCCAGCTCTACATGTCGTTCGCGCGTGGGTGGTGGGATCTGTGAACCTGCCACTGCTGAGCCGGTTCAACGGTGACAAGGCCCCTGCGCCGCGGGACAGGTCTGTAGGACTGGATGAGCATCACGATGAGTCCCGGCTCGCGCAGCGCCGGGCCGACAAATGGATGATCGTCGGGGCCGGCCTGATGGGGATGTGGGCGCCCGGCCTCATCGGCTTTCCCATCTTCATGCGCGGCGTGTGGCTACAACGCCAAGCCCTGCGATCCGGTCTTTCGGTACGGCCGATGATCGTCACGCTCATCGGATACCTCGTACTCATCGACGGCATGCTCAACAGCCTGGGCTGGGCGCTCGATCTGGTGGCCAATCACACCCTGATCAACCGCGTCCTGATGGTCGGGTGGGGCAACATGTTCGATGCAGGCTACTTCTGGCATTACAACGAACTGTGGATCGGCGGCGCCGCCGGTCCGGGCGAGAAGGGCTATGTGGCAGGGCTGATTCTCACGGTCTTCGCCATGCGGGTGGCTGCTGCCATCGGCTTCCTGCAGATGAAGCGCTGGGGCCACCAGTATCTCGTCATCACCTGCTGGATGGGCGTGGTCATCTGGTGCGCCTACATCTTCAACATGACAATGTTCGCCGACGTCCGCTACGCGGGCGTGGTGTTCCCCGTCATCGGCTGGTGGCTCTACGACATCTTCTATATCACCCCCTTCCTCGCGATCCCGTACCTGCACACGGTCAACCGCGAAATCTTCACGGACTGAAAAGGAGTGCCACAGTGACTTCCGCACCCGCCCCTACCGATGACCCCAAGGCCGACGATCTGCCACCGGGCACCACTCCCTACTACGCGCGCATGCACAAATGGATCAAGCGCGCGGTGTTGGTGTGCTTGATCGCTCTGGTCGTCGAGGGAGCGTTCACCCTGCCGTTCATGGCGGTCTACTACGGCTACCCCACCCTGAGCCTCACTCAGGTCTGCAGCGAGCTGCTCAAGGTGCGCTACTCCGATGACACCCTGGAGTGCAAAGTGCCTTATCCGGCCTTCGGACCGCCCGAGGGCGCCGAAGGGAAGGACACCGCCAAGGACGTGTGGGGTATCCAGCCGACTCCGAAGTACCACCGTCTCGGATTCCGCGAGCTGGTACGTATCCATGATGAGCGGGTGGCCCGACAAGCGGCCGAGCAGCAGCACGGGCCATAGGAATTCACGGTAATGTCCACATCCGAGACACATGCCGGCAATTGGGATCTGCGCCATCCGGATTTCAACGACAATGACTTCCTGTACCAGGTCTACGGGCTGATGCGGGAGCGGGGACCCTTTGCCCATACCGATACTCCATTCCTCAGCGCCACTCCGGGCGGCGCATGGGTGGCCGTGAGCTACGCAGAGTGTTATCGGATCCTTCAGGACTGGGAGAGCTTCTCCAGCAATCCCACCCCGGAAGGGGCGCAGCAACTCGCCGGCGACCTCGTGATCACTCTGGACCCACCGCGGCAGCAGAAATTCCGGAAGGTTCTCAACCCCTACTTCTCGCCGGCCCGGATGCAAGCGTTGCGATCACAGATCAAGTGCGAAACCGATTGGCTGATCGATGATTTCATCGAGTCAGGGTCCGGCGATCTGGCCCAGGTGGCGTGGCGCCAACCAGGTGTCGTCTTCTTCAAGTACCTGCTCGGTATGCCTACCGACGATGTACCGCTCTGTATCGAACTGACCGACACTGCGCTCAACGGCGAGTCCGAGCAGGACCGGATGGGCGCTTGGGGCCTGTTGTATCAGCACCTGCACGAAGCCATCTCGGCGCGTACTACCCAGCCACCGCGCGATGACATGATCGACGTCCTTCTGTCGGCCGAAATCGACGGTGAGAAGCTACCATTCAACGACGTCGTCGCCAATGCCATGCTCTTGGTCCAAGCAGGTCTGGAAACCACCGCCAACGCAATGTCTTTCGCGTTCCACTACCTCGCGGTGCATCCGGGTGAACGCGACAGGCTGATCGCCGAGCCCGAGCTCCGCCCCCGCGCGGTGGAGGAGTTCATCCGGTTCGCCGGATCCATCCACGGCATTCCGCGGACCGTACGCAAAGACGTCGAACTCAGTGGGCATAGCTTCTGCCAAGGCGAATCGGTCCTGGTGAACTATGCCGCAGCCAACCGGGATCCCGATCAGTTCGCCGATGCCGACCGGTGCATCCTGGACCGACAGGACAACCGGCACCTCGGGTTCGGCGCGGGTGTGCACCGCTGCCTGGGCTCGAATCTGGCCAGACTGGAATTCCAGGTGGCGCTCGAGCAGGTCCTGTCCCGGATGCCGGACTACGCCCTGGCACCCGACGCCGAAGCCGTATTCCACGGCAACTCCGTCACCCGCGGGTTCCGCAGCATCCCGGTGGTCTTCGGTTTCGGCGCGCGGACAACGGCATGACCTACCGCGTCGTGCAGTGGACGACAGGCAACGTCGGAAAGAAGTCGATCCATGCCGTCGCCGCCAACACGGATCTCGAACTCGTGGGGTGCTACGCGTGGTCGCCGGACAAGGTCGGCAAGGATGCTGGTGAGCTCTGCGGGATCGAACCGCTGGGAGTGCTCGCCACCGACGATGCAGACGCCCTGCTCGCGCTGCGCCCGGACTGCGTGGTCTACAACCCGATGTTCGCCGACGTCGGCGAGTTGGTGCGCATCCTCACGGCCGGTGTCAACGTGGTGACGACGTCGGAGTTCATCAACGGCCACGGTCTGGGTGAGGACCGCCAGCGGATCGTGGAGGCCTGTCTGCGGGGCGAGTCGACGATCTTCGGCAGCGGTATCAACCCTGGCTTCATCCAGTTGTTCGCCGTCGTTTCTGCGGGCCTGTCTGATCGGGTAGACCGGATCAGCATCCTGGAATCCTTCGACACCACCATCTACAACTCGCCGGCAACCGAGATACCCATGGGCTTCGGGTACCCCGTCGATCATCCCGACCTACCTTCGATCACCGAGAAGGGTTCGGGGATCTTCCGGGAGGCAGTGCTGCTGATGGCCGACGCATTCGGGGTGACGCTCGACGACGTGCGCTGTACAGCCGCCTACGCACAGACCACCGAAGATCTACTACTGCCTGGTGATTGGACCATTGCGGCCGGCTGCGTCGCCGGTATCGACGTCAGCTGGAAAGGGGTCGTCAACGGCCGTGAGGTGATCGACATCCGGGGCGTCTGGACGAAAGGTCAAACCCTGGAACCGGCATGGGAGACGTCATTCGGCTACACCATCACCGTCGAGGGCCGCCCGACGATCAAGAGCACCCTGAGTTTCGAACCGCCGCCGGATTTCGTGGGCGACACGCTGGACGACTACATCATGCTCGGCCTGACCATCACGGCCATGCCCGCGATCACCGCCATACCTGCGGTCGTCACAGCGGCCCCCGGTATCGCCACGTACAACGACCTACCGCTGCTACTTCCGCGCGGCGTGCTGGCCACACAGTGAAGGGTGAACCATGCCGCACAAGACCTACCGCGTCATCCAGTGGATGACCGGCGATGTCGGGCAGGTCGGCATCCGGCACTTCGCTGACAATCCGGTCTACGACCTTGCCGGAGTTCTGGTGCATTCCGCGACGAAGGTCGGCAAGGACGCCGGCGAGATCGCCGGCATCGCAGCGACAGGTGTCATCGCGACCGACGACGTGGACGCGGTCGTCGACCTCGACGCCGACTGCGTGTTCTACACGCCGATCGTCATGGACGTCGACACGGTGTGCCGACTGTTGCGCACGGGCAAGAATGTGGTGACCACGAGTGGGTTCTTCCACCCCTCCGCGGATTTCCGCGATGCGGGCGACCAGATCCGCGCCGCCTGCCGGGATGGCGGATCCTCGTTCCACGGGGGTGGGATCCACCCCGGTTACGCCGGTGACATCCTGCCGTTGACGCTGGCCCGTGTCGTGAGCAGGATCGACACCATCGGTGTGTACGAGGTCGTCGACGTGCTCAACGACGCACCGCTGGACCACATCGACTGGATGGGATTCGGCAAGGACAAGGACAAGTTCCTCACCGAGCCGACGATTCTGGGACTCGGGTTACCGTTCTTCGCGCAGTCGATGTACATGATCGCCGACGGACTCGGTGTCACCATCGACGAGGTCACCGCCGCCGAGATCGAGGTCGCCACCGCCACCTCCGACATCCCGCACGACGAGGGCGTCATCGCCGCGGGCATGGTCGCCGCCCAACGGCACGAGTGGACGGCCTGGGTCGACGGCAAGCCACTCATCGTCTTTCACGCCATCTATGTCACCGCCGGACCGGAACGGCTCGATCCTCCATGGAACTGGGGCGAGACCCGCTATGAAATCGTCATCGAAGGCGATCCACCGACCGAACTGACCCTCAAGGGCGTGCGACGCCCGGATGGCACCGTGGCCCATCCCGGATACAACTGGACGGCAATGGGCGCGATCAACGCCATCCCCGATGTCTGCGACGCCCCGCCCGGTTGGCTCAATCACCTGGACCTCGGCTTGGTCCGGCCCCGCGGGTTGGTGCGGCCATGACCACCTCGCTGCACCATGTCGTGTTCGCGGTGGAACCGCAGCGCCTAGCGAAAACGACACAGATGTTCACCGAACTCGGATTCTCCTTCAGCGAAACCGAACTCACTGACCTCGGCATCCACGTTCACCTGGATTGGGACGGGGGCATCGAGTTGATCAGCCCGTTGCCCGGTGCCACCGCCGAGGTGGCGATATCGGTGAACGAGTTCCTGGAGCGCAACGGTGCCGGTGTCTTCACCGTGGTGGTCCGCTTGCCCAATGCTGCAGCTGGAGAGCGGGTGGCCGAAAGATACGGTTCGGCAACGCGTTTCCGGCAGAGCTTTGCCGGTGACGGGTCCTACCTCGATGAGATCGATCTGTCGGTGCTCGGCCTACCGCTGACCCTGCTGTCCACCAACGTGCCATGACACCGCAGATCACCGGTGTTCCCCACCTGGACTATGCCGAACTTCCGATGGCACACGACCGGGGAGCGGGCTGGGCAAAGCTGCGCGATCTCGGGCCGGTGCTCCACGGCGAAGGCTGGTACTACCTCACCCGTCGCGAAGACGTTCTCGCGGCTCTGCGTGATACCGAGTCCTTTTCCTCCAGAATCGGGTACGACGACATGATCAGCCCGGTTCCGTTGGTGCCCTTGGGTTTCGACCCTCCTGAGCACACCCGTTACCGCCGGCTGCTGCATCCGTTCTTCAGCCCGCAGACACTCAATTCGATCTTGCCGTCGTTGCAGGCACAGGCGATCGAGATCGTCGACAGGATCGCGCCACGCAGCGAGTGCGAAGTGATGGCCGACCTCGCCACGCCCTATCCGTCCCAGGTGTTCCTCACCCTATTCGGTCTACCGCTGGAGGACCGGACACGGTTGATCGCCTGGAAGGATGCCGTCATCGGTTTCAGCCTCGACGACCCTGAAAGCGTGGACCTCACCCCGGCTGTCGAACTCTTCGCGTACTTGACCGAAGCCGTACACGATCAGCGCCGAGTCCCCGGCGCGGGCATCCTATCCGAGCTGCTCCACGGCGAGGATCCATTGACCGATGATGAAGCGGTAGGGCTCTCGCTGGTGTTCGTACTCGCCGGCCTGGACACCGTCACTGCCTCGATCGGTGCCGCCATGCTAGAGCTCGCTCGGCGCCCTTCGCTGCGAGATTCGTTGCGGGAAAGCCCCGGTGATATCGCAGGGTTTGTCGAGGAGATCATCCGGCTCGAGCCCGCGGCACCGGTGATCGGCCGAGTGACGACCCGGGCGGTGACGATCTCGGGAGTCACGCTGCCTGCCGGCGCCGAGGTTCGACTCTGCCTCGGGGCGATCAACCGCGACGGCAGCGACGCGCAGTCCGGCGATGATTTCGTTCTCGACGGCAAACTGCACAAACACTGGGGGTTCGGCGGCGGCCCCCACCGGTGTCTCGGGGCGCACCTGGCCCGGATGGAGCTCAGACTCGTCGTCTCCGAATGGCTCTCGCGGATACCCGAGTTCGACCTCGCGCCCGGATTCATCCCGGAGATCACCTGGCCCGCTGCCACCTGCGTCCTGCCGAGGCTGCCCATCAGGATCACCAGGGAGACAACATGACCGTCGTTGCCACCAAGCCGAGCGTCTTCGAGGCCGGGCTGCCGACGCTCGAATACGACTTCACCGACACCCCACAGCAGATCTATCCGCAGTTCCGCGCCGCGCAGTCGAAGGCCCCCATCGCGCTGGGTCCGATCGGACCGGAAATACTGTCATACGAGCTGGCCCGTACGGTGTTACGCGACCCGCGTTTCGTCGTCCCCGCGGGCATCCACCTTTCGGCGCACGGCATCACCTCAGGACCCTTGTGGGACAGGGTGACCCGCAGCATCCTCAACATGGAGGGCGAGGAGCACCGCCGGCTGCGAAGCCTGGTATCGCGCGCCTTCACTCCGCGCGCGACAGCACGCATGCACGATGCTGTTCATACGGTCGTCAACGAACTCGTCGATCGAGTCGAGAGCGCGGGCCGGTGCGAGTTCGTCGATGACATCGCCCGGCCCTATCCCATTCCGATCATCTGTGCGTTGCTCGGAGCGCCTCGGCGGGATTGGCAACAGTTCTCCCGGTGGGCCGAGGACATCTTCAAGATCGTCAGCTTCGACTGCGACCTCGCCGCGGAAGAACCTGTCGTCCTCAATGCCTGGGACGCATTCGACGTCTACATCGACGAGATGGTCGCCGACCGACGCCGGCACCTGACCGACGATCTGCTGTCGGATCTGATCCGCATCGAGGACAGCGGTGACCGGCTGAACACCGCCGAGTTGCGCATGCTGGCATTCAGCATCATGACTGCCGGCACCGACACCACTCGCAGCCAGCTGGCCGCATCGATGCAGGTGCTGTGCGACCATCCCGACCAGTGGGCGCTACTGCGGGATCGGCCAGAGCTGGCGATGAGCGCCGTCGAGGAGACCATGCGCCATTCGCCGTCGATGTGCAGCACCGTGCGTAGCGCTGTCGAGGATGTGGCCGTCGGCGGATACACCTTCCCGGCAGGCACATTCATCGTGGTGAATACCTACGCGGCGAACCGGGACAGCACCATCTACGACGAGCCGACGCGCTTCGACATCACTCGCGACGCTCCCCCGCCGATCCTGACCTTCGGTGGCGGAGTGCACTATTGCCTGGGCGCGAACCTGGCTCGTCTCGAGCTTTCTGAAGCACTGGCGATCCTGTCCCGCCGTCTGTCCAACCCTCGCGTCGTCGGCCAGGCGCCGTGGAAGCCATTGCTCGGGCTGAGTGGGCCTACCAGCCTGCCGATAGAGTTCGGCCGATGACCTACAAGATCGACCCCGCCGTCCTGCACAGCGTCGCCGAAGAGGTGGCCGGCGGCCGAGAAGAGCCCATTGCCCGCGCCGTCGCGCTACTCGCGCAGGCATATCCGGATCTCATCGACCCGGCACCGGGCCGGTGGGTGGGCAGCAAGGCCGGCGGGATCCTCGGCAAGGTCCGCTTCCTGTACTTCAGTCCCCGCGAATACGTCGTGCTCTTCGGTTCTCCGACTGGCACACAGGGCTTTTCGGGACGCTACAAACACGTCGACATCCACAAGTTCCTGCTCGCCGGTCAGATCGACTCCTACGATCTCGAGTCCGACGACACCGCCCCGCTCCGCCCGCTACGACCGGGAGAAGGTACCTGCCTGCAGCGGGGGCACGCCAGGGGCCTCACGATCCACCCCGGCTCCTGGCACATCGAGTACGGCCGCGGGGCGGTCGCCACCACGCTGCCCTTTGCGATGGTGGACACGCTGCTGATGTCCCTGGAGTTCGAATCGGTGCGACGTTCGACGGCCGAGTTCGCCAAGCTTGTCGGCCGGCGATTACGCAAGAAGTAGAGGTCCCGACTTGTCGGACCCCCTGCGACAATGATCACATGTCCACGACCGCAGCATCTTTGGCTGCTGCGCCCACCAACTCACCGTCACCGGCAGCGACGGCCAGCCACTCAACGGTACAGCGCTGCCCCGCCCACCGACCACACCCGCGGTCCCACCATGCCCGGAACCACCGGCGAACGCGCCCAATGGCGGTAGCACCAACCCTTCGAGCCGGAACCGCCACCGTCAGCGGGCGCGACTCCTAGCGACCGAAGCCGTTGAGGATCACTGCATTACACGTCGCTGCGGCCTGCCGGAGCTTGACCGCGGCCTGGTATCCGTCGGAGTAGTACCAGTCGTTGGCGGCCTGTGTGGATTCGAACTCGAGCAGCACGGTCTGTGTGCATTCCCATGCTCCCTCGACAACGGTCGGCTTCTGGTCCACGACCAGGATGGAGGCTCCTGCCATCGCCGGGCCGGCCACCTTCGCGTACTCACCCATCCCGGCCGGGTCGGTGATGGTCTCGGTCAGCAGGACATAACCTTTGGGCACGCTTCTCATTCTCCTTCAGTGATTCTGATTGCTTGTTCCGGACACCATTCGACAGCATCCCTGACGCCCGAGGCGTATTCGTCGGGAACCTCATCGAGAAGGACCTCTGCATACCCCCCGTCTGCCAGGGTGAACACCTCGGGGCACGCCGTCAGGCACATCCCGTGGCCGCGGCACTTATCCTCGTCGACAACCA
The DNA here is from genome assembly GCF_056403275.1 of Mycobacterium sp. P2_H7. Classification (NCBI taxonomy): domain Bacteria; kingdom Bacillati; phylum Actinomycetota; class Actinomycetes; order Mycobacteriales; family Mycobacteriaceae; genus Mycobacterium; species Mycobacterium sp. P2_H7. The sequence goes on along the minus strand of NZ_JBFUFU010000027.1, from coordinate 21,163 downwards.
CCTTCAAGACAGTGACTCCTACTTGTCGAACTCGAGATGCAGGTCGATCAGCCCGCGCAGGATGAAGGTCGGGATGTACCGGTACTGACGGTCGTCGGCGGGTCCGTGCTTGTTCTCGGCGATCCGGATGTCGGTGGTGCGGTCCAACAACCGCTCCAGCGCCACCTTGGTTTCCGCACGGGCCAGCGGCGCGCCCGGGCAGCTGTGGATGCCACGGCCGAACGCCAGGTGCTGCCGGGCGTTCTTGCGTGCCGGGTCGAACGTGTCGGGATCATCGAAGCGGCGAGGGTCGCGGTTGGCGGCACCGTTGAGCACCATCACAGTGGTACCCGAACCCAACTCGGCGTCTCCCACCGTGACAGGGCAGCGCGACAGCCGGAAGTCACCCTTGACCGGGCTCTCGATGCGCAGGGCCTCCTCGATGAAATTCGAGATGAGGCTTCGATCTTCGCGCAGGGCGGCCTGGACCTTGGGCTGCTCGGCGATGACCTTGAGCGCGGTGCCCAACAGGCGGACGGTGGTTTCCTGACCCGCCGAGAACACGTTGGCGGCCACGCGTGCGACATCGCCCGGGTCGGGAATCGAACCGTCCGGGAAGGTGGCTTCGGCCATCCCGGTCAGCACGTCGTCGCGCGGGTTGGCGCGGCGGTCCACCACGTAGTCGGCGAACATGTTGTACAGGAATTCCAGCGGGCTGTGCGACAGCGATTCCTCGCTGGTACCGCCGACCCCGCCGCCGGAATTGCCCGCGATGTTCTTGACGAACTCATCCCGGTCCTCGGGTGGGATGCCCATCAGGTCGGCGATGACCAGCAGGGTGAACGGCCCGGCGAAACCCTTGATGAACTCGCCCTGATCGCCCTCGAGATAGGTGTCGAGCACCTCGTCGGCCAGCTTCCACATCGCGTCCTCGTTCTCCTTGAGACGCTTGGGCGTGATCAGGCGCATCAACAGCGCGCGGTGATCGGTGTGGGTGGGCGGATCCAGCGTCGGCAACTGATCGCTGAACGGCAACTCGTCACGGTGCTTCTCGATGAGCGCGGTGACCTCGTCCTTGCTCAGCCCGTCCAGTGGGACCGGAAAGCCGGGGAACGGACCGGTGACCGACGTGACCGAGGAGAAGGTGTCGGCGTCGTTGTAGACCTGGACGGCCTCGTCCCAGCCGGTCACCATGGTCACGCCGTGAGGGCCGTTCTGATGCACCGGGCAGCCGCTGCGCAGCGCCTCGAAATACGGATAGGGGTCCTCCACCAGCTGCGGGTCCCGGAAGAAATCCAACTCGGTCAGGCCGTCCGCCATCTGTGCTCCGTTTCGGCGATCTCTCTCGACGAGAATGTGATTCTCATCTTTGCGTATCAGATTTCCACAGCGGGTCGGGTCCGTCAACGGGCGGGTCCAGTTTCCCCTCGCCGCATCCGTAAAGCTGACCCTGGTCAAACTTTATGTTCGGCGTTATTGTGCAGGTATGCCGGGTTCCAGCGATGTCACCGCGCCTGACCGTGGTCAGCGCCGGGCATCACTTGCGCAGGCCCGTTCCAAGGAGACAAAGCGCATGCTGGTGCAGGCCGCGATGGCGCTGTGGCGCACCAACGGCTACGCGAACACCACCGTGGTCCAGATCTGCCGGGCCGCCGGCGTCTCCAAGGCGCTCTTCTACTTCTATTTCCCGCGCAAAGAGGACGTGCTGTTCGAGGTCGGTGTGATGTCCACCCGATCGGCGCAACGGGTCATCGTCGACATGCTGGACGGTGACTATGACGTGCCCACGGTGATCGCCGCGGCGCTGTCCGACCTGGGGCGGTCCATGGCCCGCAACCCGCGCGAGCTGATCATCGAGACCATCCTCGAGGGCTACCGTCACGAGCACCGCATCCTCACTACCGCCGACGCCCCCGACCTCGACGGGGGCATGTTCACCGCGCTGTTCGACCGCGCCGTCGCCGACGGCAAGCTGCCCGTGCACACCGACGTCCCCCATCTGGCCTACCTGGCCATGACGCTGGTCAGCGAGGGCGCCCGGCACTGGGCCGCGGGCGCTTTCGGGGACCGTTCGTTCGCCGACGTCGTCGGCGCCGACATTCTCACCCTCATCGCCGGACAACGAAGGAGTTAGCAATGGCATGGGATTTCGAGACCGACCCGCAGTTCCAGGAACTATTGGACTGGGCCGACGCGTTCGTGCGCGATGAAGTCGAACCACTGGACCTCGTCTGGCCGCATCTGCAGTTCACCCCTCTCGACGACACCCGGCGCGCTGTCATCGACCCGCTCAAGGATCGGGTGCGCCAGAAAGGGTTGTGGGCCACCCATCTCGGACCCGATCTCGGCGGCCAGGGTTACGGGCAGCTGAAACTCGCGCTGCTCAACGAGATCCTGGGCCGGTCGCAGTGGGCGCCGATCATCTTCGGCTGCCAGGCCCCCGACACCGGTAACGCCGAGATCATCGCCCACTACGGCACGCCTGAACAGAAGGAACGCTACCTGCGTCCACTGCTCGACGGCGAGGTCTTCTCCTGTTATTCGATGACCGAACCCCAAGGTGGAGCGGACCCGACCCAGTTCAAGACCGCCGCAGTGCGTGACGGGGACGACTGGGTCATCAACGGCTACAAGTTCTTCTCCTCCAACGCCTCCACCTCGTCCTTCCTCATCGTGATGGTGGTGACCAATCCGGATGTCAGCCCGTACCAAGGCATGTCGATGTTCCTGGTCCCCACCGACACACCCGGGGTGACCATCGAACGCAACTGCGGGCTGTACGGCGAGTCCGACGGTCAGGGTTCGCACGCGCTGATCCATTACGACAATGTGCGCGTTCCGGATTCCGCTCTGCTCGGCGGCGAGGGGCAGGCGTTCGTCATCGCCCAGACCCGGCTGGGCGGCGGACGCATCCACCACGCCATGCGCACCATCGGGCTGTCCCAGAAAGCGCTGGACATGATGTGCGAACGGGTGCTCAGCCGACAGACCGCGGGCAGCCTGCTCGCCGACAAGCAGGCCATCCAGGCCTACATCGCCGACTCCTACGCCCAGCTCAAGCAGTTCCGGCTGCTGGTGCTCTACACCGCATGGGAGATCGACAAGTACAACGACTACAAGAAGGTACGCAAGGACATCGCCACCGTGAAGGTGGTGATGCCGACGGTGCTGCACGATATCGCCTGGCGGGCCATGCAGATTCACGGTGCCCTCGGCGTCACCAACGAGATGCCGTTCCTCGGCATGGTCACCGGAGCCGCCGTCATGGGCCTGGCCGACGGACCCACCGAGGTGCACAAGACGACGGTCGCCAAGCAGGTGCTGCGTGACTACTCGGCAACCGACGATCTGTGGCCGACCGAGTGGATTCCCCGCAAACGCGAAGCAGCACAGGCGAAATACGCCCAGTACCTGGAACTGGAGGTGGGCAACCTATGAGCACCCCGACGATCGACGTTGCGCGCCTTGCGGACTGGATGGACGCGGCGGGGCTGCCCGGCACGGGCGAACCGACCGAAGCCCGCTACCTTTCCGGTGGCACGCAGAACGTCATCTTCTCGATCACCCGCGGTGAGCACCAGAGCGTGATTCGGCTGCCACCACCGGACGCACCCGCAGACCGTGACAAGGGAATCCTGCGGGAGTGGCGCATCATCGAGGCACTCGACGGCACCGACGTGCCGCACACCAAGGCCATCGGGGTGTGCGCGAGCCCCGACGTGCTCGGCCGGCCGTTCTACCTGATGGGCTTTGTCGACGGGTGGTCTCCGATGGATCAGCACGCCGTCTGGCCCGAGCCCTTCAACAGCGACCCGGCCACCAGGGCCGAGCTGAGTTACCAACTGGCCGAGGGCATTGCGCTGCTGTCGAAGGTGGACTGGAAAGCCAAGGGGCTACAGGATCTCGGCCGCCCGGAGGGCTTCCACGAACGCCAGGTCGCCCGCTGGATCGCATTCTTGGAACGCATCAAACAGCGCGATCTGCCCGGACTCGACGTCGCCACCGCGTGGCTGCAGGAGCGCAAACCGCTCGACTTCATCCCCGGGCTGATGCACGGTGACTATCAGTTCGCCAACGTGATGTACGAGCACGGCGCGCCGGCGCGGCTGGCCGCCATCGTGGACTGGGAGATGGGCACTGTCGGCGACCCGAAACTCGACCTTGCGTGGATGGTGCAGAGCTGGCCCGCCGACGAGCATGATCATGCCGCGATGAGTTATGTCGATATGCGCGGCGCGCCCACCCGAGACCAGGTGGTCGCCCGCTACGCCGAGGTGTCCGGCCGTCAGGTCGAGGACCTGGACTACTACCTGGTGCTGGCCAAGTGGAAGCTCGCGATCGTGCTGGAGCAGGGGTTCCAGCGCGCCGGTAACGACGAGAAGCTGCTGGCGTTCGGACCGGTGGTCACCGATCTGATGACATCGGCCGCCGACCTTGCCGAGTCCAGCGACTACCGGTGAAAGCGGCCGTCTGCCCGGCCTTCGGACCGCCGGAGGTGGTGGGGGTCCAGGAGATCCCCGCCCCTGCACTCACCTCCGGTCAGGTACGTGTGCGGGTCCGCACCGCGGCGGTGAACTTCCCCGACGTGCTCCTGGTCGCTGGTGAGTATCAGGTCAAGGTGCCGCCCCCGTTCGTCCCGGGCAGCGAGTGCGCCGGCGTCATTATCGAGATATCCAGTGATGTCACGGGTTTGACGATCGGTGACCGGGTGACCGGAACCGCCATGTTCGGCACGTTCGCCGAGCAGGTGTGTCTGCCGAGCGCCGCTGTGACGCCCATCCCCGACGGTGTCGACGATCGCACCGCCGCCGCGTTCGGGGTCGCGCATCGGACGGCCTATCACGCGCTGAGGTCGGTGGCGCGGATCCGTTCCGGCGATGAGGTGATCGTGCTCGGGGCCGGCGGTGGGGTGGGGCTGGCGGCGGTACAGCTGGCGACGGCACTCGGCGCCCGTGTCACCGCGGTGGCTTCCTCCGACGAGAAGCTCTCCACCGCAGCGCAATACGGTGCGGCCAAGCTGATCAACCATCGCAGCGCCGACCTGCGTGCCGCGTTGCGCGAGGCGGTGCCCGACGGTGCGCACGCCGTGCTGGACCCCGTGGGTGGTGACCTGTCCGAACCCGCGCTGCGTGCGCTCCGCCGCGGCGGGCGGTTCGTCACCATCGGCTATGCCTCCGGCACCATCCCCCGCATTCCACTGAACCTGTTGCTGGTCAAGGGTATTGCCCTGCTCGGGTTCCAATTTCAGGACATCCCGCCCGACGAGTTCACTCGCAATGACGAGGAACTGGCCGCCCTGCTGGCCACCCATGCGGTCGTCCCACATGTCGGAGCGGTCTATCCGCTGGATGAGGCCGCCGCCGCATTACGGCACGTCGCCGACGGGGTGGCCGTCGGCAAGGTGGTCGTGGAAATCGACTCTCAGCGCTCCTGACTGCGTCGAGTCGACGGCCACGCCGGGCGCGGCGATGTGCTGTTGAAAGCTACAGGCGTCACAATGAGATGCGAGTGTGAGCGAGTCGTGCACCACCCAGGGGTGGTGGAAGCCGGGATGGTCTATGTGACGTTGCCTCCTGTTCGGGGTGAAAGACGGCACGCAGCGGATCTACTGTCAGGAGGAATCCGAACGCGACGCCGCCGTGGCTCAGTTGAAAGCCACCTCCAAGCGCAAGGTGGAGGTGCAGCGCAACAAAGGCCTCGGCGAGACGGATGCCGACGATTTCTGGAATACCGCGCTGGATCCAGAGCGGCGCACCGTAATTCGGGTGCACATCGATGACGGTGAAGGTTTGCCTGGCATAAAACCAAGCGTTCACACGGTTCCGTGATCGGCATCCACAATACCGGCCGGTGATGGTCGGCGGTTCCGGATGGCCATATCCAACGCGTTGACCACCAAGGTGTCATCGGCCTTCGAATCCATCGACCAGCCCACGATCCTGCGACTGAACGCGTCGAGGACAGCGCAGCAGTACAGTCATCCTTCGCGGGTGCGGCGCTGGCGATATCGTGGCCCACAACTCATTCGGGGAAAGCCGATGGAACGTGCGGTTGACGCATGGGGATCACAGTCTGTCGATCACCGGGTGGATCGATTTGGGCGGGTGGGCAGGTCAAGATTCACGTGATCGTGCTGCAGACCCAGCAGCGTCACAACAGCTCCGGCATCGGCCAGTCGCCGGCCACGGTGGCGCCGACACTGCCGGACCCCACGACCACATAACCCGGCGACATCCGGCCGGTTGGAGGCACTGGTCACACGTACGCGCTTCATTCCAGGACCTCCGTCGACCAACCCGATCAGTTTCACAATCTGAATTAGTTTCGACCAACACGGCGAGGCTGGCCACGGGAATGGCACCCGGGCTTTGATATCTCTAGAGGATTTGGCGATGCGGATCCGACGATCAGATATCGGTTCAATCGGCGGGCACCAGTACGGATCACCGGGTAGCACCATGTTGGGCGAGCATGGCGGTCATGATCTGGATTTCCTGGGTCTGCTCATCGACCATGACACTGGCCGCCCGACGGATGGTGTCGTTGGTCGTGCGCTGGAAGGCGTAGGCGGCCATGGTGATTCCGCCTTGATGGTGACGGGTCATCAGGTGCAGGAACAGGGTTTGATTGGCCAGGCCGGTGCTGTGTTGCAGTTGTTTCAGGTCAGCTGGTGAGGCCATGCCTGGCATTTGCATCGGCTCGTTCATGGCGGCGTGGTGGTCGGCGGAGGGGGCCATCATCCATGCCATCGGGTGCGTGCCGGCTGGTGGGGCAGCCGCGAGTTGGAGCCAGCCGGTCATCTGGCCGATCTCGGTGAGTTGGGTGAACCGGATCTGTTCGGCGAGGGCTTTCACATCGGCGGTGGCGTCGGGGGCGAGCATGTCGGTCATCGTGACGGCCTGCTGATGGTGGGCCGACATATCTTGGGCGAAGCCGATTTCCATGCTGGACAACACCGGCGGCAATTCGGTCCGCGGGTAGGCCGCCGCGCAGATCGCCGCGCCGAAGACCGCGGACATCAGGAGCGCTGCGACACGCCCAAGGTGTGGACGCGTCATCGTGGCGGGTAGACGGCAGGATCCAGGCGCAGGGCCATGAAGCCGTTGTCGGTGCAGGTGGCGTAGAGGAGGTTGCCGCGGAATTCCGGCGGCGACATGCACCAGTCGGCGGACAGGTCCAGACCGATGATCCGGCCGTCGCGCACGATGTCGTCGCCGTTGATTTGGCCGTTGAGGATGGCTTGGGCGATCGAGATCACGCTGCTGGCCGGCGGAACGACCACGCCGCCGAAGCGAACGTGTTGCGAGTTGGGAAGTTGATCGTTTTTCCCGGTCTGGGCCGGCGGATTGAAGTAGGCGATCTCGTGGATGTGGTCCGGGTCTCGGATATCGAACACGCGGATGCCCGATTGCGCCCATCCGCATGCCATGGCTTGTGGATCTTGGCGCTGATCGACGTTGCAGTAATGCGACTCGTAGCCGAACGCACCGCTGCTGGATGCGCTGGCAGCCCACCGATCAAGGTTCTCGGGCAGGTTGATGGCGAGTTTGATCGTGGTGCGCAACCGCAGATCGTTCAGGTCGCCGGCATCGAAGAGTTTGACTCCGCCGGAGCCGAATTCGTCGACGTTGAACACGTAGGGATGGCCGCCGTAGGTGACGTAGATGCTGTGCTGACTGATCAGGCCGTCGTGCCAGTGCTTGTACCCGCGGCTGGGCAACAGCTGGTGCATCGTCATTCCGGGGGCGGCGCGGTCTTGGATGGCCGAGGTGTCCAGGATGTTCATCCCGGCGGCAGTGGACATGAACATCGTGTTCCCGTCGGGTGTGAAATCCATTCCATGACTGGCGAATCCGGCCGGCGCGCTCCACGCGACCGTAGGGTCCGTGGGGTCGGAGACATCGACCGCGCTGGCCCAGATCTGTCCGGATGCCCAATAGGTATTGCCGTCGGGTGAGAAGTTGCCCTCGTGGGTGAGCATCGGGATCCGCACCCCCGGTAGGGAGCCGCGTCCTTCGTTGAGCAAGCGTGGGTGGGCGCAGTCCGTGGCGACATCGTAGAGCGAGATGTAGCCCAGGCCGAAGAGGAAGGGCACCCCGGTGCCGGCAAGCAATCCTCGGGTTTCGTTCACTTTCAGCGACTCCCAGGTGCCGTTGATCATCGCCGGCTCGGCGAGCATCACGGTGGGCCGCGGATTCGCAGGATCGGACACATCGAGCACCTGCACGCCGCTGGTGTGAGGGAAGGTCGACCCGATGTACACGCAGTTCTTGTAGGCGGCGCTGGTCCAGCCTGCTCCCGGGCCCTGGAATTGGCCGACGAGATCGATGTTGCAGGCGTAGCCCAGCGTGCTGCGCCGGGAGTCGCGATCACCGACGGGGACCTCGCCCTGTAGCCCGGTCTCCACGCGGTCGCCGGGCCGACACGAGGCCTCCGGCACCGCCACCGACCAGACGTCGTTGTTCTCGTCGAAACCCGGCGGCAGGCTGGCTGCGGCGATAGCCGCCTGGGTGACCGCAACACCCAACGTGAGCACCATCAGGGCCGCCAAAGCTGCCCACCGCGCCGACATCCGACAGGTGCAGCAAACGCCGCATCGGCTATTAGCGGACACGGTGCATGACATCCTCCCCATGGCCGGACCGTAACATCCTCTATGGACTTAGAGGAATATATTGAGAAATCCCGGGCAGGTTGGCAGCGATTCGCAACCATCCGAAGAGTGCCCTACTCGGCATTCTCGGGCGCGCTCGGCACGCTAAGCTGCCACCATCACCGCACGTCGCACGTACAACAGCGCCCAGCGTCGCCTCGATCTCGCCGACGCTGCCATTGAGCTGCTCGGCACCCACGGCTCGCGCGGGCTCACCCATCCTCGGGTCGACAAGCATGCGCGCATGCCGGCGGGCACCACGTCGTACTATTTTCGGACCCGCAAATCCCTTCTACTGGCCGTCGCTGAACGGCTCACCGAACTCGACCTCGCCGATCTGACGATGATGGACGAGCTCAACGACCACACCGGCACCGGCTACGCCGGAACCCTCGGCTTGGCCAGACTCGTCATGCTCTCCGGCACCGCGCCGTACCTCACCCGAACCCGCGCCCGCTTCGAGCTCATCATCACCGCCCACCAGGATCCTGATCTCAACGCCACCATGGCTGCCTATGGCATCCGGTTCTACAAACTGGCCCGTAATGTCGTCGCCGGGTGGTACGACGATCACACCATGGCACCATCGGTGATCGAGGAGCGCGCCGTCATGGTCCTCACCTTCATCAGCGGCGTCATCACCAGCTTCGTCAACGGCTACCCCGTGGTCTCCACCGCCGAACACCTCGACTCACAAATTCGCCACATCCTCGACCCCGGCCGGAGCACATCCCCTCCGAATCCCTTTGGCACCCCGTCCGAACCGAAGCGGGTCGCCGCGCCGGAGGCTTAACGGGGAGCAACCTGAAGGCATCAGACATGCACTAGATATCTAGCGTGCTAGTATCTAGCATGTAAGCAGACGGTCTACTAGGGAAGGTGTCGACTGTGCCACAGGCATCTCGTGATCACTTGGGTCGGCAGCTGTCTTTCGCGTTGTACGGGGCCGCCAACCGGATGATCCGCCAGCACAAGCCATTCCTGGAACCGCTGGGCCTGACGTTTCCGCAGTACCTCGTGGTCCTGGCGTTACTTGATGACGCGCCGCTTCCGGTCGGCGCTTTGGGCGCCCGCCTCGATATGGACACCGGCACGATCACGCCATTGGTCAAGCGATTGGAGGCCATCGGAATGGTGACGCGGACACGGGACGTGGCCGACGAGCGCAGGGTGTTCGTTGATCTGACTGCCCGTGGCCGCGCGCTCGAACCCGAGATCCGAGGCATCACCGACCAAATCAAGTCTGCCTGCCAACTCACCGACAGGGGCATCGATGACCTTCGGCGCACGCTCGAAGGACTGGCACACCCCGCGGTCGACTAGGCCACGCGCCACGAAAGGACTCACCATGAAGATCGGAATCATCGGCGTCGGCCACATCGGCAAGACGCTCAGCCAGCGGCTCGCCGGCGCCGGGCACGATGTCAAGGTGGCCAACTCGCGAGGCCCAGAAACGGTCGAGGCCGACGCACTGCGGACAGTAACGGCATCCGACGCGGTGAAAGGTGTCGACGTCGTAATCCTCTCAGTCCCCCTCAACCGCGTTCCCGGCATCGCGCCGATCCTGCAAGACGCATCACCGGGCGCCGTGGTCATAGACACCTCCAACTACTACCCTGCCTGGGACTCCCGGATACCGGCGATCGAGGACGGCCAGATCGAAAGCCTCTGGGTCGCTGAACAACTCGGTCGCCCCGTTGTGAAGGCATGGAATGCCATTGGATCAGGGTCGTTCGCCAACAAGGGCACGTCTGCGGGAATGCCGGGCCGAATAGCGATTCCCGTCGCGGCCGATGATGCGACGTCGCGGGCCCTCGGCATTGCCCTGGTCGAGGAGACAGGTTTCGACGGTTTCGACGCCGGCGGGCTGGACCAGTCGTGGCGTCAGCAACCCGGAATGCCGGCATACTGCACCGACCTGACCAGCGATGAAATGCCGGCCGCGCTGGCCACGGCCGACGCTGCCCGATCACCCAAACGCCGCGACATCGGGATGGCCTCCGTCGCCGAACGATTCGGCGCGGACGGCACCAACCCGGACGAAGACTATGGCGTGCGTCTCAATCGCGCCCTCAACATGTGACGGCGGGACGCCAATAGTTTCCCCAGCTCCACTCAGAACGGAAGATCATGCACCTCAACGAAAAAGACACTGCGGCAACAAAGCAGACGACATCGCACGATGCGGCCGACAAGCCCGACTTCGGGAAGTTCGGCGTGTGGACGACCAATCCGGTCTCCCCGGAGGATGCCCATGAGATCGAGAAGCTGGGCTACGGCGCGGTGTGGGTCAGTAGCGCCGCCCCCGACGACCTGTCCTGGGTCGACCCGATCTTCGACAGCACCACCTCATTGAAGGCCGCGACCGGGATCATCAACATCTGGAATTCCCCGTCCGCACGCGTGGCAGAGGCATTTCACCGCCTTGAAGATCGTCACCCGGGACGGTTCATGCTCGGTATCGGCGCAGGCCACCGCGAAGCCATTACCGAGTGGGAGAAGCCCTTCGATGCCCTCAATGCCTACCTCGACGACCTGGATCGCTACGGCGTGCCCGCTGACCGCCGGGTCCTTGCCGCACTCGGCGACGGGGTCCTGAAGCTGTCGGCGCGGCGCGGGGCCGGCGCGCACCCCTATCTGACCACCCCTGAGCACACCGCGCGGGCGCGCGAGGTGATGGGGCCAGCCGCCTTCCTGGCACCGGACCAGAAGATCGTGCTATCCGAGGACAACGCAGAGTCCCGCGCATCAGGCCGCGCGGCACTCGACGTGTATCTCGGCCTGGCCAACTACCGCAACAGTTGGAAACGACTCGGCTTCCGCGACAACGATGTCGCCAAACCGGGCAGCGACGAACTCGTCGATGCCGTCATCGCCCACGGTAGCGTCGACGACATTGTGGGACGCCTCCAACAGCACAGGGCAGCCGGCGCCGATCACGTCGCCATTCAGGTCATCGGCACCAAAGAACTGCTACCGGCACTGACGACCTTGGCTCCGGCACTGGAACTCCGGGCACGCACCCGATGACCGCGTAGCCGCCATTCGGTCGCTACCCGAGTTCGAATTGCGGGCGGTTTCGGCGAGCACACGTGAATCCGCCCGCAGCGCGGCAGCGGGCTTCGACGTCCCACCATGGCTTTCGGGCGTTTGGCGGCGTTTACGTCGACAGCTACGCCCCGTCAGGAGCGAGTTCGACGAAAGTGAGCTGAAGTAGACCCGGGGGGAACCTCATCGAAGACCGCGCGTTCGTTGATGTGGTGGACATCGGTCGACGACATCGCTGGTCGCCCCGCATTGACTAGAACAGTTGTCCTGCTAGTCAGACCGCCGTCGCCACCCTTTCCTCGCGAAGAGTTTCTCATCGGCACACTTGGCGGCGATCGAAAGTTGTTGCTCTTGTTGATCGCGCGACAACAATATATGTTCTATGTCATGTTACATATTATGGAAAGTCGCACCGGCGGCGGGAGCGGTGGAGCCAAGCGCGCTCTCCGCATCGTCATCGAGGGCCGGCCGTTCAATCCCGCTGAGGCGCTGGATCTCGGCCTGGTCGATCAGGTTGTCGCGTCGAGCGAGTTGCGGCAGGTCGCGATCGCCGAAGCCACCCGTCTCGGTCGCCGTCCCAAGGCGGCCATGGCTCAAGCACTCTCGCGCGGCCGCTTCGATGCAGGCACACCTCGATGACGACGCCGCCCACCGATCACGGAATGTCTGCCCTACCCACACGAATCGAGAGTTCGGGGCATTGGGTAGAGCTGTTCGCGGCGGCGTTTGCCGCCGGTGACTTCACAAGTGTCGCCGCACTGCGCCGCTTGGTGCACCCTGACTATCACGCGGTGCAATCCCAGGCCCCGGACGCCCACGGGCCAGATGGTTTCCTCGATCTGTTCAAACGGGTCTATGCGCTTGTCCCTGATCTGCGCGGCGAGGTGTTGTACACCAACGTCTTCGACGACGGCGTCTACATCGAGGTTCGGCTCTCGGGCACGCTCGGCGGAAAGCCGGTCACCTGGGACGCATGCGATCGGTTCCGGTTCGCCGGCGGACTTGTCATCGGCCGTACGACCTACCTGGACCCATTGCCTCTGTTCTCCGCGGTCGCGCGCCGGCCGCGCGCATGGACGCGCTGGTGGCGCTCCGGACTCGGCGCCCCGACGCGCAGCACCCACTCTCGGTTCAACACGCACTACCCTGAATGAAAGAGCACTGACATGCAACAAGAACAGTCAGGCCCCACCTACCGGCTCAGGCGCGCCCTCGTGGTCGCCAACAAGCGGCTCTTTGCGACGATGCGCTCGGAGAAGACGAGTACGGTGCTGGACATGCGAGTCCGGCCCACCGGTTTTGCCGAGTTGTCGCGATACACGCACTGCCTAGTGGTCACCTATCGCAAGGACGGCACCCCGATGCCGCAACCCGTGTGGCCCGGCTACGACGGCGACCGTGTGTACCTGTGGACCGAAGTGGAGGCATACAAAGCCAAGCGCCTGCGCCGCAATCCCGAAGTGCTCATCGCTCCGTGCTCGTTTCGCGGAAAGCCGCTCGGGCAGCCGATCGCCGCGCGTGGTCGCATTTTGGAGACCGATACCGAGCGTGCGCACGCAGAGTCTGTCATCCGGTCCCAATGGGGCTGGAAACGTGCGGCTTTCGCGGCTGCATCACGCCCGCTCACCGCGGTGCACTACATCGAGCTGACGCCCATCAACCCGGCCGGCAACCCAACAGCTGGAGAGCGAACGTGAGCCCACGTGCCTCCGATGCCCGCCAGAGAATGCTCGACAGCGCATCGGCGCTCATCCGCGAACGCGGGGCATCCGGCACCAGCATGGACGATGTTCTGCAGCACAGCCGCGCTCCCCGCGGATCGGTCTATCACCATTTCCCCGGTGGTCGGGCCCAGCTCGTCGAGGAGGTGGTGGACCGAGCCGGCAGCGCACTCGGAGAGGTTCTCCACGACGCCGGCGATGCGACACCCCTGGCAACGTTCGACGCGTTCATCGCCATCTGGAAGGCCAGTCTGCAGGCCTCGAACTTCCGTGCCGGCTGTCCCGTTCTTGCGGTCGCCGTGGAAGCCAACGACGAAGCGCCACAGCTGACCCAGGCTGCGGCCCGCGCGTTCGGCAGCTGGCGCGACGCCCTGGATACGTTGTTGCGCGCCCACAGCGCCTCCCCGGCACGCGCCCGTCGCCTCGCAACGTTGACCGTCGCCGCGGTCGAGGGCGCCGTGGCACTGAGCCGCGTCGAGCACGACACCCAACCGATCGACGACGTCGCCCGCGAACTACGCGCACTCATCCGCGAAGCAACCCGCGGCCGCCCGATGGATAGACGTCGGTCGTCCGCGGGTGCTGAGTGACGGTGCTGAGTGACACAGCGGCTGCCGGTGCCGCACTCGTCAACACCTTCCTGACCGCTTGAGCGCTGCCGGCCATAACGATGGCGAGCCCTAATGGTGCCGGAATCGGCAATGGACTGGTTGGTGCCCAGTTAGTGGCGGGCGCGGCATGCCAGCCCGAGGAGAGGCCAGAATGTAGGTCTAGCAACCGCTCCGGTGTTTCCCGACTGGAGTGCCAGCGGTCGGCGGCCGGTGGGGTCGGGTGGCACCGCTTAGGTTTGAGAAGCCTGCGCCGGCGGTGTCGAAGGCGGCGGTGATGAGGTCGCGTAACGCTTGAGCGCCGCTGGTGGGATCCCAGAAGCGGTAGGCGGTGGTCGCCGCGGCGTCCGCTGCCGCGACAACTAGGGCTGACTCAAATTCTGTGCTTCCTGCGGCTACCGCTCGCTCGGTCGCCCACTGGATAAGCGTGTGGCGAAACTGGTCGCCGAAGGTGCGTCCGCTGCTGGCCAGTGTCGGGTTGCGTTGCAGGAGATGGTGCTGGACGACGATTTGTTCACTGACCGACTCGATGGTGGTGACGAGGATTTGTTGCACCGATGTCCAGACCGGTTCGTCGCCGGGTCGGGCGTCGAGTAGCGCCGTGTACGCCGCGAGCTCCTCAGGGTCTGCATCGAACACCGCCGCATCCTTGGAAGCGAAGTAGTTGAAGAACGTTGCCCGGGACACGTTTGCTTCGGCGGCGATCATGTCGACGCTGACATCGGCGAAATCGCGGTCTTTCAGGAAGCGTGTGGCGGCGGCACGAATGTCTCGCCACGTCTGCAGCTTCTTGCGTTCCCGCAATCCCAGCGGCTCCGAGGTAGCCAACAACGGCGAAGACACAAACATAGATGCAGTCTACTCTTGGACTCAGTCTATGACACTGAACGGGCCGCTATGCGCCAAGCGGGCGCCCTACGGGTTGCGTGAAAGGAAGTAACAGTTGCGAACCGACAGGGACTCATGGAGTCCGGCATCGGGCGTCGGGGCGACGGCGACGATGGCGGCAGCAGCACACGCGGTGGCCTCAAGGGCTCCAGACGCGAAAATCAAGGACCACGTCGCGGAGTCGCCGGTGCGTGCGGTGGGTGTCGACCTGCGCAACGACTGGCCCTCGGCACTGGCCAACGCGGGTTTTGACCCCTCCCGGCCCACGGCCTGGATCGCCGAAGGTCTGCTTGGCTACCTCCCGCCGGACTTCCAGGACCACCTGCTTAACGCGGTCACCCCCCAGAGCTCGCCAGGAAGCCAGTTCGCCACCGACAGCCTGCCCAAATTTGCCACGATGGGTCCCCATGACGTCCAGTCGATGACCGAAACCTTGGCCGAGCGATGGGGACCGCTGGGCTTCGACGTCGACCTGAGCGAACTGGTCTATCTCGGCAACCGCCACGACGTCGATCCCTACCTGTCTCATCGGGGATGGGACGTGGCCGCGGTCCGTACCGCGGAGCTGCTGGCGAAGTGCGGTGTGGCACCGCTGGTGAGCGGCGGCGAGGTTCCGTTCTCAGACATCGTGTATCTCAGCGCCACCCGCCCAGAAACAGGGGCGCGCACCCGATGATGACGAACCCGGCAGAATCCGCCGCACCGGTCATCGTGATCACCGGTGCTACCAGCGGTATCGGTCAACTGGCCGCCATCGACCTCGCGCGGGGCGGCGCTCACCTCGTGCTCACCGCCAGGAGCAGGGAGCGTGCCGAGCAGACCCTCGGCCGGATCCGACAGGAAGCACCAGAGGCCGTCCTCGACGTCGTCGACGCCGACTTCACCGATCTGGCTAGCACACAGCGCGCGGGCGCAGAGATCAACGAACGCTTCGCGCACATCGACGTGCTGATCAACAACGCCGGTGTGCACACCATGAGTCAACGCACCACCCTCGACGGACTGCCCGAAATGGTTGCCGTCAACTATCTCGCACCATGGCTGCTCACCGGCACTGTCCTACCGGCCCTGCGGCGCGCCGAGCGCGCCCGAATCGTCACCGTCGCTTCCGAGGCATCACGCCGCCACGGCACTCTGCGAATACCGCAAGATCTCGCCAGCACCAAACCCTTCAAGGCTCTGCAGTCATCTCCGATCTACGGCAAGACCAAACTGCTCGACATCATGTTCACCCTCGAACTAGCCGAACGCCTCTCCGACACCACCGTCGACGCGATGTGCCTCAACCCCGGCTACAACACCACCAGCCTGGGCCGCGAATTACGCTTCGCGGCAGCACTTGAACGCCTCCTGCACACCTTCAGTATCGGCAATCCGCACAACGGCGCCAGCCTCATCGTGCGCGTCACCACCGAACGCGGCCTCAACTCAGGGGGCTACTACTCCGGCAAGACCGCTCGCCTCATCACGCCCGTCGCGCCAGCCAACGACCCCGCCACCCGACAAAAGCTGTGGCAGGCTACCGCTGACCTCCTGGGCACCAAGGGCTACATGGATATCTACCCTGATTGGCGATAGGGCCTCAGGTGGAACCAACGACATGGAACAGGACTCCTCGATGAGCCCACAATCTCGGGTCGAGCTTTATGCGGTCATCCGCCGCGACGCCCGCGCGGGCATGTCAAGCCGAGAGCTTCACCACGGCCGCGCCGATATCTCGGCGTTCATTTCCTAGACACACCTACCGGGCCGCGAAGCCGAACTCGACGTCGGCGAGATCAGCGTCCAGCTCCGCGGCGAACTGGTCACCTGCCACCTGCTCTCCCCACGAATGTCGTACTCAGGCAAAGCCGTCCACCGCGTGTCGGCTACCGGGGGCCAGGACGCGTTCTTCGAAGGGCACGTCCCATGCCTTCCAGGTTCTTGGTGGAGTGTCGGGCGGCAAGCCAGGGCGAAGGGCTTTGCCGTGCAACTCGCAGGCGGGGCCAACCTCGTGCGGGAGGCCACCGGCGGGCGCAACTTCGAGTACGTCTCCGAAGACCCACGTCTGACTGGCCTTCTGACCTGCCCTTGTCGTTGCTTCGCGTGACGCAGGATCACTGCTCCTCGACATTCAAGCGCCTTAGTTGGCGTCTCCTTGCGATAAACGATCGTTCATACCGGCACAGAAATATCCGCGTGGACTGGCATATATACCGACAAAATGTCAAAAACGTTCGCTTACTTGCGCTACGGTGGTCAGTGAAGAGGTACGGGTTGCCTTTCGCATCCGGCTTGGCGGGTAGTTCGCCGCCCGCGCGGAGCCCCAGAAACCGGTCGTAGCCTCGCGACCGGCATGGAGGAGAACACATGAAACTCGGTCTTTACCTTGGCTACTCGGGTGCGCGCGCGGACTTCTCGATCGATCTGGTGAAGCGTGCCGAACGGCTCGGCTTCGATTCCGTCTGGACGTCCGAGGCATATGGCACCGATGCCATAACGCCGCTGGCATGGATCGCGGCGCAAACCTCGCGGATCAAGCTGGGAACCGCCATCATGCAGTTGGCCGGCCGGCCGCCGACGATGTGCGCGATGCAAGCCATGACAGTGGACGCGCTCGCAGGCGGCGGCCGGTTCATAGCCGGTCTTGGCGTCTCCGGACCGCAGATCGTCGAGGGTTGGTACGGGCAACCGTGGGGCAAGCCCTACTGGCGTCTCCGTGACTACATCGAAATCATGCAGAAGGTCTTTCGCCGCGAAGGGCCGGTGTCGCACGACGGTCGCGAGATCTCGCTCCCGTACACCGGCATCGGCGCTACCGGTCTTGGCAAGCCGCTACGTTCAATCCTGCACCCGAGCCACAAGATCCCAATCTACCTGGGGGCCCGTTCGGACTCGATGCTCCGACTCACCGGTGAACTGTGCGACGGAATTTTGCCGGCGCGATTTGTCCCACGCGAAATGCCGCGCTTCCGCCGACACATCGAGGAGGGCTTTCAGCGTGCCGGCAACGGCAAGTCCTGGGAGAACTTCGATTTCGAGGCATTGGCAGGGGTGACCGTCACCGACGACGTGGAGAGCGCCCTGCGGACCGTCAAGGCTGGCGTTTCACTGTATGTCGGCGGCATGGGACACCCGACGGTCAACTTCCACAAGCGCGCCATGGAACAACAGGGCTACACGGATGCCGCGGCGCGTATCGAGGAGCTGTTCCGGGCAGGACGCAAGGAAGAGGCGGCATCCGCCGTTCCAGACGAGTTCGTCGATGACCAGGGCCTGTTCGGCCCCCCGGCGCGGATCCGTAACCGATTCAAAATGTGGGCCGACTCCGGGATCACCGCACTACACCTTGACACCACACAGACTGCCGCCATCGAACTGATGGCGGAGATCGTTGCGGGTACCGACACGGTTCCAGCTACCGCGTGAACATTGCGTCCACCTAAGGGACTGCTCCGGGGCCGGCCCGACGTCGCTGGTCTATCGACTACCGGCGTGCCGCTGGCGTGGCCCGAATCGGGGTGTCCGCCGTTCGCGGAATGCCTCGAGGGCCTCCGCGAAGTCAGGTCGCTGTTGCATCTGCTCCTGTAATTCCGCCTCGTAACCGAGAAAATATCGAAGGTCGGCGTCGGTGCCTTCATGCATGGCTGCTTTCACGGCGCCCACGCTCGAAGAGAGGGCGCCGAACCGGTGTCCGAACTCGATCGCCGCGTCGAGGCAGCGATCCACCTCGGATACCTCAGTCACCAGGCCCCATCCGAGCGCCTCGCCGGCCGGCAGATCGCGTGCCAGAATGGCCAGTTCCAAAGCACGGGCACGTCCGACAAGCTTTGGCAGCAACCAGAGAGAACCGGCGTCGGGGATGAGACCAATCTTGGTGAAGGAGAGCTGAAAGTATGCCCGCGGATCCGCCACTCTGAAGTCACATGCCATGGCAAGGGACGCGCCGGCTCCCGCAGCGACTCCGGTGAGCGCCGCGATCACTGGGAGCTCCAGGTCGAGCAGGGTGCATATCAAGGGGTGGTAGTGGTCGAGCAGCAAGCTCTTGGCTCCCAGCGAACTCGACTTCAGGTCGGCGCCGGAACTGAAAGCGCCGCCTGCACCTGCCAACACAACCGCCCGGACCTCGGGCTCGCCTTCGAGGCGTCGCAGGGCAACGCGCAGCCCATCGAGCACCTCCGGCGTCAGTGCGTTACGCCGCGCCGGGCGGTTGATCGTCAACACCGCGACCGCAGAGACCCGGGTTTCACGGAGCTCGCCCGATTCTGGCGCAGAGTCCGATTGCACGCTGGACATGGCGCCGCCTTTCGCCTTCACCACCGACCGGACACTCCAGGCCGGATAACGATCGTTTACTAATCTGAAACGATGCCATAAAGTGGACTTTCTAAGCAAGTGTTTCGACGACCGCCTCGTCGAGCGACACAGCGTCTCTATTGAACGATCGTTTTGACAACGGAGGTGGATATGCAGTCGATAGCGACGCCCGTCTGGACCGATGACAGCATCGGGTTGCCGGCACGCCGACGTGCGGACCGGGGCGTGTGATGAAGTTCGAGATGAGCCAAGAACAGCGCGCGCTACAGCAACGCGCTGCCGAGGTGGGCGACTCACTGCGCGCGGAGGCACGAGGCTGGGATGAGACGGACGACGCCCCTTACTCTGAAATCTTCGACCGCGTAGCGGCCGCCGACCTCCTTGGCGTTGCGATGCCACGGGAATACGGCGGAAAGGGTGGTGACGCGGTCGACTATCTGATTGTGGTGGAAGCGCTCTTCCGGCACGCGCAGTCATGGTTACCGCCCGAGCCTGTGTTCTGCACCAGCGGGCCCGGCCCATCGATGCTGCTCCTGGGCGACTCGATAGTGAAGGAGAAATACCTCCACGACATCGTCTCCGGGCGCCGCGCCTGCAACATCGCGCTCACCGAACCCGACGCAGGATCCGCGCTGACCCACCTCACTACGACCGCTGTTCGAGATGGCGATGAACTGATCCTCAACGGCACCAAGAACTTTTTGACCGGGTCGGGCGTGAACGACTTGAATGCCACCTTCGTTCGGTTCGACGACACACCGGGCGCCAGGGGCATCGGCGCGGTGATCGTGGAGACGTCGATGCCCGGGGTGCGAATCGAACGCGGTCCGACTTTCATCGGCGACCGGGGAATCGCCCACGGGGACATGATCCTTGAGAACGTTCGGGTGCCGATCGAGAACGTGATCGTCGGGCCAGGACAGTTCGCTCGACTGATGACCGCATTCAACCTGGAACGCCTACACAATTGCGGGTTCTGGCTGGGCTTCTCCCAGGCGGCCTACGACGAGGCCGCCCGCTACACCCAGCAGCGGCAGGCCTTCGGGAAGTCGATCATCGACTTCCAGTCCGTTTATCACAGTCTTGCCGACATGTGGGTGCAGATCGAGGCGCTTCGACTACTGGCCTACCGAGCCGCGGCCGGCGCAATCGACGGCCGGTTTCCACAGCTGGCGGAAGTTACCCAGGCCAAGCTTTTCGGCGCGACGGTAGGTCCACAGATCACACTCAAGGCGATGGAACTACACGGTGGTTACGGACCCACCACCGACTTCGCGATTCAGCGAATCCATCGCGATTGCGTCACCAACGTCGTAGCCGGCGGCGCGCCGGCAGTCTTGCGAAACGGCGTAGCTGCAGGCCTCTTCCCCAATCGAAAGTTCCCGCAAACCTAATCCTTCGTCCAACCTGCCACTGACCTGTGAGGGGTGTCGACCCCTTGGATCCTGTCTCGCGCAAGCTCGCCTGGGCGTACCGATTCGGCCATGGCCGTTGGGGGGCGAGGAAATACTGAGCCGCGCAATCGCGACGTCGCCACCCGCTCGGAAGGTTGGCTCAACGCCGAGCAACGAAGCAAGCCTGTTTCCGACGGGAGGGCGGTGGTGTTTGGATGCCGAAGACGGCCGGCATCGGCGTAATCCCAACCGTGTGCGGGTATTCTCCACAGAAGTACCGGGACGTGCCTGGGTCTGCGGCGAAACCGGTTGTGAGAGCGGCGAACAACGATGTCGATCCCCAGCGAGCACGCCTGTTCCCCAGTCGGGCGGCTATCCCAGCTTGCGCAGCCGCGGTTCCAGATCCCGCTGGAACAGCTCCAGGAATCGGCGCTGATCCTGCCGGGGGTCGTGGAACACCAGGTGGTTCAGTCCCCACTTGACGTAGTCGGCCACCTTCTCGACGGCCTCGTCCGGATCCGACGCGACGATCCAGCGCTTGGCGACCTGCTCGATGGGCAGTTCGTCGGCGGCCTT
>NZ_JBFUFU010000026.1:0-80386 GCF_056403275.1 Mycobacterium sp. P2_H7 | reverse complement strand
ATCGACTCCAGATTCTCCTCAATCCGATCCGCAATCCGATTCAAGATCACCGCCCGCTCCGCCGGCGAAGTCTTCCCCCACCCCGGCGCCGCAGCATGCGCGGCATCCAACGCCGCCTCCACATCCACCTCATCCGAACGCGGAATCTCGCAAAACACCGCCCCCGTCACCGGCGACGGATTCTCGAAATACCGGCCCGCAGACGGGGCCACCCACTGCCCCCCGATGAAATTCGCATAACGCGCCTTAAACGACATCAAAGAACCCTCAGCGCCCGGGCGCGCGTACACAGTCATGGAAATTTCTCCTGCCGAAGGACGACGAAATGTGGCGGTCGTCACTAAATGTACGAAAGGCAGGGTTGCAGCACCGTTGCACGCGGTGACCCGGCGAAGCGGACCTCAGCCCAGTTCGAAGTCGAGGCCCGCGAGATGGCCGCCGGCCTGGGCCCGGACCACCGGACCGATCGAGGAGCTGTTCTGCAGCGCCTCCCAGCCGTCACGGTCGTCGCGGCCTTCCGGCATATCCAGCCAGCGACGCAGCGGAGCCATGTCACCCCGCGTGCACTCAGCAAGCACCGCGCCCCGCATGCTCGCCGACAACTGCATGCGTAGCCGAGCAATCGACGGGGATACCGACTGCGGCAGCAAAGGCCCGTGGTAGGCGGCCAGGGCGGATTCGACGTCCCCGAGATCGAGTGCGTCGAACACTTCACCAATGTCGGTGGTGATCGGGACCAGCAGCCGATAGGGCCGCGACTCCAGGTATTCGGCGCCGATGACCTTGCGCAGGCGTGACATCTCGGCCCGGACCGTCACGACGTCGAGGTCCTTGTCGTCGAGCAGCACGGCCAGATGATCGGCGGACAGTCCCTCGGGGTGGCGACTGAGCAGCACCAGGATGTCGGCATGCCTGCCGGTGAGCATCGTCGCGCGCAGGTGACCGTACATGTCGGTGGTCACCCAGCGCGGACGGTCGGCGCCGAGCACCACCAGATGAGGCTTGCGGGTCGCAGGCTCGGGGATGCTGCCGGTCAACCGCAACAACGCGAGATGATTCTCCACCGCCAGCGCGGTGGCCCTGACCAGTGCCAATGTCTGCGCCGACGCGGCTTGCGCGCCGCCGGTGAGGTCGATGGCACCGAGCAGGGCGCCGGTGTCCGGGTCGTGCAACGGGGTGGCGGTGCAACTCCACGGCTGCACGACGCGGGAGAAATGCTCCGAGCCCCTGATCTGCAGTTCACGGTCCAGTGCCAGGGCGGTGCCGGGCGCGTTGGTCCCGGCGCTGCGTTCGCTCCAGTCCGCGCCGGGGACGAAGTTCATCTGTTCGGCTTTACGGCACGCCTTCGGGTCGCCTTCGACCCAGAGCAGCATGCCGTCGGCCGAGGTGACCGCCACGACGACGCCCGCGTCGACCGCGTCGTCGACCAGCAGTCGCCGGATCACGGGCAACGCGGGTGCCAGGGGATGGGAGTCACGCAGCTTGGCGATGCCGGCGGCCACGGCAGCAGGCCGGGCGCGGTCGAAGTCCGGATCGACGCCCTTGGCGAGGCTGCGTTGCCAACTCTTGGCGACGACGGGCCGCACCGTCGTGGGCTCCAGCTCCGCGACGTCGACCTCCCCGGCGACGAAGAGTTCGTGCACAGCACGAAGCTCCCGAGCACTCGGCCCTTTGGTCGTCCTCACAGATGATCACGCTCCCGATCACGGCCGGAAGCCTCACTGCCTCGGCCGCATTCCACACCATAGCCCCATTTGCTTGCGGCGGGAACGAACCCGCGAAGCTGCTCAAGATCACCGCGTTGCGACCCGCCATTCGCGAGTGGCAAGTCGGACAGGACATTTGAGTGAGTTTGTCACTTCTGTGGGTGTGGAGCTGGTCTGACTGCGCGATCCCGCCGGTCCTCTCCTCCCGACGGGACCGCGCAGGTCTCATGGCAACGCCGGGGCCATCAGAAGCCCCATGCGTTGGCAGCCTGGCGGTCGGTGGCCGCGATGTCGTCGGCACCGTCGCGAACCGCATTTCCCAATCGGAACAGGATGTCCTGCAACACCGATGCGGACTGGTCCCAGCGCATCTGCTCGGTGCGGTACGCCTCGGCGGCCTGGCGCGTCCAGATCTGTTGCAGTGGCGCGATCTGTGCGCGCAGGTCGTCCAGCGCCGCACTCAACCGTGCCGAGGTGGTGTGGATTTCCTGACGCACGGTGTATTCGATCTCGTCGAAGTTGTAAGACAAGGTGGCATCCATGGGTGGCTCCTCAAAGATCCTGGGTAACGGCGGCGATCTGCTGTGAATGGCCGTCACCGGCCTCGCGCAGGGTGCGCTCATTGACCCGGATGGTCTCCGAGATCCGAGCCAGGGCGTGGTTCAGTGCCGTCGATTCTGTGTTCCACCGGTCGACGACCTCGCGGAAGCGCACCGCCGCGGCACCTCCCCACACCGACGGCGGGACCGCGCTCATACGGCCGATGAACGACCCGAGCATGGCCCGGATCTCCTCGTTGCGGGAGTCGATCTGCCCGGCGACCGCATGCATGAGGTCGAAATCGGTATTCAGCGAAGTCATCTGAGTCCTCTCGTTGTGTACCCACTACAGAAGTTGGACGCAGCGGAAGCCATTTCGGTTCCGAGTTTCTTCACCGCACCGCATGGGCAGACGCGATGGTCTGGTCGCAGATCTCCCGCATCGGCTGCCCCGGGGGGCTCTGACATCCGATGGCGATGCGCATCCCGTCGTCGAGGAAGACGGCCCAATCCACCTGCCGCCCTGCCCTTGTCTCGGTGTAGCTGACGACCGGTCGACCACCACGCTGCGCCGCTGTCTGCAAGTCGGCGAACACCAGTGGATTCTCGCGCTGCAATGCCGAGGCCAGGGTCGCCGCTGTCGCGGCCATGTCGGCTTCGGCCGGTGACTGCACGATGAGCACCGCACGTTCGCCACCCGGTTCGGCGACCTGCACGCGGCGCGACCCCCTACCGGCGGTGATGCGTTCGACCGCCCAGCCCACCGGCACGCTGGCGCTGACCCGGCCTTCGGTGATCAATACCGTTGATGGATTCGGTATTTCACGGTGCAGTGCCGCGCCGGCGGTGGCGGTCGTCAGCAACAGGGCGGCAGCCACCCACCTCACCCGTCGGCCCGGCCGCGGGGCAGGCGGTGCGGACATCTCCCTCACCGCGCGGAGCAACAGCGGATCTCCGACGATCTCGACCTCGCCGGTGCGGCGCAGCCGGGCCGCGATCTGGGTGGCGATGGTCCGTGCGCCCCGAACTCCACCGGGCACATCGATGAGTGTCGACGTGGGTTCGCCGAGGCCCGCCACCACCGCGTCGACTACGCCCGCCCGTCGCGAGGCAACGAACAGCATGGACCGACCGGTGCCTGCGACGACGAATTCATCGGCGATCTCGACGACGACGTCCACGTCGGGACGCATTCGCCGATACAGTTCTGGCCGTTGCACCACAACGGCTTCGGCGAACATCGTGACGGCCGCCGCGCGGATCCGATCCTGCCAGGCCGACGGCCACCATCCCGGGCAGACCAGCATCACAGCACCCGCGGCCCGGGGGTGTTCCCCCGCCACGGTGGCGATCACCTCACCCAGCACCGTGTCCACCGCCACGCGGCGATCACCGAGAACCGTCTCGCGGTCATCGAGGAAAGTCACTGCCGCGCGGGCTAACTCGCTGCGGACCGGGCAGGGACCACGCACCGTGGCGGGGCCGACGAGAACCGTGGCGGTGGTCATCACGGTTCGGCCCAGGCAACCTGAATGCGCTCATCGGGTGAGCCCCGCACGGTCAAGGTGGCCCGGCCGGGCGGCAGTGGCACCGGACGGGTCGAGCCCAGCAGCACACCCTCCTCCGAGCCCGCGCTCATCATCAGGCCGGCGCTTCCGAGCTCGCGCAGCCGCGCCAGGAGCGGGTCGAACATGGCCCGCGCGGCACCCCCTGAGCCGCGGGCCACGATGATGTGCAAACCCAGGTCCTTGGCGTGCGGTAGGTATTCCAGCAGCGGTCCCAGCGGGTTGCCCGCCGCGACCGGCACGAGTTCGTAGTCGTCGATCACGAAATAGATCTCCGGACCGGACCACCAGGAGCGATCGCGCAATTGTTGCTGTGTCACGGCAGGTCCCGGCACTCGGGAGCGTAACTGCGCGAGTACGGGTTTCAGGTGCGCCGCCAGTGCGTCGGCCGATACCGCGTACCCGGCGACATGCGCGGAGTCGACCGCACCCAACAGGGTGCGGCGATAGTCCACGAGGAGCAACCGCACTTCGTCAGCGGTGGCCGGACCCGTCAGCGCGAGACAGAGGGTGCGTAGGGCCGCCGTCTTTCCGCATTCGCTCTCGCCGAGCACGATGAGGTGACCGTGCTTGCGGAAATCGAGGGCCGCCGGCTGCATTCTGTTCTCGCCCAGGCCGATGACGATCCCGTTTGTGGGACGGTCCGTGTGCATCAGGTCTTCAGGCCAGCGCAGCATCACCGGCAACGACCGGATCCTCGGCACCGTCGAGTCACCGTGCCTGGCGCGCAGAACCTGCACCGCCGCATCGATATCCATGCCGAAGAGGGTGGGGCGCGCGATCACGGTGAACAGACCCTCGCGAGTCAGGCCCGTGCCCGCCCGGCGGTCGGCGAGCAGTCGGGCCCGCTTGCGATCCATCTCGGACTCGGCCGGCTCGCCCAGCCGCAATTCGATGCGGGTGCCGATCTGGTCCTTGAGCGCGGGCCGCAACTCCGCCCATCGGGATGCCGTGATGACGACGTGGACGCGATGTGCGAGACCTCGTGCGACCAGCGCGGTGATGGCCTCCTCCAATCCGTCACACTCCTGTCGGAGGGCCGCCCATCCGTCGACGACGAGGAACACCTCACCTTCCACGTCGGGTGTCCCGGCTTCCCGCCCCCGCAGCAGATCGTGCACGTGCGTGACGGCCCGGCGAGCCAGCTCGCCGTCCCCGGGGCCCGCGCAGACACCGGTGTGCGGCAAGCCGTCCAGCGGGGACAACGCGCCGCCACCGAAGTTCAGCAGGTAGAACCGCAGTTCGGCGGGACCGTGGGTTACCGCCAGCGCCAACAGGATTGCGCAGAGGGCGGTGGATTTACCCGATCGAGTGGCGCCGACCACCGCGGCATGACCCGCGGCGCCTCCCAGGTCCACCATCAAGGGGTCGCACCGTTGCGCGAAGGCGTTGTCCACCAGTCCGATGGGCACCCGCAGCGGACCGCCTCGGTGCTCGGCGAGCAGCTCTCCCAGCATCGGTGGGGCGTCCAGCGGTGGAAGCCAGACACGGTGCGCCGGGCGGCCATGGCCGGTCAACCCGTTCAGCACGGCGTCGAGCAACGTCGGTCGCGGCGCCTCGGCAGCCCTGTCGTGGTCCACGGGTGCCGCGGTGAACAGGCGCGSCACGTCCGGGTGCGTCGGCGCCGATTCCCTGATCGGTCCCGACACGAATGCGGTGCGGAAACGGACCGTCTCCCCCGCCGGCGTCCTGAGGTAGGCCGACCCGGGAGCAGCCGGGAGATGATAGGCGTCCGGAATGCCGAGCACGGCCCGGGATTCACTGGTGGAGAACGTCTTCAGGCACACCCGGTACGACAGATGGGTGTCCAGACCTCGCATCCGGCCCTCGTCGAAACGCTGGCTCGCCAACAGCAGATGCATGCCCAGGGAGCGGCCGACCCGACCGATCGCGACGAACAGTTCGGCGAAATCGGGCTGCCGGCTGAGCAGTTCGGAGAACTCGTCGACGACGATGAACAGCACGGGCAGCGCGGGCAGGTCCGCGCCGGCGGCCCGCGCCAGCCGGTACTCGTGCACCCCGGCCAGGTTTCCGGCCGCACGTAACAGCTCCTGCCTGCGGTTCATCTCACCGGTCAGCGCATCCCGCATCCGGTCCACCAGGTGTGCTTCATCGGCGAGGTTGGTGATGACGGCGGCCACATGAGCGGCTCGGT
Organism: Mycobacterium sp. P2_H7; assembly: GCF_056403275.1. Classification (NCBI taxonomy): domain Bacteria; kingdom Bacillati; phylum Actinomycetota; class Actinomycetes; order Mycobacteriales; family Mycobacteriaceae; genus Mycobacterium; species Mycobacterium sp. P2_H7. Next base: position 74,421 of record NZ_JBFUFU010000026.1, on the reverse strand, counting down.
CCAGTCCGAGAAATGTCGCACCGCCCTTGAAGTCGATCAACGCAAGGTTCAGCTCATCGGGCGGGTGGGTGGCGATCAGCCCGAGGATCAAGGTGCGCAGGAACTCGGACTTTCCTGAACCCGTCGCACCGATGCACAGGCCGTGCGGTCCCATGCCGCCGTAGGCCGCTTCCTTGATGTCCAGTGCGAGCGGATCTCCGCGCCGGTCGGCGGTGTCGATGAAGCCGATGGGTACCCGAAGCCGGTCCTCATCCGCCCGTGGACGCCATCCCACGGCCGGGTCGAACACACCTGATGACCCGACACCGACCAGGTCGGGCCATCCCGGCGATGCCCCAGCGGGCACATCGGAGAGGTACCGAGCAAGCCTGCGAGCACAGATCAACGCCTCGGCAGTGCCGAGACCGTCCGGACGCCATCCCGCGCGAGGCGCAGCGACCCCGTCGTCGGTGATGTCGAGCACCGTCACCCCGGACGTGATCTCCACGCTCGAGACATCCACCCCGTCCGCGATGATCACCATCTGGACGGCTCCGAGCGTTGCACAGGTTTCCAGCGCAGTGGCGAGGTCGGCAAAGGTGAGCCTGCGCGGGCCCACGGCATCGGCCCCGCGGTGATCACCATGGTGCGGGAGCCATTTCAGCCAATCCCAGTGTGTATCACCGGCGGGCACGACGACCGCAACCTTCACGTCGCGCGGGCTGTGCAGCACGGCCAACTGACAGACCATGGCCCGCACCAGGTCCCGGCCCGTACCGAACGGCAGCCGGGCACCGTCTTCCAAGGTGAGGGTGACCGGGACATCGTCGAGTAACGCCCACGCCTCCAGCACCTCGTTCAGCGCACCGACCGTCACCGGGTCCGTCTCCTCCGTGAGGCCGGACGACGGACCGACCAGCGGTGTCGAGAGCGCGACGGCCCCGAGGCCCACCCTGATCACCCCGAAGTCCCGGTCACCGGGGCGGCGCTCCCACCTGCGCGGGCCATCGACCAGAGTCCACAGCCCACCAGGTTCGGGGTGCATCCGATGCAGGTACTCATGCTGGTGGCGCGCGGTATCCGCGGCATCATCGGACACCGCGTCGAGATAGCGCAGATAGCTGCGACGTGAGGCGTTGATCTCGCCGGTGCGGCCGCGGAAGGTGTGCGCCAACGTACCCAACGCGGATGCCAGCATCATGACGGGAAAGAGCAGGAACATCGGATTCCGCGCCGTCGTCTGCCCAGAGGTCAGGTACACCGCGGCCATTCCCCCGACGGCCACCAGCATGACCACCGGAAGCAGGCGGGTCAGCGGATTGATCGGCGGGGTGCCAGGCAGGTCCGGCGGACGTCGCAGTTCGACGGCACCCGAAGGCGGCGGCTTCACGGTTTCCACAATGGGTTCGACGCACCGGGACGCCACTCGGTTCCGCTCAATTTTGGTGCGCCGGCACCCCGCCCGGGGTGCGTAACGTGAAGCCACGTGTGAGGAGGGTTGCTGCGGTGGAAGATTCGCTGTGCCGGGTGTCGGTCGCATGGTCGGGCGTGCTGGTCGATGTGGCCCTGCCGCGGGGTTTACCGCTTGCGGCCTTGCTGCCGGACCTCGTCGATCTCGTCGCCGGGCACGACGTGCGCGCCGATGTCACCCGCACCTGGCACCTGCGCCGGCCACTCGGCGAGTGGCTCGATGCTGCGATGACGCTGCGGGAGTGCGGTGTTCACGACGGCGACGTTCTCACCATGTCCGGCGCGCCCGTACCAACGTTCGCCCGTACCGCCCCCGGGCAATTCCGCACGGTCGATTCGGCGCAGGCGCCACGCCCCACCGCGCGGGTATCCGAGGCGTGGGCGTGGTGCGCCGCGGTGGCCGTCGCCACCCTGATGGCCCCGTTGGCGATGGACGGCAATCCAGTGGTGTCGGCAGCCATCGGCGCTGCCACCGTGGCCATCGCTGCGGTGGTCGCGCGGCGCGCGCCGGGCGCGCGCATGGCATCGTGCGTCGTCGCGGTGATATTCAGCGCGGCGACTGGGTATCTCGTTATCGGGACGTCACCGCATGCTGCGAATGTGTTGCTGGGATCCGCTGCCGCGGCGGTGTCGTCCATCGCACTCCTGCGGCTGACGCGCAGCGGTACAACACTTCTCACCGCCTGCGCGACCTTCGCTGCCCTGGTGGCGGTGGCGGTCACGCCCGCCGTGGTCACACCGGTCGGAATGCTCGTCGTCGCCGCCATCCTCACCCTCGCCGCACTGAGCACCCTCGGCACCGCTGCCCGGCTGGTGATCATGCTGACGGGATTGACCCCGGCGCTCACCGGGCACACGGAGTCGGCCGTGACCGACCGACGCGCAGTGCACGCACGCGCGGTGCTGGCCGGGGTCGTGTCGGGTAGCGCCGCTGCCGCCGCGACGGGTGCTGCGGTGTTGGCAGTCGGCTACGCAGAGGCCGGTTCCGTGCCCGCGGCCGGCCCGGTGTTGCCCGCCGTGGTGGCGGGGGTGCTGTTTCTGCGGTCACGCCTGTTTGCCGACGGTGACTGTAGAATCGCCGTGGTGTCCGGTGGACTGGTCTGCGCCACAGCAACTTCGGTCATTCTCTTACTATCGGTGCCCGCGCACGCCGGCTGGCTCGCGGTCACGAGTGTAGGGGTGGCTGGCAGCCTCTACGCGCAACGACATTCGGTCAGCCCGTCCTGGGCTCGCTACGTCGACGTGCTCGAGGGTGCGCTGCTGGTGTCCGTAATCCCCTTGGCCGGTTGGACTTCCGGATTGTTCGGCGTCGCCCGGAACATGAACATGCCGTGGTGACACGCATGGCGGCGCTCCTCGCCGCGGCAATCCTGGCCACTGTCCCGATCGTCTGCGCACCGACGGCGCGAGCAGTTTCCCCGCCACCGGTGGACCCGTCGTTCTTGCCCCGGCCAGGCCCAGCGGCACCTCCGTTCCAGACCGAGCGATCCAAGGAGTGCGCCGTCGCAGCGGATTCCGTCACCCGACGACTGCCCGACCGACCCGACCTCCAAGCGGCGTGGGCGGTGACCCGCGGTGCCGGCCAGACGGTGGCGGTCATCGACACTGGGGTGGCCCGCCACCGCTTGCTGCCTCACTTGGTGCCCGGCGGAGACTTCGTCGGCACGGGTGACGGAACCGAGGATTGTGATGGGCACGGGACCATCGTTGCGGGCATCATCGGCGCGGCACTCGACGAGGAGTCGGGGTTCAGCGGTATCGCGCCGGAGGCCACAATCCTCGGTATCCGTCAGTCCAGCAGCCGATTCCGCGACGTGGACGGCGGTGAGGGTGTGGGTGACGTCGACACGCTGGCAGCGGCGGTGCGACTGGCTGCGGACCGCGGCGCGACGGTCATCAACATCTCGTCGGTGGCGTGCGTCGCTGCCGACGACGTCCTCGACGATCGTGCGCTCGGAGCGGCCCTGGCCTACGCGGTGGATGTCAAGAACGCGGTGGTGGTGGCAGCGGCGGGCAACGTCGGTGGACACGGCAGCTGCCCGAAGCAGAATCCGTTATCCGCAGGCCGGCCGGACTGGGAACACGTCGACGTGGTGGCAAGCCCGTGTTGGTATGACGACTACGTGCTGACCGTCGGCTCGGCGCGCGCTGACGGCACAGCGTCGGAATTCAGTCTGGGCGGTCCGTGGGTGGATGTGGCCGCGCCTGCAGAGGATGTCACGTCACTGAGCCCGGCCGGTGAAGGCGTGGTGAACCAGTCATCCGATGATGGCGAGCCCCGGAGCATCTCCGGAACGAGCTATTCCGCGCCGATGGTGGCGGGAGCGGTGGCGCTGCTGCGTGCGGCGGTGCCACACCTGACGGCCCGGCAAGTGATGAAGCGCATCGAGGACACCGCCCTGACGCCGGGATCCGGCTGGAACCCCGCGCTGGGCCGCGGCATCGTCGATGTGGTGGGCGCGCTCGACGATGTCGGCCCAGGAACCACACCACGTACTCCGTTTGCACCGGCTGCGCCGCTCCCGGGCGTAGACATCTCCGTGGGCACCGCGCGTCCGGCGTTGGTGGGCGCGGCGATGTGTCTCGCCGTTGCCGCCGTGCTGATCTCGGTGCCGCGGCTACGCCGGAGGCGGGAGACCATCCCGTTGGACTGAGGCGTCGGCGGCGCTCAGAGCGGGCCCCCGCGGTAAGGACGCGAGAACCGGCCACGGCCCGCTGCCTGGCGAATCGGGCAGCCCCAGGCTGTGTGCGGTTTCGGATCCGTCCACGCCGTATGCCACACCTGCCTGGTCGATGAAGAACAGTGGCCCCGTTGCGGCTCCCGTCCCTGCGGCACCGGTCGCGTGCACGTACGCGCCCTCCGAGATCGTGGCGGCGTCGATGTGTGGGCCGTCGCCGTCCGCTTGAGCCAGCGTGACCGGAGGAGGTTGTGACGGCGGGGTTGTCGCGGCCGTCACGGTCACCTCCGGGGCCGCACCGACCTGGCGCGGCACCCAGCGCACGCAGACCGGCGTGGTGAGTTGATCCCCGGCCGGTGTGGCACCGTTCTGCGGGAGATGCCGCAGCGGAAGTGATTCGACGACGGGAACATTCGCGATTCGGTCTGCCGGTACCTCTCGGATGGGGTCGGCCTGCGCCACGGCGAACCGGACGAGATCGGCTGCCACCGGGCTGACTCGCTGTATTCCCGACGGAAGTACCACGTAGTTGTCCGGGGCTGCGTCGGCGCGGTGCACCTGCAGGACCGTTCCCACGCGGCTCCCCGGAAGTTGACGGGGACCAGGCGTGCCCACCTTGTCGATGACGGGCACCCGGATCGGCGCCACCTCGGGCAGCAGGTTCAACGCGACGCGCGAGAGTCGTAGTGGTTCAACACCGTCGAGACGCAGCGCCCGGACCACCACCCGGTCGCGTAGGTCGACGAGGGCACGCCGTCCGTCGTAGAGCAGATACACGATGGCCGCGCTATCCCCGGCGGGACGCACGAGCAGCGGTGGCGCGACCGGGTCGTCGCGCGCGGCGCCGACGAACACCGTCGTCACCTTGCCATCACAGACCGTCCAGACCGCCGTGCCCGACGTCACGGCGGGCAGGGTCGCCGGTGCCCCGGGGATTCCCATCAGCGGACCACGCTTGGCCGCGGCGATGCTCGCGGTGCTGACCAGAACCGGCGTCGCGGGCGTGCGGGCGATCAACCGAGCCGATGCGAGATTCATCGCCGGGTGCAAGGTGTCGCCGACCTGCACGTAGATCGCACCCGATTCGCGGGCGATGACGACGGGTGCGGATCCGATGGTGCCGTGGGGCCGCATCAACGCCAGCGCCATGAAGACGCCGACGGCGATGATGGTCAGCAGGGCACCCACGGCAAGCGCCAAGGACTGCGCGCGGATCGGGTCGTCGAGCATGCGGGTGTCCCGGCACGCCAGCGCGTACTCCATGCGGCGCACCAGAAAGCGGTGGCCGCTGGCGTGCAGCGTGGTGGTCGAGTCCCGGTTCATCCATGTCCCCCGGTGTCGAGCCTAAGGGCGGTTCGAGGGCCACAGCCGCACCAATCTATTTGCGATGACAAGTTAATGTGTTGCGGGGCAATCGATTGCCCGGCAACACGACGACGATTTCAGCAAATGAGGTCGGTCCAAATGTTCGGTTCGCCACGCGGAATTTCTCACAGGAACCGCATTCATCGTCAACTCTCACGTAGGCGGAAACGCTAAGCTGACGCATTCGCAGCCACACAAGCGAACCATCAGCCACAGCGCGTGGGAGGGGCCGTCACGAGAATGGAGCCCGTCCGGCAGTGACAACCCCGGTACTCGATTTCGACGGACGGGTGGTCGACCGGCGCCAGGAGATGATCGACCTGCGCACGGCCGTGGATTCTGCCGGCCGGGCTGACGGCGCCTGCGTCCTGATCAGTGGTGTATCCGGAGTGGGCAAGTCAACCCTGGTCCAGGCCTTCGGCGCAGAGATATCGGAACGGAACTGCGTCTTCGCCTACGGGCGGTGTCGCGACGGGGCGCCCGCACCGTATGCCGCAATGGGAGAGGCCCTCAGTGCACTCGTGCGGACCATGGAGGCCGCCCCCACCGCCGAACGCAACCATTGGCGCTCTGGCCTGATCAGTGGCACTCAATCACTTGCGATGGTCCTCGGCGAACTCGTGCCCGAGTTGGCCCACCTCCACTCCCCGACCGGAGATGCGTCGGTGCTGCAGTCGGCGGCTGATACCCGCCGGCGGCTCCATCGCGCCATCATCCAGCTGCTGGCTGAAACCGCGGGGTTCCGAGCCGTGGTGCTCGCAATCGACGACCTGCAGTGGGCGGATCGCGATTCCCTGATGTTCCTGACCGAGCTACTGACAGTGTCATTGCGCAACGTGCTTGTCGTCGGCGCCCATCGAGCCGGCGAGTTCGACCCCGTCGATGCCGGCATATCGGCGCCGGAGATTCGCCTCATCGACCTTGAGCCGCTGTCCCGACCTGACGTTGAGGAATTGCTTGCCGGCGCCAGCGGTCGGAGCGTCGAACTCGGCGACGTCGCGGCCGAGTTTCATCACCGGACGGACGGTAACCCCCTTCAGATTCGTCAGCTGCTGTACCGCGCGCAACAGACCGGAGCTCTGGTTCCCGACGGACCCAGCGGTCAGCCCAGGTGGGACCTCCGGATCCTCAGTTCGATCGAGATCTCGGCATCCGCCGCGGAATTCCTCGGTCGGTACCTCGACCAACTGGGCGCGAGCGACCGTGACGTGCTGCGCTCACTCACGTGCATCGGCAGCGAGTTCGACCTCGACGACGCCACAGCGGCCGCAACAGCGCCCGCGGACGTAGTCGCACACGCGATCTGGTCGGCCCTCGAGCTGCGCTTGATCGAAGCCCTCGACAACCACGGACAGCGGATCGCCAACGTCATCAGCCGCGATGCCCGCTATCGCTTCAGCCACGACAGGGTGACCGAGTCTGCTCGCGAAGGCCTCTCGGAGGAGTCGCGCCGGCAAATTCATCTGGGTATCGGCCGTCGATTGGTCAGATTGGGCGATGACCGGCTCTTCGAGGCCGCCCGCCACATCAGCTTGGGCGGCGAGGAAGCCGTCGAGTTCGAGGAGCGCCTCCGGTTTGTCGACCTGTTGAAACGGGCGGCTCGGAAAGCCCGCGCGCAGGCGTCCTTTCCGCTGTGCCTGGACTACTGCCGCAACGCACTGACCCTTCTGGGTGAGCGACGATGGTCATCGGATTTCGCGCTGACGCTCGAACTGCAACTCGATGCCGCGGAGGCGGCGCTGTTGGTGGGCGACATCCCGGTGTTGCACGCCTTGCTCGATGAAGCGGAAGGCGTGCTGCGTGATCCCGCCGATCGTGCTCGACTCGCCTATCTACGACTCAAAGGCCGAATTGCCCAGAACCGACTGCAGGATGCGTTGGCTATCGGACTGGACGCCCTCGCGGGGCTCGGCGAGCCGCTGCCCGCCGACGCCGGTAAGCCCCGAATTCTCACCGCGTTGGGCCGTATGAAACTCACCGCGAGTCGGTGGAGTACCGAGCAACTGCTGGACTTGCCGGAGTGCACAGACCGACGTGTCATCGAAGCGCAACGCATTCTCGCCGAGATGCGCAGTATGTCCTACATCGCACGACCCAACCTCTTCCCACTGATCGTCCGCAAGCAACTCGCGCTCACTTTGAAATACGGTCACACGCCGTCGTCCCCTTTGGTCCTCGTCAGTTATGGCGTTCTGCTGGTGATAGCGGGCGACCGGGCCGGAGCGCAACGCTTCGGTGAAGTCGCCTTGCAGCTGACCGAACGGGCAGAGTTCCAGAACGCCAGGCCGGAGACACTGTTCCTCTATTTGAACTTCATCCGGCACTGGCGCCACCCGGTTCGCGACGGCTTGAGCCAAACCCGCGAGGCCATCACGCTGGCACTCAACCAAGGGGATCAGGAGTACGCGGGATTTCTGGTCACTGTGCTGATCTCCCAGTCCTTCTTCGTGGGTAGCCCGCTGAGCGAGATCGACACGCTGGCAAGGTCTCTCATCCCACAGATCCGTTCGCAGCCCGTACCCAGCACGCTGAGCCAGGCCCTCCAGCAACTCTGCCTCAACTTGCTGGGACGCAGCGAAGATCCGATGCTCGTCGCCGGTGAGAGCGGTTACGACGAACGTGAAATCGTGCCTGCGGCACGCCGTGAAGGCGACGAGGTGGCGCTCAGCGTCGCGGCCGACGTCAAACAGGGCCTCTATTTCTGGAGCGGCGACTATGCAGGCGCAGTCGGCGTCACCGACGAGGTGATGCAGCATCTCGGCGGCACCACTGGGACGACCACACTTCAGCTCGTGCATATGGTGAGCGCCCTCAGCCACATTCACGCCGCACCCGACGAGCGCGCGACGAAGAAGGTTGTGCAACGGTCGCTGTCGCTGCACAGGAAGTGGGCGGCGGGGGCGCCGGCCAATTACGCCGCACCGTGCGCGCTGGTAGAGGGGGCTTGGGCACGCGCTCGTGGGCGGGTTCGCGAAGCCGAACGATTTCTCGACAAAGCCGTCGAGCTTGCCGAAGAGCACCAGCTTCCCCTGATCGCTGCGCTCGCACACGAGGAAGCGGCCACCCTGTACTCCGGAATCGGTCGGACCCGACTGCACGAGCACATGCTGCGGACGGCCTACCAACGATGGTTGGCGCTGGGGTTCATCCTGCGGACCGACCGACTCGCGCGTGACCATCCGTGGCTCCTCAGTCGTGCTCTCGTGCAGCCCGAGGGCGGGATCGATCCCGGGGGTGCGCGCCAACTGGTGCGCACCCTCGCCACCGCGCGAACGCCGGAGAGCCTGGCCCAACTCGCCCTGGGGGCCGCAGCCGATATGACCGGTGCCGAACGGGTTCTCTGCCTCACGGGCGAACCAGATCAGTTGGCAGTCCGCGCAGTCCACCAGGCCGGGATCACCAACACCATCGACGGGCCTTGGACGGAGGTGCCCTACGACAACGCGGTCGTGCGCCGCGTCATGGAATCCGGCGCGCTCGTGAACGTCGCCTCGAACCCGCCCATCTTGTCCGCACCGATCAGATTGCAGGACAGAACAATCGGAGTGCTTTACGCCGAACGGGCGGCCGGTCAGCATTTCTCCGCACGGGACGAAGAAGCGATGACCTTCCTGTGCGCGCAAGCTGCGGCGCCGCTCTGGAACTTTCAGCTCGAAGCCCAACTGCGCGCCGCTGACGAACATCGGCAGTCCCTGATGGACGTCCAATCCAAGTTCGTCCCCAATCAGTTGTTGCGCATGCTGGACATCGATGACGTCCGCCGGGTGCGCAGCGGCTACCGCGTCGAGCGTCAGATGACGGTGCTCATCTCCGATATCAGGGGCTACACCACATTGCTCGAAGACATGGATGTGCTGGAAGCCAACAATCTGGCGACCGGATTCCTGCGTGCGGTGGAACTGCCGATCGTTGCCTGCAACGGCATCATCCAGGACATGCGCGGCGACGAGGTCCTGGCAGTGTTCGACGGTACTCCCGACGATGCCGTGCGGGCCGGGCTCGGCATGCTGCGCTCACTGCGCAAGCACAACGTCGAACGCGTGGCTCACGGTTCAGAAGAACTCCGGGTGGGCATCGGGATCAATACCGGGATCGTCGGTCTCGGCCTGGTGGGCGGTGTCAACCGGATGGTGCTGAGCACCATCGGTGACGCCGTCAACCTTGCCGCACGTATCGAGTGCACCAACAAGCGTTACGACTCGGCGATGCTCATCTCGGACGCGACCCTTGCGCAGTTGGACGATCCAGCCCAGTTCTGCATTCGCCGGATGGAACGGGTGATGGTGGTGAATCGGCGCCAGCCGGTCACGATCTACGAGGTCTACGACGAAGATCCGGAAGCCGTTCGGTTTGCCAAGAATTCGGCGCAGCGGGCCTTCGACGAAGCCTTCGCACTGTTTGACGCGGGCGATGCGGATGCGGCGCGAGCCGCCTTCGAGCGATGCCATGAATTGCTACCGGACGATGCCGTGGCCACCCTGCACATCGCACACTGCGATTCGATGGCCCGGGGCGAGCTTCCCCCAGGTCAAGAGGTCTCGCTAGGACAGAAATACGCCGATTGACGGACACCAACTCGGACACAGGAAACACATAGGTCTGCGATGATTTGAGCCGAACCTCAGGGAGTCGGCATGTACCTAAGTGCAGAGCGGTTAGCCCTTGCCAACCGGACCATTCAAGAGACTTTCGAACAGACATCCATAGCGTGGCAATCGATCGCACACTGGGATACCGGGGATCCGGGCCAGACACTGGTGCGCAACGACGTCGTGAACAACCCGGGCTTCATTCCCATCGAACTCGAATACATCAGTTTCAAGGTCACTCTCGTCCAGGCGCAGGCTCCGACACCTGACCCCCTGTTGGCTGAGGTAATTGCGCGGACAGTCGATCTCGCCAAGGCGGTGGATGACAGAGTCATCCCGGCGTTGCGAAACGGATCGTCGTGGGCCGACCTCGTGCTGGTCGGGACCAAGCCGCAAGAAATCCTCGACCAACTGCTTCCGGCTCGAGCGAATGTCGAAGACAAGGGGTATCGGGCGCCCTCGTGTCTGATCACGAACACGCCGGGTCTCATTGCCGTCACACAATTGGTAAGCGGATACTCCATCGCTGATTCTTTGTTCACAGCCGCGACTATCAACTCGCTCCACCGAGCTTCAAAGGTCGTAAATTCCGCTGCCGCCAACAAGAAGATCCGGATGGTTCTGCTTGGTCGACGACAGCGCATCGCCCACGGCGGTGCACCCGGCGCCTCCCCAGGCGAGGAGCCGGTCGATCTTGCAGTCAGCGTTACCCCCAGCCTCGAGCTCGTCGGTGAGGCACCCGACAGCAAGGTCGAACTCGCGGTCCGCATTCGCTACGCGCTAAGGATCAAGGATGCGGGTGGCATCGTCGTCATCAAAGAGTGATGACCCGCCCACGGCAATCACAGACACACTGGGGCAATATCTCGCCCACTGCAAGGAAGTCTGCGACGGTGAGATCGACCGCCTCTACGGGTCCGGCCGACAGGGATCCAGCAGCCTGCACGACCTGATCCTCGACTATCCGTTGCGCGGAGGAAAAGCGCTACGGCCGGCTCTCAGCATCGCTATCTGCCTGGGCCTCGGCGGCCACCTCGATGCGGTCCTACCGACAGCCGCCACCCTGGAGCTCTATCACAACGCGTTCCTCATCCACGACGACATCGAGGATGAGTCCTGGTGGCGCCGCGGCAAACCCACCTTGCACATCGACCACGGCATTCCCATCGCCGTCAATGTCGGCGACGCCATGCTCTCACTCACCCTGCAGCCCCTGCTGGACAATGTGGAACGGGTCGGCCTCGGGCCCGCACTGCGCATCCTGCGCGCCGTCGCGCACATGACCCGGCAGACCGTCGACGGGCAGGCTCTCGAACTCGAATGGGTCAAATCCAATGCCTGGGAGCTGGATGACACTGACTACCTGAGGATGGTCGAGCTCAAGACGAGCTGGTACTCATTCATCACCCCGCTGCAGGCCGGCGCACTGGCCGCGGGCGCCGATCTCGATCAGCTCGCTCCGCTGGAGTCCTTCGGCAGGCACATCGGCGCGGCCTTCCAGATCACCGATGATCTGCTGAATCTGAGGGCCGACCCGGAGGACTACGGCAAAGAGATCGGCGGTGACCTTTGGGAGGGCAAGCGGACACTGATGCTGCTGCACGCCCTGCGATGTGCAACCGCGGATGAACGAGACCGCGCCGTGCAGATCATGGCCCGGCGACGTCCCAACACAGACGATGAACTCAGCCTCACCGATCTATTGGAGCGGCTGACCCGGCGTGGCGAGCTCTCCCACGGCGGGCGAGCCGAGATCATCGGATTTCTTCGAGACCAGCACCATTTGGAATCCAAGAGTCTCGATGACATTCGCTGGATCTTCGAATTGATGCAGCGCGTCGGCTCACTCACCCATGCACGGAATGTCGCCGCCCAGCACGCCAGGGAAGCCGCCACCATACTCGCCGACCTTGACTGGCTGCCCCCCAGTCAACACCGCGACATGCTCGCCGGCCTGGTCGACTACGTACACGGGCGATCCCGATGAACCCCGAAGTGCTGATCGGCATGCTGGCCGAGTTGGAGCGAATCAGGGAAGCCACCCTCGATCTTGTCGAACACAGTGCGCCCCAATTACTTCCTGCTCCACCAGACAAGTCTGAAGGCTCAGAGCGAGCAATGTTCGAGCTCCTGATGGGCGCGCGTCGCGCGGTTCTCGGCAATCCGGTCGCCGCGCGAAACCTGCACGACGTCTTGGTAGCCGAGGGCAAGCGGTACGCACAGACACCTGCCGGCGGACAGTTACGTGATGCGCTTGCAGCATCCGATGCCGTGGAGAATCTGCGACGAATCTGGGAGACGTTGACTCTCAACGTGCTTGACGGTCCCGCCGAACCGCATGCCGCTCCTGCCGCTTGGTCGGAGCTGCTGGCTGATGCCATCATCGGGCACGGCCTCGATGACTCGGTGCTCGCCCGCCTTCGGCCGGATGGTTTCGCATGACGCTCACCGATCCGCAGTCGGCCCATGCCGAGCAGAGCACCTTCATCAGCTACTTGGTGGGTGTGGCCGGACTGGGAAGCGTGGTGCACTCACTGGCCGCAGATGTGGCGGGCAGCCCGCGTGAAGCCGATGATTTCGTGTACCTGCTTCTCGGCCTGGCCAGCACCGCGGCTGGAATCGAGAGACTTGCTGTCCCGGCGCCACCCGAAGAACAGCCGACGGCCGAAGCCGCCACTCCCCCGGATACCGGGCGGTGGTTGCGGTGACGGCATCATTGGCGACGAGCGACTTCATGCGGACACCGATGCTCGGAACCGCCGAACCGGATGGTTTCAAGGAATGGCACCACTTCGTCATCCACGCGGACGGCTTCCGCCTGTTGATCAACTTCAGCCTCAACAATGAGACAGCTCCTGGCGGACGATTCCGCCTGGTTCCCCGCGTCATCGTGATCGGCCACGACGCCCAATGGCGCGGTGAGATCGCACGATTCGAAGAGTCGGACGTCACCATCTCGCCTTGCCTCGGCGACGTGACGATCGGCGCCAATCGCATGCTGATCCGACCGAACGGCTATCAGGTGACGATCAGCCTTCCCTCCCAAGGCATCGAAGCTGAGCTGGATTTCACATCGGCCAGCCAACCGTTCGTCGTGAACAACCAGCCGCTGGGGACCGGGCGGATGAACTGGTTGTTCGTGCCTCGATTGCACGCCCACGGTTGGGTACGCATCCGCGGGCGGGAGCACCGGTTCGACAACGACGTCTCCTACCACGACCACAACTGGGGCCGGTTCTGGTGGGGCGATGACTTCGGGTGGGAATGGGGCACAGTACTTCCGCACGATTCGAACGACCCCTGGTCATTGGTCTATTTGCGGATGACCGACAAGCGACGACTTCGCTACCTGTCCCAGGCTTTGTATGTGTGGCATCACGACGAACCCGCGGCCATCTTCCGGCACGCATCCGTGCAGGTGCGAACTTCGGGTTCGCTCGGTCGGGCCGCCGATTGCACCCTGCCGCCACCGATGCGACTGCTGCTTGACGGCGAAGTCCCTGGCGTTCCAGCCAAGATCGACGTCACGGCAGCTCGGTGCGGCGACATGGTGCACGCCGAGTTCTTTCCCGCGTCCTATGCTCGGCTGGCACAGCCCAGTGAAGTGTCACTGGACGGGACGATCGTGCTGTGCGAGTCCAGCGGGACCGCCCGGATGACAGGCTCGATCAACGGCGAGAAGATAGACTTCATCGGTACCGGCGTATTCGAGTTTCTCCATGGCTGAACAGGTTTCGTCGCTGCTGCGGCAGTCAGTCGCACACCTCGCTGACGAGGTGCCGGACAGCTACCGTCTGGTGCTTCATACGCTCGGTCCGCTGGTAGTCGACTTCAATGTGGACGGCGAGTGTTTCTCTCTGCGCGGCGGACCACGCCTCGAGGTTACCTCCGGACGCGATACCGGCGCAGACACCTGCGTCGTCACCACCCGAACCAGCATCCTCGACATTCTCGATGCCGCGATCAGCCTCGACCGTGCCGTCGAGAGCGGTGCGGTGCAGGTCCGCGGGACACTCGACGACATCATGCGCGCACACGACACGATGCGCGCCTACGTCCATGCCGCTGTCCGCGCTCCGTCGCACCCGGCGCTACTCTCCGGCCTTCGGGCAGGAGTGCCGTGAGCCCGGCGATCATCCCGCCGGCCTCCTGCCACCGTCGCCCCACCGTGGCAGTTCTAGGCGCGGGCATAGCCGGCCTCAGCGCCGCCCAAGAACTCGCTGAACGTGGTTTCGAGGTCACCGTCTATGAACCGCGCGCCGATGAGCGCAACGATCCCGGAGGGGGCTACCCACCCGTCAAGCTTGGTGGTCTCGCTGCATCTCAATATGCGAAACCCCTACCGCACAGCGGATCTCATGCCGAACTACGCCCCTTTCCCGGCAGGCGAGGCCGTCCGCCGACCCCCGGCCAAGCAGTGGCCGGCGAACACGGGTTCCGTTTCTTCCCGGCTTATTACTTGCACACCTGGGACCTATTCAACCGCATCCCGATCTACCAACGCCCAACGTCGAGAACTGACTCCGAGCACTGGGTGACTACATCACGCACCGTCCTGGAGAACGTTCGGCGAGTGGTGACCCAAGGAACTACCGTGGCCGGTAAACCTTCGTTGGTATTCCCACGGGAAGCGCCGCGCAGCCTTGCCGAATTCATAAGCTTCACAAGCCAACTAACCAGCTTGGGCTTCAGCGTCACCGACGTGCAGACATTCGTCAGCCGGTTGTTGCGCTACCTGGTCACCAGTCCGGTACGGCGCGCCACCGAACTACAGAACCTATCTGCATATGACTATTTCGTCGGACGGGAGGCCGACGGTAACCGAAGGTTCTCCTACACGCCACAGTTCGAAGCTCTGCTACTCGAAATGCCCAGAGTCCTGGCCGCATTCGATTCGCGATGGGGCGACGCCCGCACCAACATAACCACCTATCTACAGCTACAGCTGCAGATGGACCGGCGGGACAACAAGGCCGACGGAGTCCTCAACGCCCCGACTACCGAGTCATGGTTCGACCATTGGTATCGCCACCTGACACAGATCGGCGTTCGCTTCGTGCGCGCTTCGGCCGAGTGCCTCGATCCGCCTGCGGTTGATCTTCGGCCGCCACACCTACGGCCCCGCGTGTGCGTCACGTTCGCCGATGGCACGCGGGTCACCCCGGATTACACCGTCGTCGCCGTCGACGCCCCGTCGGCCGAGAGAATCACGATGGCGCTGCGCGCAGCGCGAACTGGGGGCACGGTGGCCGACCTTGACGGGTTCTCGACGCTCGCTCCGCCGTCCGATGGACCGTTGCAGCCGAGCGCCACCCGCTCCGGGGCGCGCCGTGATCCATATGCGATGGACATGATGGGCCGCGTGCCGTGGGATCGTTTCCAAACCCTGTCGGGCATCCAGTATTTTTTCGACACGGAGTTCCAATTGCTCCGAGGCCACATGTACTACTCGGGAACCGAATGGGCACTGTCCTCGATCAATCAACACGGCCTGTGGGAGAAGCGGCCCAATCTGGCCTGTGACGGCTACGTCTCGGTGCTGTCGGTCGACATCGGTGACTTCAACAAGCCGTCAGGACATCTGGTCGACGAGACGGGCCGCGGCAAAGCGGCCCGCGACTGCACGCCTGACGAACTTGCTGCCGAGATTTGGCGACAGATCGTGGGTGCCCTCACCAGCGACGCCGGCAGCTCCCCGGAAGAGATCGTGCCATGGCCGGCGTGGTACACGCTGGACCGGGGACTGGTCACCGCCGCGGGAACCGGCCGCATCGTCCGGAACGAAACCCCCTATCTCGTGCCGATCATCGGCGACTGGCCCAATCGTCCGGGCGGCGACCCCTGGAACCCGCACGGGACATCGTGGACCTATCGGCCCACCGAGGAGTGGTGGCTCGAAGAGTTGGAATTACGCAATGTGTGGCAGGCCCGTCACGGTGGTTACCAGGTGCATCACAATTCGGTGGTGTTCGCGGGTACCTGGACCAAGACGTTCACCCGGATGACGTCGATGGAGGCCGCCTGCGAATCAGGACGCCATGCCGTCAACGCCATCCTGGACCACTACGTATGGGTGGGATCGGGCGGCACCGACCTTCGGGAAGACACAACACTCGACTGGCGATTTCCCTACGGGTTTCTGGACCAAGGGTTGTCCAGCCCCATCCGGATGCCCACCCCCGCGGGGGACTACTGCTACATCTTCGATATCGAGAACCGTGAGCCGGCCGACGCCCGCCCACTGCGGGTCCTCGATTCCGATTTCGCCGTGGAATCGCTGCCCCATCCGTTGGACACACCGGCGACACCGTACGCCGCCAGCCACCTACCACCGTTTCAGATTCCGGAGGCCGACACATGACCGCACCACAGTTCGACCCGAACCTCCTTGCCTACCTTCAGGCTTGGCGTCAGTACCTGGAGCAGTTGGCAGGTACGGCCACGATGGGACTCGGTCTGCCCGCCGCAGCGCAGTGGCCCATGGCAGCGGGGCCGCCCATGCAGATGCCGCCGGCCATGCCGCCGATGCCACCTCCCTTGGTCGGCCCGCCTGCCTATTCATCAGCTCCGCCAACGGATTACACCCAGCAGCTGTTGATGACCCTGCAGGCCTGGCGGCAGTATTTGGAGCAGTCTGCCGCGCCTCCGGCTGCGCCCGAGTACCTACCACCGAGCGCGGCCTACCAAGAATCGAGGCCGCATCAGGCCAAAGTACCGGTTCCACCTCCGCACGAGGGGGGCAAGTCGTCTCGTCCGCCATCATCTGGCAGCCAACGGCGCCCGGTGGGTTCGGCCTATGCGACCGAGTCCGGATCGGGCGGATACGGGGACACCGCACCGCCCGAACCGAAGTCGCTGTATTCCGCGGCAGCGACACCCGATTCCGGCGCCACGACGTCATGGTGGAACACCGGGTCAACGACAACTGAAGGCACTTCCACAAGTTCAACTCAGGATTCAACTCCGACGAGCGGCAGCGATCCGGACAACGGAACCGGTCAGAGCGACGGCGGGGGCTCAGGTGGAGAAACATCTGGAGAGCCACCGAAAGTCACCGGCGCGACGAAGGCGTATGAGTTGAAGAGGCCGGGTCACGAGGGTGGCCAAATTCCGTCGGGATTCCGGTCGCTTCCGAATCTTCAAGCAGTTCAGCCTCGAGTTGAACGGCAGTCAGTTCAACCGTCTTTGAACCGCTCCCTCTCCCGATAAGCCGCCACATGCTGCCGGTTCCCGCAATTCCCGGTATCGCAGAACATCCGAGACCTGTTGCGTGACACGTCGAACAGCACCGCCTCGCAGTCGGGCGCCGCGCAGATCTTGAGCCGGCGGAGTTCCCCGCCACGGATGAGGTCGGCCAGCGCCATGGCCATCTCGGCACCCATCCGTTGCCACAGCGGGTCATGGATCGACGCCAGGTGAAGATGCCATTCGGGCATCTCCGCGTGCCGGGTCAGCCACGGCGAGGCCTGGGTGTCGGCGAGCAGCGCGTTCACCTGACCGACGACACGTTCCTCGTCATCGGCGGCGGCCCAGATCCGCCCGATGCGCTCCCGCAGTCGATGGACCGCCGCGAGTTCCGCATCGTCTCTGTCCCGGCGGCCTGTCCAGCCGAACCCGTCGAGGCAGGTGTCCAACGCCGCCATGTCACCGAGGTGTTCGTCGTCGACCCGATTGCTGTTGATCAGCACACACGCGGCCCGCAACGTGAGCTCTGTGTCATGAGTAAAAATCATTTGACGCCTGACCTCCTAGCGCACTAGCGTCATGACCAACTTGCATTTTACTCATTACAGCTCGGGGGTTCTCGATGAGCGCGATCGACGCGCGTGCCGACACCGGTCATTTTCGGCTCGGCATGTTCTTCGCCGTGGCCTCCGCCTTCGCGTTCGGTATGTCCGGCCCACTGGCCAAGGCCCTCATGGAAGCCGGCTGGACGCCCACCGCCGCCGTCACCGCCCGCCTTGCCGGCGGCGCGCTCGCCATGGCCGTCTTCGCCAGCCTCATCAAGCCGGACTGGGTCCGCGACGCGCTCGCGCACCGTAAGACCGTCATCGCCTACGGCCTCGTCCCGATCGCGGGCGCCCAACTCTGCTATTACAACGCCGTCGCGCACCTGTCGGTGGGCGTCGCCCTGCTGCTGGAGTACACCGCACCGATCCTCGTGGTCGGCTGGCTGTGGGCCACCACCAAACGGGCGCCCGGCAAGCTCACCCTCGCCGGTGTCGCCCTGGCCGTCGCGGGCATCATGCTCGTCCTGGACGTCTTCGCCGGCGCGCGCATCAACTCCGTCGGCGTGAGTTGGGGCCTGGCCGCCGCGGTGTGCGCCGCCTGCTACTTCATGATGTCCGACCAGGTCGCTTCCGACGGCGACGGTCTGCACCCGATCACGCTGGCCGCCGGAGGCTTGGTCGTCGGCACCGTCGCCGTTGCCGCCCTCGGCGTCTCCGGTGTGATGCCCATGACGTTCAGCACCCACAGTGCCGTCGTCGCCGGATTCACGCTGCCCTGGTTCATCCCGGTCATCGCCCTGGCGATCATCCCCACCGCCATCGCCTACACCCTCGGCATCTTCGGTGTGGCGCGGCTGCGCCCGCGCTTCGCCTCGCTGGTCGGCCTGGCCGAGGTGCTGTTCGCGGTCCTGATCGCCTGGGCTTTTCTGGGTGAGGCCATCACGGCGACCCAAGCGTTCGGCGGCGGTGTCGTGCTGCTGGGCCTGACCTTGGCCCGGCTGGGCGACCGCGCAGATGCGGTGCTGGATGCGGGCTGGCCCGATGTGCCGCCGGCTCAGCCACACGCCGAGCAAGCGATTGGCAGCAACTAGCCTGCGAGTGTGAAGATGCTGTCCGTGAAGTTGCCCAAGCCCACGGCCCGGACGGCCGCCCTCGGATTCGCCGTTGTGTCAGCCTTCGCCTTTCTGGCCGGCCCGGCACCCACGGCAAGTGCAGAGCCGTGTTCAGATGTCGAGCTGATCTTCGGTCGCGGCACCAGCGAGGACCCGGGAATCGGCCGCGTCGGCCAGGCGCTCGCCGACGCGTTGGTGCCGCAGCTCGGTGGCCGCACGCTGAGCACCTACGGGATCAACTACCCGGCAACCTACGACTTCCTGGCCGCCGCCGACGGAGCATCCGACGCGACGGCCCGGATCGCGGCCCTGGCGCAGCAATGCCCGTCGACGAAGGTCGTGCTGGGCGGCTATTCGCAGGGCGCGGCCATCGTCGACATGCTGATCGGCCTCCCGCCCGTCGGCGACAAGATCGGCGAGGTCGGGTCGGCACCGCCACTGCCCGACGCGCTCGCAGGCAAGATCGCAGCCGTCGCGGTCTTCGGAAATCCCGGCGCCAAGTTCAGCCATCCGGCCAACTCCGCGCCCGCCCCCTACGGCGGCCGGGCCATCGACCTGTGCGCCGACGGCGACCCGATCTGCTCGCGTGGACGTAACCCGTTCGCGCACACCCACTACGAGACCTCGCCGTTCATCCCACAGGCAGCAGGATTCGTCGCGCGACTTGTTTAGCTGTACTCCGCGTTAGAGTGTGGCATGACGTTCGACCTTTTTCGTCGTGTCGCGCTGGCGACATCCGCAGCCTTACTGACCGCCGCCGCAGCCGTCATCACTCCGGCATCCACGGGCATGCTCGCCTCGGCTCAAGCCGACGGGTGCTCCGATATCGAGGTGGTGTTCGCTCGCGGCACCAACGACAGCCCAGGCCTCGGCCGGATCGGTGACGCGTTCGTCGGCGCACTGCGCAACAAGGTCGGCGGGCGTTCGGTGGGCGCCTACGCCGTGAATTACCCGGCCAGTTTCGATTTCCTCGCCGCGGCGGCCGGTGCCAATGACGCCAGTGGCCACATCCAATGGGTGATGGACAACTGCCCCAATACCCGGATGGTGCTGGGCGGCTATTCCCAGGGCGCCGGGGTCATCGACATCATCGCCGCCGTCCCGTTCCCCGCGGTCGGCTTCAACGCTCCCCTGCCGCCCAACGCACCCGACCACGTCGCGGCGATCGCGGTCTTCGGCAATCCGACGGCGAAGGTGGGCCTCCCGATGACCTCAAGCCCCGTCTGGGGATCGAGGGCCATCGATCTGTGCAACGGTGGCGACCCGGTCTGTGGCCCCGGCGAGGACGTCGCGGCGCACCGCGCCTACACGGGTGGCCCGACCAACCAGGCCGCCAACTTCGTCGCCGGGCTTCTCTAGGTTCGACGAAAGTCACAGATTTTCGCTCATCGAGACAGGAATGTTCCGAGCGATCCGCCTGTTGATCTTGTTACGAGTTACTTCTATTGCACACAAGATTGATGGGAAACCTTAGATCATGAACGCACACAGCTTTTCTTTCAGTGACGTCCGGGTTCGGGCAGCCGCGGCCATCGGAGGCTTGGCATGTATCGGCGCTCTGGCGACCGGCGCGGTGATGCAGCAGTCGGCCAGCGCCGTCGCCGACGGTGACATGCAGTTGGGCACGACCGTGACCCCGACCGCACCGGCCAACGCGCCCGCCATTGCCAAGGCCGAGCCGGCCATCAAGGGACCGGCGCCGCTGCCCATCGAGATGCAGGGCCTCCCCGGCTGACCTGGGCAGAACCACCACCTCACAGGTACAGCTAGTATTTGCTGGGTGGCAATGATTTCGACGTTCGTACGGCGCCTCGCCGCGTGCTCTCTGGCCGCGGCAGGCGCCGTCGGCGGTTTGATGGTCTCTTCGTCGTTCAATTCGGGCGGTCTTCCTTCCGCACATGCGGATCCGTGCCCGCCCGTCGAAGTGATCTTCGCGCGCGGACGCAATGAAGCACCGGGCCCCGGCAGGCTGGGTAACGCGTTCATCGACGCCTTGCGGGCTCGGGTCCCCATGGAGGTCGCCGCATACGGCGCCAACTACCCGGCCAACACCGAAATCGCTCAAGGTGCCAACGACGTCAGTTCACGGATCCAGTACATGGCCGGGGCTTGTCCTGACACTCGACTGGTCGTGGGCGGCTACTCACTCGGCGCCGCCTCCGCCGCGGTTGCGCTGTCTGCCAACACCAACGGGTTCGGCTTCAAGAATCCACTTCCCCCCGGTGTCGACACTCATGTTGCCGCAGTGGTGTTGTTCGCGAACGTCACCCGCCGGATGGGTGGTGCGGGTGTCGGTCCGGCGTTCCGGGACAGGGTCTTCGAGGCCTGCAATCCCGAGGACCCCATCTGCCGCACCGGAATGCCCGACTTCCAGAACGACTGGGGCAGCCATCTTCAGGATTCCTATATCAACGGCGGATTGGTGAATCAGGCCGCTGATTTCGCCGCCGCGCGAGTCCAATAAGTAGATCTCCGGCAGGTCACGGCACCAATACGTTTCGGAAACGTAGAGAATCGAAAAACGGTTACGTCAATTCGGTTGTCTACAATCGAACCGGTGATCTTGATGTCGAAGGGTCGAATCCGGTGGTGCGCCGCCATTCTCGCCGTGTTCAGCGCTGTGCTGACCACGGCCGCTCCCGTCGGTGTCGCTCCCGTCGCCTCGGCTGCGGCATGTCCGGACGCGGAAGTGATCTTTGCGCGCGGCAGGATGGAACCGCCAGGCGCGGGGCAGATCGGCAACGCTTTGGTGACGGCACTGCGCCAGAAGACCAAGAAGAACATCACGCTCTATTCGGTGAATTACCCGGCCGACACCCAAATCGACATGGGCGCCAACGATATGAGTCGCCGAATCCAGACGACCATGACCAACTGCCCGAAGACGCCCATCGTGCTGGGCGGGTACTCGCTCGGCGCGGCGGCCACCGATGTGGTTCTTGCCATGCCGTTCCCGATTCTCAACTTCAAGTTGCCACTGCCGGCGACCGCGAGCCCTCACATCGTGGCAATCGCGTTGTTCGGCAACGGTATTCAATGGGTCGCCCCGATCACACAGTTCAATCCTGCGTTCCAGAGTCGAACCATCGAGTTGTGCCACGGCAACGACCCGATCTGCAACCCGACGGACATGGAGAACTGGCAGACCTATTGGCCAGAGCACCTGGCGCCGGCGTACATCAAAGCAGGCATGGTGAACAAGGCCGCGAATTTCGTCGCAGGCAAGCTCGTCTGATCCGCCGATACCGTCAGGCAGGCTCGACCGGTGGCCGCACCCGCAGGTCCCTGGTGATCAGGATGCGCGCCGACAGCTCATCGTCAGGCGGATAGTCGACGCGAACGAGCGAGAGACCGCGTGCGGGCGCCACAGGGAACGCACTGGACCGCGATGTCGCCTCCAGCAGGTCGGCGCACCAGGCGGCGTCTCGCCGGCCCTCTCCGACCGCGAGCAGGGCACCCACCAGTGACCGGACCATCGACCAGCAGAATGCATCGGCGCAGACCCGGGCCGTCACGATGTCGCCCTCGGCATCCCAGTCGAACCGCTGGAGATCGCGAATCGTGGTGGCGCCGTCGCGGTGCCGGCAGAACGCGGCAAAATCGTGCAGGCCCACCAACGCGCGGGATGCCTCGGCCATCGCCGCGACGTCGAGGCGGCGTGGCCAGGGGGTGATGTAGCGGGCCTGCTCCGGCACCGCACCGAAAGTGGCGGTGCTGAGCCGGTATTCGTAGTGCCGCCGCAGCGCGGAGAAACGAGCGTCGAATCCCGTGGGCGCACGGACGGTGTCGAGCACCCGCACGTCGTCGGGCAGGAATCGGCCCAGTCTGCGCACCAGAGGCTGAAATTCGGGATCTTGCGGGCGCGGGGTGCGCGGGTAGGCGTAGCCGAGCGAGTCGGCGGGGATATCCACATGCGCCACCTGACCGGAGGCGTGCACCCCGGTGTCGGTACGGCCTGCAGCCCGCAACTCCAGCGGCGTCCGGAACACCGTCGCGAGCGCCTGCTCCAGCACGCCGGCGACTGTTCGTTGCCCGTCCTGGGTGGCCCAGCCGGCGAAATCCGTACCGTCGTAAGCGATATCGAGGCGCAAACGAACAAACCCGCCATCGGTTTCGATGGCGGGTTCGTTCATTGCTTGGCTACTTGGCTTCATCCTCGGAGCCGGCCTTGTCCTCGGACTCGACGACCTCGTCGACGACCTCGTCGGTCTGGGCGTCGGCGATCGCCTCGTCAGCGACCTCAGCCTCGGCGACCGGGGCGTCCTCCACCGGGGCGTCGGCCTCAGCGGCCTCGGCTGCCTTGGCCTGCGCGGCCGCGGCACGACGTGCACGGTCGGCCTCGTTGGTCACGGTCTTCTCCCGCACCAGCTCGATGACCGCCATGGGCGCATTGTCGCCCTTGCGGCTCTCGACCTTGATGATGCGGGTGTAGCCGCCCTCACGGTCCGCGAAGAAGGGTCCGATCTCGGCGAACAGGGTGTGCACCACATCCTTGTCGCGGATCTTCTTGAGCACCTCACGCCGGTTGTTCAGCGTGCCCTTCTTGGCGTGGGTGATCAGCTTCTCGGCGTACGGACGCAGTGCCCGTGCCTTCGGCTCGGTGGTCTTGATACGGCCGTGCTCGAACAGCGACGTGGCCAGGTTGGCCAGGATCGCGGCCTGGTGCGAGGACGACCCGCCGAGGCGAGCACCCTTAGTGGGCTTGGGCATTGCGTCTATCTCCTAAGTGGGGCCGACCCCCGTATCAGGTAGGGCCGGGACGGAACTTCTGGTTTAGAGCTGTTCGGTTTCGGCGAAGTCCTGGTCGGTATCCAGGTCGTAGCCGGCGTCACCGGTCCAGGTGCCGGTGGCTACGTCGTAGCCGGCGACCTCGGACGGATCGAAGGTGGCCGGGCTGTCCTTGAGCGAGAGACCCAGCTGATGCAGCTTGATCTTGACCTCGTCGATGGACTTCTGGCCGAAGTTACGGATGTCGAGCAGATCCGACTCGGTACGAGACACCAACTCGCCCACCGTGTGCACACCCTCGCGCTTGAGGCAGTTGTACGACCGCACCGTCAGGTCCAGGTCGTCGATCGGCAGCGCGAAGCTGGCGATGTGATCGGCCTCGGCCGGCGACGGGCCGATCTCGATGCCCTCGGCCTCGACATTGAGTTCCCGTGCGAGACCGAACAGCTCGACCAGGGTCTTACCGGCCGAAGCCAGTGCGTCCCGCGGGGTGATCGAGTTCTTGGTCTCGACATCGAGGATCAACTTGTCGAAGTCGGTGCGCTGCTCGACACGGGTGGCCTCGACCTTGTAGGTCACCTTGAGCACCGGCGAGTAGATGGAATCGACCGGGATCCGGCCGATCTCGGCGCCGGAAGCCTTGTTCTGCACGGCAGGCACGTAACCGCGACCCCGCTCGACGACGAGCTCGACCTCGAGCTTGCCCTTCTCGTTCAGGGTGGCGATGTGCATGTCGGGGTTGTGCACCGTGACACCGGCCGGCGGCACGATATCGCCGGCGGTGACCGCACCCGGGCCCTGCTTACGCAGGTACATGGTGACCGGCTCGTCCTCCTCGGAGGACACGACCAGACCCTTGAGGTTCAGGATGATGTCGGTGACGTCTTCCTTCACCCCGGGAACGGTGGTGAACTCATGCAGCACACCGTCGATGCGGATGCTGGTCACCGCTGCGCCCGGGATGGACGACAGCAGCGTGCGCCGCAGCGAGTTGCCGAGGGTGTAACCGAAACCGGGCTCCAGCGGTTCGATGGTGAACCGTGAACGGTTGTCGGCCAACACTTCTTCGGAAAGTGTGGGTCGCTGTGAGATCAACATGGTGTTTCTATCTCCTTCTCGGCACCCGCTATTTGATGCCGTTACGGTGTCACTCGGCCAGTTGGCCGGGCGACATTACTTCGAGTAGAACTCGACGATGAGCTGCTCGGTGAGCGGCACCTGGATCTGGGCCCGCACCGGCAGCTGGTGCACCAGCACCCGCTGACGTTCGCCGACGACCTGCAGCCAGCCCGGGATCGGACGCTCGCCGGCGGTGGCCCGCGAGAGCTCGAACGGCAGGGTGTTCAGCGACTTGTCTTTGACGTCGATGATGTCGTACTGCGACACCCGGTAGCTCGGGATGTTGACCTTCACACCGTTGACGGTGAAGTGGCCGTGGCTGACCAGCTGGCGCGCCATCCGGCGGGTGCGGGCGAGCCCGGCCCGGTAGACGACGTTGTCCAGACGGCTTTCCAGGATCTGGAGCAGGTTCTCGCCGGTCTTGCCAGCCTTGCGGTTGGCCTCTTCGTAGTACTTGCGGAACTGCTTCTCCATGACGCCGTAGGTGAAGCGAGCCTTCTGCTTCTCCTGCAGCTGGGTGCGGTATTCGCTCTCCTTGATCCGCGCACGGCCATGCTGGCCGGGCGGGTAGGGGCGCTTCTCGAACGACTGATCGCCGCCGACGAGGTCGACGCCGAGGCGACGCGACTTGCGGGTCGCGGGTCCGGTATAACGAGCCATGTTTGAGGTCCTCTCCTAAATTCTCGTTAGACCCGGCGCCGCTTGGGCGGGCGGCAGCCGTTGTGCGGCTGCGGAGTGACGTCAGAGATGGCGCCGACCTCGAGTCCGGCGGCCTGCAGCGAACGGATCGCGGTCTCGCGGCCCGAGCCCGGGCCCTTCACGAACACGTCGACCTTCTTGACACCGTGCTCCTGCGCCTTGCGGGCTGCGTTCTCGGCGGCCAGCTGCGCGGCGAACGGCGTCGACTTGCGCGAACCCTTGAAGCCGACGTGGCCCGAGGATGCCCAGGCGATGACGTTGCCCTGCGGATCGGTGATGGAGACGATCGTGTTGTTGAACGTGCTCTTGATGTGCGCGGCGCCGTGCGGGATGTTCTTCTTTTCCCGGCGGCGGGTCTTGGCAGCACCCTTCTTGGGCGCGCCCTTCTTGGCTTGTGCCATCTCGGATTACCTGGCCTTCTTCTTGCCGGCGATGGTGCGCTTGGGGCCCTTGCGGGTACGCGCATTGGTCTTGGTCCGCTGACCACGCACCGGCAGGCCGCGGCGATGGCGCAGGCCCTGGTAGCAGCCGATCTCGATCTTGCGGCGGATGTCTGCCTGAACCTCGCGGCGCAGGTCACCCTCCACCTTCAGGTTGGCTTCGATGAATTCGCGGAGCTGGCTGACCTGATCGTCGGTCAGGTCCTTGCTGCGCTGGTTCCGGTCGATACCGGTGCCGTCCAGGATTTCCTGGGAACGGGTACGGCCGATGCCGTAAATGTAGGTCAGCGCGATCTCCATGCGCTTATCGCGCGGCAGATCGACGCCCATGAGACGTGCCATGTGGCAGTGATTCCTTCTAGGTTGCGGAGGTCTGTTCCCAGTCCGTTCCCCTCACGGGGTCCGGCCTCCGTGCCGGACGTGATGAGCAGCGAATCTGCTCAGTGGTACTGGGAGGTCTGCATTCAGTTGTGGGTGGAGCTGCTTGAGCTCGGGACTAGCCCTGCCGCTGCTTGTGCCGCGGATCAGAGCAGATCACCATGACCCGCCGATGCCGACGGATCACCCTGCACTTGTCGCAGATCGGCTTGACGCTCGGGTTGACCTTCACGGCTTCGCGATCCTTCTTGGTTGTGCGGTGACGGGCGCGAGCGCTCGTCACACATTCGGTGTGGTTGCGGTTGAGGGCGAGTTACTTGTATCGGTACACAATGCGGCCCCGGGACAGGTCGTATGGAGAGAGCTCCACCACGACGCGGTCCTCGGGCAGGATGCGGATGTAGTGCTGCCGCATCTTGCCGCTGATGTGGGCCAGGACCTTGTGTCCGTTCTCCAACTCAATGCGGAACATCGCATTGGGCAGGGGTTCGACCACGCGACCCTCGACCTCGATGGCACCGTCTTTCTTTGCCATACTGTCTGACGATCCTTGCTTTCGTTTCGTATCGTGCGCCCGCTTTTTGCAGTCGGTGCACACCTTCGTTCCGACTTCAAAACGTGGGCTGAATCGGTGAAACGAAGAAGTTCCAATGACCGGGCACGAGAAGAGTCGGCGCGGAAGCCGCACCGTTGCTCCACAATACCCTCTGCTATGGCCAGCACCCAAATCGCCGAAGCGGCACCTCACAATCGGTCATGTGAGGAGGTCAGCGCCGAAATCAGTGGACGGCGGGAGCATAATTGAAAGCGATATGACTGGACCCGCGCCCCAGCCCCGCAAGCCCGTGATTCTCTCCGTCGACGACGACCCTGCCGTCTCTCGTGCCGTGGCCCGCGATCTTCGCCGCCACTACGGCGAGCGGTACCGCATCGTGCGCGCCGAATCCGGCCCGGACGCCCTGGAAACCCTGCACGAACTCAAGCTGCGCGGCGACGCCGTCGCGGTGTTCGTCGCCGACTACCGGATGCCGCAGATGAGCGGCATCGAGTTCCTCGAAGCAGCGATGGACCTCTACCCGATGGCCCGGCGGGTCCTGCTGACCGCCTACGCCGACACCACCGCGGCCATTGACGCCATCAACGTCGTCGACCTCGACCATTACCTGCTCAAGCCGTGGGATCCACCGGAGGAAAAGCTGTACCCGGTGATCGACGGCCTCCTGGAGTCCTGGCATGCGGTCGGCGATCGGGCCATCCCGTACACGAAGGTCATCGGCCACCAGTGGAATCCCCGGTCCTGGGAAGTGCGTCAGTTCCTGGCCCGCAACGCCTACCCCTTCAAGGCGTTCACCGCCGAGGAGCCCAAGGGCAAGCAGCTGCTCGACGCCGCCGGCCTCGACGGTAGGCAGCTTCCGGTCGTCATCACCGAGGAGGGCACCCCACTGGTCGAACCGTCGGACGCCGAACTCGCCGACCTGCTGGGGCTGTCCACCAACCCGTCGCTGGAGATGTACGACCTCGCGGTCATCGGCGGCGGACCCGCCGGACTCGCGGCAGCTGTGTACGGCGCCTCCGAGGGGCTGAACACCGTGCTCATCGAACGCGCGACCACCGGCGGTCAGGCCGGGCGCAGTTCGCGGATCGAGAACTATCTCGGATTCGAGAACGGCGTCTCCGGAATCGAGCTCACCACCACCGCTCGGCGCCAGGCCGAGCGGTTCGGTGCCGAGGTGATCACCACCCGCAAGGCGGTCAAGCTCCAGGCCGGCGAGGTCGGCACGGCCCGCACCATCTCGTTCGAGGACCACAGCACCATCGGTGCCCGCGCCGTCATCCTCGCCACCGGCGTGGAGTACCGCGAACTCTCGGTGTCCGGCTGTTCGGCGGCCGATGAGTCCAACCTCATCGGTAAGGGCGTCTATTACGGCGCCTCGGTGTCGGACGCCTCCGAGTGCGCCGGCGAAGACGTCTACATCGTCGGCGGCGCCAACTCGGCGGGCCAAGCGGCGATGTTCATGTCCAAGCAAGCCAAATCGGTGACTCTGCTGGTGCGTGGGCCGTCGCTGGAGACGTCGATGTCCTACTACCTGATCCAGCAGATCGAGCAGACGCCCAACATCAGCGTGCGCACCTGCACCGAGGTGGTCGGCACCAGCGGCAGGGACGACCATCTGGTGGGCCTGACGCTGGAGGACCGGCGCACCGGAGAGCGCGAAGAGGTGCACTCGACGCGGCTGTGCTGCTTCATCGGCGCAACACCTCGCACCGACTGGCTCGACGGCGTGGTGGCCCGCGACGACCACGGTTTCATCCTGGCCGGACCCGATCTGCGCGACGTCTGCGGTTGGGGTCTGGAACGTCCGCCGCACCATTTGGAAACAAGTGTGCCCGGTGTGTTTGTTGCAGGAGATGTACGCGCCGAATCCGCGAAGCGGGTGGCGGCTGCCGTCGGTGAGGGGTCGATGGCCGTCATGCTCGTGCACCGCTACTTGGCCGAGGCATAGAAAAGGAACTGAACACGATGGGCGAAACCTGCGTGCGCGACGAACTGCGGACACTGTTCCTGTTCGAGCACCTCACCGACGACCAGCTCGACACGTTGTGCCGTGCCGGCACCATCGAGACGTTCCCTGCGGGTCCGATCGTCACCGAAGGTGAGCAAGCCACCTGCTTCTACGTGCTGATCGATGGCGAACTGATCATGTCGAAGCGCTCCGGCGGCGTCGACATCCAGACCAATCGCACCTCGCAGCGCGGCGTCTACTTCGGCGCGTGGTCGGCGTACATCCCCGGCGAGGAGCACATCTACATGGCCTCGGTCCGGTTGGTGGAGCCGTCGCGTGTGTTCGTGTTGGACGCCGACGCGTTCGCCGCGTTCATGCGGGCGCAGTTCCCCATGGCCGTGCACCTTCTGGAGGGACACCTCGTCGGCGGCAGGCGCCAGAGCCAGATCATCGGACAGCGCGAGAAACTGCTGGCGCTGGGCACCATCACCGCCGGGCTCACCCACCAGCTCAACAACCCCGCGGCCGCCACCGCCCGCGCCGTCGCCGACCTGCGTGAGGGCGTCGGCAAGATGCGGCACAAGCTCGCCATGCTCGCCGACGGCAAGTTCTCCCCCGAGGCGCTGCGAGTACTCGTCACCATCCAGGACCAGGTCGCCGAACAGGTCGCCAAGAACAAGGGTGTCGAACTCACCGCGCTGGAAACCACCGACCGCGAGGACCAGGTCGGTGAGTGGCTCGAGGACCGTGGGATCGTCGGTGCGTGGGACTACGCGCCCACCTTCGTCGAAGCCGGCCTCGACATCGACTGGCTGGAGGGCATCTCGGCCCAGATCGACGACGTCGACGCCACCGCTTCGTTGCAGGCCGCCACCGGCTGGCTGAAATACACCATCGACAACGAGCTGCGGATGAACGAGATCGCCGAAGCCAGCCGCCGGATCTCCGCGTTGCTGGCCGGCGCCAAGCAGTACTCGCAGATGGACCGCGGCTCGTATCAAAGCGCCGACGTCCACGAACTGTTGCGCAGCACCATCATGATGTTCGGCGACAAGATCGGGCATCAGGGCAAGCCGATCACCCTGATCAAGGATCTGGACAAGTCACTGCCCGAATTGCAGTGCTACCCAGGCGATCTCAATCAGGTGTGGACCAACATCATCGACAACGCCATCCAGGCGATGAACGGGCACGGCACGTTGACGATGCGTACCGCGCGCGAGAGCGACGAGATGATCCGGGTCGAGATCTGCGATGACGGGCCGGGTATCCCCGAGGACATCATCGGCCGTATCTTCACGCCGTTCTTCACCACCAAGCCGTTCGGCGAGGGCACCGGGCTCGGCCTGGACCTGGCCTGGCGCATCGTCGTGGAGAAGCACGGCGGGGACATGCGCGTGGTGTCCGAACCGGGAAACACCCGCTTCATCGTCTGCCTGCCCGTGATCGCCCCGCGGCCCGACGAGGCCGACCCCGCCGAATAGTTCGCCTCATGCGGATCCAATCGGAATACCGTCGGCGGCGCGACGGGTTGACTTGATCCATGACACAGGGCACATCCTCTTCGCGCGAGCGCTCATCGAAACCGAATCTCGGACCGTACGGCGTCTTCGGCCACTACACCCAGTGGCAGCAGCTCTCCCCCGCTCAACTGCAAGAGATCGAAGCACTCGGTTACGGCGCCATCTGGGCCGGCGGGTCACCACCCGCCGAGTTGGAATGGGTCGAGCCGCTGCTGGCGAGCACCACCACCCTGCAGGTGGCCACCGGCATCGTGAACATCTGGACCGCCGACGCGGGCCCGACGGCGGAGTCGTTCCACCGCATCGACAAGGCCTACCCCGGCCGTTTCCTGCTGGGCATCGGCGTGGGCCACCGCGAGGCGATCACCGAATACAAGAAGCCGCTCGACGCCCTCAACGACTATCTGGACAAGCTCGACGAGCACGGTGTACCCAAGGACCGTCGTGTCGTCGCCGCGCTGGGCCCGAAGGTGCTGCAGCTGTCCGCGGACCGGTCGGCGGGCGCGCACCCCTACCTGACCACCCCGGAGCACACCAGGCAGGCGCGTGAACTGCTCGGCAGCGAGGCATTCATCGCCCCCGAGCACAAGGTCGTGCTGACCACCGACGCCGAGCAGGCCCGCGCGGCCGGCCGTAAGACCCTGGAGATCTACCTCAACCTGGACAACTACCTCAACAGCTGGAAGCGGTTGGGGTTCACCGACTCCGACGTGGCCAAGCCGGGCAGCGATCGCCTGGTGGATGCGGTGGTCGCGCACGGGACCGTCGACGCGATTGCGGCACGCCTGCGCGAGCACCGCGATGCCGGCGCCGACCACGTGCCGGTGCAGGTGCTCACCTCGCCGGACAAGCTCGTCGCCGCATTGACCGAACTCGCCGGTCCGCTGGGCCTGCGGTAACCGAAAGGGACAGCCATGACGATCAATGTGGGCCGTTACGGGGTGTGGACATTCGGCAAGGTCTCCCCCGAACAGGCCGTCGCCATCGAGAAGCTGGGTTATGGCGCCGTGTGGATCGGCGGCTCCCCGGCCGGGGATCTGCCCTTCGCCGAGGGCATCCTAGACGCCACCGACACACTGCAACTGGCCACCGGCATCATCAATGTGTGGACGTCGCCGGCCGAACAGTCCGCCGAGACCTACCACCGTCTGGAGAAGACTCATCCCGGACGTTTCCTGCTGGGTATCGGTATCGGGCATCCGGAGCACACCGAGGAATACCGCAAACCTTACGACGTCCTGGTCGAGTATCTCGACGCACTGGACGCCGCAGGTGTGCCCCCGGAGCGACGGGTGGTCGCCGCGCTCGGCCCGAAGGTACTGCGCCTCTCGCGTGATCGCAGCGCCGGTGCGCATCCGTACCTGACCACTCCCGAGCACACCGCAGAGGCACGGAAGGTGCTGGGAGAGGGCGTTTTCCTGGCGCCCGAGCACAAGGTGGTTCTGACCGACGGTTCACCCGAGGCGACCGAGGCGGCCCGCCAGGTCGGCCGCGAGACCGTCGACTTCTATCTGAATCTGAGCAACTACCTGAACAACTGGCGCCGCCTGGGCTTCAGCGAAGAGGACATCGCCAAGCCCGGTAGCGACACGTTGATCGACGCCGTGGTGGCGCACGGCACCGCCGATGCGATCGCCGCGCCACTTCGGTCATCGATGCCGCTATCGGCGGCCGCTTCCCGCATGTTCGGCACGGCGGTGGTTGCCGCCGCCGTCAGCATGCCGGTCACCGCGGTCGTGGCGGCCAGCCGACCGGCGCGGGCCGGGATCCGAAGAGCCGCTGTCGCGCCCGTTCGCGGACGGCCCCTTGGCGTCATCCCGAGCAGGCGTGCGGGGTGTGTCCCGGCGTGCCGGCTTGGGCGTATCATCCTGTCCCGCAGTCGAATCGGTGTCGCTGGATGTGGTCGCCGGAGTTGCCGGCGTCGCCGGAGTTGCCGGCGTCACGGGAGTTGCCGGGGTCGCCGGCGTCGCGGGCGTGGCCGGGGTGGCCGCATCCTCACGATTCGCCGCCGCCGCAAGCCTTCTCGCTACGGCCGGATTCTGTTCGGCGACCGCGGCCACCTGCTGCTGCGCGGAATCCGCGCTCTCGGCGGCAGTCGCGTCCTTCTCATCGGCAGCACGATCCTTGGCCGCCGCAAGCATTCTTGCCACTACCGGATTCTTCTTGACCGCCGCCGCAATCCGCTGCGCAATGGTCGGGGCGCTCTTCGTGGTGGCAGCAGGCTCCGCTGCCGCCGGCGTAGCAACCGTGGTCGGGGCGGCCTCGGCAGCCGGATCCGTAGCCGCCGCCGCTGCGACATCCGCGGCCAGGGCAGTCGCCGGCTCGACCGATTCGACACTCTGCAGTTGCTGGCTCAGCGTCGAAAGCTGTGCCGCCACAGCCGGGTCGGACGCATCAGTGGTCGCCGTGGCGAGCTGATCGGTGAGCGTCTCCAGCTGTGCCGCGACCGTCGGATCCGCCGCCGCGATCGCGGCGAGCTGCTGGGCCGGCGTAGCCGCGGCGGCAGTGGCAGCTGCAGCGGCGTCCGTAGTCGTCGAGGCAGTGTTCAGCGTCACCATCCGCGACGAATCCAGCGGTGTGGTCAGGGCCGTCAACGCCACCGCGGGATCTGCTGCCGCACTGCTGGTCAACGCCCTGATCACCGCCACGGCCGCCTTCGGTGTCCAGTCGGTGCGGTAGACGCCGAAGTTGTCCTCGTCGTTCGTGCTTCCGGTGTTGGTGTCCTGCAAGGTGTAGATGAACGCCGGACCGGCATAGGGCAGCGTGCGCCAGTCGGTGACCATGTCCTGGATGTAGTCCGCCTGCTGCTGCTCGCTCACGGCGTTGGTCGGCAAGCCGTACTCGGTGGACCAGATCTGCTTGCTGACATCACCATTGGCCACCATCAGATTCCGGATGTCGGTGAGCTGATTGATCGGCGAATTGGCCAGGGTCTCGCCCTCGGAGAACTTCGTCGTGTATTGGTACGGGTGGAACGACAGTGCGTCGAAGTTGCCCTCGGCGCCGGCCGCGTACATCCCCTTCACGAAGTCCACCGGGTTCATCGTCAGGTTGCCCCACGTGAGACCCGCGCCGACCACACCCCCGATCACGGTGGCGTCCGGATCGGCAGCCTTGATCTGCGGGTAGGCCGCCTTCAACAACTGGGTGTACGACGCCGGATCCGGTTGCGGGTTATAGAAGAAACCGGCATTCGGTTCGTTCCACACCTCATAAGCCGAGATCTTGCCGGCGTACCTGTCGGCCAGAACCCCCGTGAAGTTTCCGAACGTCTGGGGGTTCGACGGCGGCGTGTAGTACCCCGACCCGGGCTTGGAAGCCCACGACGGTGTGGTGGTGACCGCCGCCAGCACACCCATGTTGCGTTCGGCCGCCGCATTCACCAGGTTGTCGAGCGCGGTCCAGTTGTAGTAACCCGGCGCCTGCTCGATCCCCGCCCAGAAGACACCGATGCGAATGGTGTTGACCCCCATGGCCTGCATCGCATCCAGCGCCTGATCCTGCGCTGCGGGCGAGTCCCAGATGAGGTCGGAATCGGCGATACCCAGTGTGTCCGAAGACGTGTCGATCGCCGCCGCCAGCGCCACGTCCATGGGCGCGGTCCCCGGACCTGTGTACGCCATCACCGCCGAGGCGCTGATGATCGCGATGGAGCCGACCACGAATTTATTGGTCCTGCAAACGATGTTCCTCACGATGATTTCCCTTCCCCTTGGTGATCTGCGTCACTAGGGGCCATACCCGGGGTCTCACGGCGTCATTCACTCAGCTTGCGACAGGAAGTAACTGTAGAAAATGACAAATCCGTCAATCTCACAGTTCAATGACTGATTCAGCAAATCTACGATCTTGAAAATAATTAGCTAGAACCGCTAGCAATGGGTAGGGTGCCGGCATACCTGTTTCATGCCGTCACCAGCGGAATTGACGCCTCCGGCCGTCTACCGAAAGGGCCTCCAGCAACATCCGGGCCCATCCGGGCGGAAACGGCAAAAGTACGAACGCCGGCGCGCTCTGCTCATCCACCGCCGGAAAGTTTTTTGAAATTGGTGCCGCTCGAGGGCCGTCATCGCATGGTCAGGCGCCGCCATACCCACAACGGAGTGACGAATCGACCGCAGCGGTGAGCTCAGGTCACCTATTGACCGCGCACCAAATACCGCGCCTCGCAACGGACGTCGAAGTTGACCGAGTTGGCGATGAAGCACAGCTGGTGTGCGCGCTCATGTACGCCGGGCAGCTTGTCGGCATCCCGCGGGTCGTCGATGTCCACCTGCGGACGCAAGATCACGTCGGAGAAGTACCCGCCCCCGTCCGGCGTCTCGACCATGGTCCCGGACGGGTGATCGGTATAGCCGGTGACGACGATCCCCTGTTGCGCGCAGAGCGCCAGCACCCACAGCATGTGGCATTGAGACAGGGTGGCCACCAGCAGCTCCTCGGGATTCCACCGATCCGGCGACCCGCGGAAAGCCGGGTCGGCGGACCCGGGGATCGTGGCCTTGCCGGGCGCGCTGAGGTCGTGAGAACGCGCATAGTCGCGATATCCACTGGTTCCCGTGCCGGTGTTCCCGGTCCACGTCACGTCCAGCTCGTACTCGTGAACCCCGGCCATCCGTCACCTCAGCGGTCGATCGTTGCCGGCGCGGCAGCCCCGCACCCGAAGTAAATATAGGTCGGCGATCCGCCGTCCGATCGCCCGGTGACGACCTCTTGCCAACTCGACAGCACCATTACTAGGATATGCAAGTATCTCGGGTCGCGGCCCGGATCTCTCGCGCACAACTCTCTGGGCACAACCTCTCGGGACGGACGTCATGACCACACAGATTCCGCACTTCATCAACGGCGAGCGCACCAACCTCGCATCCACCCGCACCGCCGACGTGCTCAACCCGAGCACCGGCGAGGTCCAGGCCCAGGTGCTGCTGGCCTCGACCGCCGACGTCGACACCGCCGTCGCCAACGCCGTCGAAGCCCAGAAGGTATGGGCCGCCTACAACCCGCAACGCCGCGCCCGGGTCTTCATGAAATTCGTCGACCTGGTCAACCAGAACGCCGACGAACTCGCCCAGCTGCTGTCCATCGAGCACGGCAAGACCGTGCCCGACTCCCTCGGCGACATCCAGCGCGGTATCGAGGTCATCGAATTCGCCATCGGCATCCCGCACCTACTCAAGGGCGAGTTCACCGAAGGCGCGGGCACCGGCATCGACGTGTACTCGATCCGCCAGCCCCTCGGCGTCGTCGCCGGCATTACCCCGTTCAACTTCCCCGCCATGATCCCGCTCTGGAAAGCCGGCCCCGCCCTGGCATGCGGAAACGCCTTCATCCTCAAGCCCTCCGAACGCGACCCCTCGGTGCCGCTGCGCCTGGCCGAACTGTTCATCGAGGCGGGCCTACCCCCGGGCGTCTTCCAGGTCGTCCAAGGCGACAAGGAGGCCGTCGACGCCATCCTCACCCACCCGGACATCCAGGCCGTCGGGTTCGTCGGCAGCTCCGACATCGCGCAGTACATCTACTCCACCGCCGCCGCACACGGAAAACGCTCGCAATGCTTCGGCGGCGCCAAGAACCACATGATCGTGCTGCCCGACGCCGACCTCGACCAGGCCGTCGACGCACTCATCGGCGCCGGCTACGGCAGCGCCGGTGAACGATGCATGGCGATCAGCGTCGCCGTGCCCGTCGGCGAAGAAACCGCAAACCGCCTGCGCGCCAGGCTCGTCGAGCGCGTCAACCAGTTGCGCGTCGGACACAGCCTGGACCCCAAAGCCGACTACGGCCCCCTGGTCACCGGCGCCGCACTCGAACGCGTCCGCGACTACATCGGCCAAGGTGTCGAAGCCGGCGCCGAACTCGTCGTCGACGGCCGCGAACGCGCCACCGACGAACTCACCTTCGACGACCAGGACCTGTCGAAGGGCTACTTCATCGGCCCCACCCTGTTCGACCACGTCACCACCGACATGTCGATCTACACCGACGAAATCTTCGGACCCGTGCTGTGCATCGTGCGCGCCGAGGACTACGAAGCCGCCCTCGAACTGCCCACCAAACACGAATACGGCAACGGCGTGGCCATCTTCACCCGCGACGGCGACGCCGCCCGCGACTTCGTCTCCCGCGTCCAGGTCGGCATGGTCGGGGTCAACGTACCCATCCCGGTTCCGGTGGCCTACCACACCTTCGGCGGCTGGAAGCGCTCCGGCTTCGGCGATCTCAACCAGCACGGACCCGCCTCGATCCAGTTCTACACCAAGACCAAGACCGTCACCGAGCGCTGGCCCTCCGGCATCAAGGATGGCGCCGAGTTCGTCATCCCGACCATGAAGTAGCCGGCCATGTTCGAGTTGGATGACGACGAACGCGTCATCACCGAGACGGCTGCCGCCTTCGCCGAGAAACGTATCGCCCCTTTCGCGTTGGAATGGGATGAAAGCCATCACTTCCCGACCGATGTGCTGCGCGCAGCAGCCGACCTGGGCATGGGGGGTATCTACTGCTCCGAGGATGCCGGTGGCAGCGGGTTACGCCGCCTTGATGCGGTGCGCATCTTCGAGGCACTCGCTGCCGCCGATCCGAGCATCGCGGCGTTCCTGTCCATCCACAACATGTCCGCGTGGATGGTGGACAGCTACGGCACCGAAGAGCAGCGAAAGACGTTGGTGCCCAAGCTCTCCTCGATGGAGACCATCGCCAGCTACTGCCTGACCGAACCTGGCGCCGGATCGGATGCGGCAGCGTTGCGTACCAGGGCCGTTCGGGACGGGGAGCACTATGTCCTGGACGGGGTGAAGCAGTTCATCTCCGGGGCGGGCGTCTCAGATCTGTATGTGGTGATGGCCCGAACGGGTGCCGACGGCCCGCGCGGCATCTCGGCCTTCGTCATCGAGAAGGACACGCCGGGACTGAGTTTCGGCGTCAACGAGCAGAAGATGGGCTGGAATGCGCAGCCCACCGCCCAGGTCGTCTTCGAGGGCGCCCGGGTGCCCGCCGAGGCACTGCTGGGGGGCACCGAAGGCACCGGCTTCGGGATAGCGATGAACGGCCTCAATGGCGGCCGCATCAATATCGCCGCCTGCTCGCTGGGTGGGGCACAGACCGCCTATGACAAGACGGTGGCCTACCTGGCAGACCGGCAGGCTTTCGGGGGTGCCCTGCTCGACGAGCCGACCATCCGGTTTGCGTTGGCCGACATGGCCACCAGCCTGGAGACGTCGCGGATCATGTTGTGGCGGGCTGCTTCCGCCCTCGACAGCAATCATCCCGACAAGGTGGCCCTGTGCGCGATGGCAAAGCGCTACGTCACCGATGCCTGCTACCAGGTGGCCGACCAGGCGCTGCAACTGCACGGCGGCTACGGCTATCTCAAGGAATACGGGTTGGAGAAAATCCTCCGGGATCTGCGGGTGCACCGCATCCTCGAGGGAACGAACGAGATCATGCGCGTGGTCATCGGCCGGGCGGAAGCCGCCCGCGCCAGGGCCGCCGGATAACGAGAGGTGGGGCACTGATGAGCACCGTTGCTTTTCTGGGGCTGGGAAACATGGGCGGCCCGATGGCGGCCAATCTGGTCGCCGGCGGATATACGGTCCACGGGTTCGACCCTGTGGCCGCGCTCGCCGAACAGGCCGCGGCCAAGGGCGCGAAGACTTTTGGCACCGGCGCTGAGGCGGTGGCCGAGGCGGACGTGGTGATCACGTCGCTGCCCAACGGCAACATCGTTAAACGCTGCTACGCCGAGGTGCTGCCGGCCGCGAAGGCAGGCGCACTGTTCATCGACACCTCGACGATCTCGGTCGACGACGCCCGCGACATCCACCGCCAGGCCGTCGATGCCGGTTTCGCTCAGCTCGACGCGCCGGTCTCCGGCGGTATCAAGGGCGCCACCGCGGGCACGCTGGCCTTCATGGTGGGCGGCGAGAGCGAGGCCGTGGAGCGTGGCCGGCCCGTGTTGGAACCCATGGCGGGCAAGATCATCCACTGCGGCGACTCGGGCGCCGGCCAGGCCGCCAAGGTGTGCAACAACATGGTGCTCGCCGTGCAACAGATCGCCATCGGTGAAGCGTTCGTGCTGGCCGAGAAGCTGGGTCTGGACAAGCAGTCCCTGTTCGACGTCATCACCGGGGCCACCGGCAATTGCTGGGCGGTACAGGTCAATTGCCCGGTTCCGGGACCCGTACCCACCTCGCCGGCCAACAACGACTTCAAGCCCGGGTTCGCCACCGCGCTGATGAACAAGGACCTCGGCTTGGCGATGGCTGCGGTGTCATCGACGGGATCGGCCGCACCGCTGGGCACCCACGCAGCCGAGATCTACGCCAAGTTCGCCGAAGAACACGCGGACAAGGATTTCAGCGCCGTCATCGAGCTGATCCGCGGCTGACGCCGGCGCGCCATCAGCGCGACATCCACCAGTGGCGGTGCAACCGCGCGCACCCGTCGGCGGTCCACCCCTCGTAATCGATGCGCACCGCGGCAGCGCCGGTGAAGTCCTGACTCGCCGTGTACGTCGTCGGGACAACCACGGTGGCCAGCTTGGCCCCCGTTGCGGCACGCAGCCCGTGCACCGAGCCGGCCACCGCCAGCACCGACTCCGGGCCCAGCCCCAGTTCCCAGAGCGTATGGCCGTACAGGTCGGGTTCGCGGGACGGTCGGGGCAGATCGTCGGGGGTGACGATGGCCTCGGCCATCCCCTCGCCGATCAGCTGACGCACCAGCGGCTCCACCCACTGCGAGGAGCCGGTGCTGACCGCGGCGACCGAGATACCGGCCGCGTACAGGCTGTTCGCCAGATCAACCAGGCCCGTCCGAGGGATTACGTCACCGTCGAGCACCCATTCGGCGAACGCGTCGTTCTTGGTGTGCTGGATGTAGCTGGCGATCTCCGCACTGATCCGCCCGTAACCGCGCCGGCGCAGCGCCGACGCGATCCGCCGCCGTTCGTCACCGATACAGACCAGCCTGCCGTATTCGGCGGCGGTCCAGCTGATATCGAAACCGTGGGCGGCGAACGCCGCGTTGAACGCGCGCCGCTGACCATCGCGCTCGATATCGGCAAGAGCGCCGTCCACGTCGAAGATCACCGCCTGCAGCGGCTCGACCACAGCGCCTGCGGGCCTGCCGGCGTCCCACCAGAACATTTCCCGTCGCTCCGCTCGCACCGTTTCACCCCTCATCCGCATATCGTGGCCCAGGTCACACCTGGACGGCCTCCCCCAAAGGGGGGATTCGGCAGGTCAACTTGCGCAGAATGGTGGCCATGTCATCCCAGCCGGAAGCCGAAGGCGGATCGCGCGCGCCCTTGCGGCTGGTCCTGGTCGACGACCACGAGATGGTCATCGAGGGGCTCAAGGCGATGCTCGCCGCGTTCGGCGACCGGGTGCAGGTGGTGGGCCAGGCTGTCGGCACCGACCGCGCGCTGGACATCGTGGACGAACTCGACCCGGACATCGTGCTCTGCGATGTCCGGATGCAGGGTTCCAGCGGCCTGGATCTGTGTCTCGAATTGCGGGAGCGCAACCCCCATCGCAGGGTCGTCATGCTGTCGGTCTACGACGACGAGCAATACCTGTTCCAGGCGTTGCGGGTGGGGGCGTCGGGCTACCTACTCAAGAGCATCGGCAGCGATGAACTGGTCCGGCAGCTGGAATTCGTGCATGTCGGACAGACCGCGCTGGACCCGGGGATGGCCGCCCGTGCCGCCGATACGGCCGCCCGCCTGCAACGCGACGAATTCTGGCCGGGCGCACGCCAAGGCCTGACCCAGCGTGAGAGCGAAATCCTGTCGTACGTGGTCAACGGTCTGTCCAATCGCGGGATCGCCACCAAATTGGTGATCGGCGACGAAACGGTGAAGAGCCATCTCAGTTCGATCTACCGCAAGCTCGGGGTCACCGACCGCACCGGGGCGGTGGCCACCGCGCTACGTGAGGGGATCTACCGATGACCGACGCCGGCCACCTCCCGGGTCGTCCCGCTCCCGCCCGCGCGAACCTGCTGACCGCCGACGGCGAACTGGCCCTGTTGCGCGAGCTCATCCAGGCGGCCTCCAGCGGTCCCGGCGTCGAGCCGCTGGCGGCCGCCGCAGCCCGGATGATCACCGCGGCCACCGGCACCGACGTGTGTTTCGTGCACGTGCTCGACGACACCGAACGATCGCTCACGCTGGCCGGTGCGACGCCGCCGTTCGACAGCGAGGTGGGCAAGATCCGGCTCCCACTCGGCCATGGTGTCTCCGGGTGGGTGGCCAGCCACCGGGAGACGGTGGTGATCATCGCCGACAAGGAGGCCGACCCGCGCTACCTGCCTTTCGAGTCGCTGCGGGGATCCGACTTCACCTCGATGGTGTCGGTGCCGATGGAGACCGATCCGGGCGGACTGGTCGGCGTGCTCAACGTGCACACCGTGGCGCGCCGCGAGTTCGGTGCCCGTGATGTGGAGTTGCTGCTGGTGATCGGCAAGCTGATCGCCGGCGCCATGCACCAGGCGCGGTTGCACCGGCAGCTGGTGGTGCGCGAACGCGCCCACGAGAACTTCGTCGAACAGGTCATCCAGGCCCAAGAGATCGAACGCAGGCGCCTGGCGGGCGACATCCACGACGGGATATCGCAGCGGTTGATCACGTTGTCGTACTGGCTGGACGCGGCCACCCGAACGGTGGCCGAGAATCCTTCTGCGGCCGGCGAGCAACTCGGCCGGGCCCGCGAACTGGTCGATCTGACGCTGCAGGAGGCGCGGGCGGCGATCGGCGGCCTTCGGCCACCGGTGCTCGATGATCTCGGCCTGGCCGGCGGGCTGGCCAGCCTGGCGCGGTCCATCCCGCAACTGCGCCTCGAGGTGGATCTGTCCGACAAGCGCCTGCCCGACCACATCGAGGTGGCGTTGTACCGGATCGCGCAGGAGTGCCTGCAGAACGTCGTCAAGCACGCGCAGGCGAGCTCGGCGCGGCTCACATTCGGGGTGCACGACGACACCGCACGCCTGGAGATCGTCGACGACGGAATAGGTTTCGACACCCTGGAGAACCCGCTGGGCAGTGACGAGATGGGCGGCTACGGCCTGCTGTCGATGGCCGAACGCGCCGAGATCGTCGGCGGGCGGCTCAACATCCGGTCGCGCCCCGGCTCGGGTACGGCGGTGACGGCCACCATCCCGCTCCCGTCGGTCTAGGCGCGTCAGAAGTCGCCGGCGTGCCTGCGCAGGGTCTCGATGGCCGTGGTGAGCGCCTGCGAGTCCGCCGCCGACATCCCGACGTCGGCGAAGACATCCTTGTTCACGGTTTCGGTGGCGTCTTCCACCGTGGACCGGCCCAGTTCGGTCAACCGCACCAGCGTGGTGCGGCCGTCGGTCGGGTGCGGTAGCCGCTCGACCAGACCGTCGGCCTCCAGCCGCCGGATCGCATGGGTGACGCTGGTGACGTGCAACTGCAATCGGTCCGAGGCCTTGGTGATGGGTAGCGCACCGCTGCTGCTGAACGCCAACAGCCGCAACAGCTCATAGCGCGAGAAGCTCAGATCGTAGGGGCGCAGTGCGGTTTCCACCCGGGCGAGCAGGATCTGATGCGCCCGCATCACCGACGTGACCGCCACCATCCCGTCGGCCACATCACCCCAGCCCGCGCGTTCCCAGTTGGCGCGGGCCTGCGCGATCGGGTCACGTTTGCCGGGTTGCGGGGACATTCCCTAGTTCTTACCGCATCGCGCCCTGATCACCGCATACCTCGGGCAAGCGGATCCTCAGGCCCGAAACCCGGCGACCGCGGACAGCACCGCCCGGGTGGACTGGCGCACCCCGACCGTGATGCGCACCCCACCGTCCCCGTAATGCCGCACGCGGGGACCGTGTTCGTCGAACACCTGCCGCCATGCCGTGCGGTCACCGTTGGGCGCGGGCAGGTAGACGAAGTTGGCCTGCGCATCGGTGCTGTAGATCCCCAGCCGGGACAGCCGCGCCCGTAGCCGCCGGCGCTCCGAACCGATGATCCGGATCCGCTGCCGCATCTCATCTTCCGCGTCGTAGCAGGCGGCCACCGCCACCAGACCGGTGAGCCCCACCCCGAACGGCATCTGCATGGTCCACAGCCGCCGGGCCAGATCCCGGCCGCAGAAACCGTATCCGACGCGAAGCCCCGCCAGTCCGTACGCCTTCGAGAATGTCCGGACCACAACCAGATTGGGGAAGCTCTGCAGCAATTCGCGAACGGGCAGCCGGTCTTCGGGAGCCAAGAACTCCACGTACGCCTCATCGAGTACCACGACGGTGTCGGCGCGTATCCGTGCGAGGAACCGCTGCATGTCGGACGCGGATTCGATGGTGCCGGTGGGGTTGTGCGGTCGGCACACCACCACTACCCGTGCGCCCGCGGCAGCCGCCTCGGCCATCGCGTCCAGATCGTGATGGCCGTGGGCGTCCAGCGGCACGGTGACCGATCGCAGCCGCGCGATCTGAGCGAAAATCGGATACCCGTCGAAGGTCGGCGCGGCCATCACCATGGTGTCCCCGGGTTGGGCGACTCCCTGCAGCACCTGCATGATGACTCCGGTCGCGCCGGTACCGATCACCACCTGCGTGTCATCGATCCCCAGGTGACCGGCGACCAGGGTGCGCAACCGTTGCGGCAGGAACTCCGGGTACCGGTTCGCCGAGCCGATCGAGGCGACCAGCGCGGCCCGCACCGACGGCAACGGCGGGAACGGATTCTCGTTGAGCGACAACGCCAACGGGTCCTGACCCTCGGGAAAGGCGTCGAACACATCGGACAGCGCCCCATCGGGCATGCTCATCGTCCGCCCCAGCGCACGGCGGCCGCACCGGCGAAGTCGCCGGCGTGCGCGAACGCCGCCATCAGCACGGTATCGCCGGCCTTCACCCGACCGTCGGTGATCGCGCGGTCGAAGTTCACCGGGATCCCGGCGGCGAAGAGGTTGCCGCAGTCATCGAAAGTGTCGACGTGACGCTCGGCGGGCAGTTCCAGCG
This sequence comes from Mycobacterium sp. P2_H7, assembly GCF_056403275.1. NCBI lineage: Bacteria > Bacillati > Actinomycetota > Actinomycetes > Mycobacteriales > Mycobacteriaceae > Mycobacterium > Mycobacterium sp. P2_H7. Next base: position 31,126 of record NZ_JBFUFU010000026.1, on the reverse strand, counting down.
CGTCACGCCAATTGCGCAGGAAGACCCGGTTCGGCTGGTTGGTGACCAAGAGGTCGATCTCCCTGGGCGCCAATCCGATCCGATCGCACACCGCGTACGACACCTCGGGCACCTGCCGGTTTCCGCGGGCCAGCACCTTGGTGATCTTCGACTCGGTGAATCCGATACAGCCTTCACCCGGGCCCGCAGCCCACCACTTTCGCGGCGGGTCCACGGCGATGGTCATGTCCCCGGCGAACTCTCCGTAGGTGCGGCACTCCACGTCCAGGATCGGCGAGGTGTCCGACACGGTGACCAGTCCGACGGCCGCACCGTCGCCGGGGACCGACGCTTGGGCCTTGCGCCGCACCGTCTCCTGTTCGAAGATCTGCCCCGCGGCATTCTGTGCGACGGCGATCAGCGCCGTGCGCCCCTCCCCCGACATGAGCAGGTTGCGGGCCATCTTGAGGCCGAGCACGAATGCCGCACAGCCGCCGTTGTGCAGGTCGACCACCCAGCCCGGTTTCATCCCGAGCCGGTGCGCGATCGCCCCACCCCCGCCGTAGAACGGCATGTCGGGAAGCTGCGTGTGGGTGATGAGCACATCCACATCGGCCAGCACATCGGCGCCATGCCGCTCGATCAGGCCGGCGGCGGCCCGTTCGATCATGTCGGTGGCCGTCTCGTCGGGAGCCACGTGGTGGCGATACTTCGGAGCGCGGAACATCAGATTGTCGCGCAGGTCATCGGAATCGGCGAACTGTGCGTAGTAGTCCGCCCCGATGGGATCGCCGGGCAGATAGGTCGAGACGTCGAGCAGGCTGACAGCTGTTCTCGTCATCGCAGACACCTCACTTCATCCAGTCGGGGGTGATCGGCAGGCCGTGGTGGTACCGGTACTCGGCGATGGCCTTCAGGTTGCGCAGCTCCAGTTCGTGGCCGGCGCCGAACATGTCCCAGAAGTCGCCGACCCACACCGGCCGCTCCGGCGGCGCCGCCTCCGGGTACGGATTCTCGTCGTAGAACGGGTGGTGGCAGTTGGTCCACAACACCACGGAGCCGGGCTTGTTCAACACCACCTGCGCGTCGACGACGCGCATCAGATACACCATCCACAGGTGGTGTCCCTGGTCCCAGGCGCAGTGGTAATCGACCGTCATGGCCTCGCGGTTGGCCACCGTGCGGGTGAATATCTCGGTCTCAGAGCCCAGCCGGTCATAGGCCAGCCAGAGATCCGGTTCGTCGGTGGGGGTGAATCCGCGCAGGCTATAGGTCCACTCCTCCAGACTCCGAGTGTCAGCCAGGTAGTCGAAGAGTTCCGTCGGCGGACAGTCGACATAGCTGTTGACCGTGCAGAAGTCGCCGAACACCTGGTCGTGTGGGTACACCGACCGCATCATCTCCATGATGATCGGGGTGGCCTGTTCACGCGGCGCGGTCTCGATCCGTACCACCCCGTCGATCGGGGCGGTGATGTCATCAAGTGCGGGCAGGGACATGAGGTCTTACCTCCTTGGTCGTGAGAAACGGTGCGAACGGTGGTATTTCGTCGGCGGAGCATTCGATGCTGACCACCGACGGTCCCTCGGCGGTGAGGGCGGTCTGCAGCGCCTGCGGCAGCGCACCGATATCGGCGACGTCGACCGCAGGCAGTCCCGGGAACATCGCCGCCAGCCCCGCGCCGAGTCTGCTGGGCCGGAAACGGTTGTAGCTGTACAGATCTTGGTAGAACAGCTGTTCGCGGGTGACGCACATCGCGTGGGCGTTGTTGTTGAACAGCACGACGGTGACGGGAAGTCGATATTCGAGGGCGGTGTGCAGTTCCAGCCCGTGCATGAAGAACGAACCGTCGCCTGCGATGATGACGGTCCGCCGGCCGCGGGCGAAACACATCCCGATACCGGCTCCGAAGCTGTAGCCCATCCCGCCCATCCCCAGCGCCACGACGAAGCGTCCGCCGCGACGGACCGGCAGATAGTGGATGGCCGACGCACCGGTGTTTCCCGCGTCGACGACGATGTCGGCGCCTTCGGGCAGCGCCCGGTCCAGCGCGTGCATCGCGGCCCGGTACCGGATCCCGCTGCCGTCGTGGGCGGGCGGGGTTAGCTCGGCGTGCGAAATATGCTCTGGGACAGTAACTCCGGTGGCTCGCCCCGGCCCCGACAGGGCCGTGTTGAGCAGTGCCAGCGAACCACGGAGATCATCGGTGTGTACATGCAGGCTCGGGACGTAGGGCGGCTCCGCCCCGAGCGACAGCACCGGCACCGCTGCCAGCGGGGCGTCCAGGCCGGCGCGCGCGGTGGCCGGCAGTCGCGTGCCCACCAGCAGGCAGACGGCACTGGCGGCCACCGCCTCGGCCACCCCGGGATGACCCATCACACCTGCGACCCCCAGGGCCGACGATGATCCCAGACCGGGAGCACCGCTGACGTCCTTGGCATCCGGCACGGTCGCCACCCGGGCCCGCAGCATGGCGCGTAGCCGTTCCAGTTCGTCGCGGGCATCATCGCGGGCGACCTGCTCACCGGCAATGATCGTGACCGGACCACGAACCCGCCGCAACTGTTCGGCAATCGGCGCGGGGTCACCCAGCGGCGCGGCGAAGGTCGATGCGACACCGGTTCCGACGCGAAAATTACTTTGCTGCACGTCTTTTGGCAGAAGCACGACGGCGGGTCCGCGCCGGGCTGCGGTCAGCGCCTCGGTCAGCACCGAGTCGATGGCGCCGGGGTCGACCACCCGCCGGCAGAACACCGACACCGCCGAGAACAGCGCCTCGGCGTCGAGTGAACCTCCCAGCCCGCTGGTGTCCTGGAACGACCCACGCCCGTCCTGCGCCGTTGGCGGCTGACCTACCAGGGCAAGCACCGGGACCCGGCTTGTCAGCGACTCTCCCAGCGCAGCAACCAGATTGAGGGAGCCGCCGCCCGATGTCGCGGCCACCACTCCCAGCGGCTCCCCGGACCGGCGGTATCCGTCGGCCATCGTGGCGGCCGAGAACTCGTGCTTGGCCAGCACCGCGGTGAGATCAGTGCGGAAGTGGGCGGCGTCGTAGAGGTCCTCGATGTTCGCGCCGTCGACGCCGAAGATGTGCCGCACCCCGTGTGCCGCGAGACGGCCGACGATATGGTCGACCACCCTGTTCCTGCTGCTCACCGCTCACCTGCTTTCTCGTTCTGCAGATGACACGGGTCCGGTGGGGATTGGGTTCACCCTCCGGGCCCGATTCACAGGTTCTTTTCCAGCAGGACCTTTCCGTCGTCTGCCGAAACCAGTTGCACGGCAGCGATTTCCTTCATGGGTCGTGGGGTGTTTCCGCTGGGCAGGGCGGTCGCGCCGGACAGTCCGAGCCACGTCGCGATCTGGTCGCGGCTACCGTCCCTGCCGACCACCACCATTCCCAGGTTCTGGGGCTTGGTGTCGCGCTGACCCCAGTCGCCGTAGCTGCACGCCATGTCGATCCGGGTGCCCCAGCCGTACTCGGACAACGAGATGCTCGCGGCGATGGTGGTCTGATTGACCTTGCTCATCTCCAGCGAGGGCGCCGCCTGTTGCGTGCCCTGTTGCATGCCGAACACCTCGGGGCGCAATGCGACCACAACTCCGACCGCCAGCAGTGCCGCGGCCAACCCGACCGCAGCCGAGGTCAGCCACCGCGACCGACGCCGGCGCGTCCGCACCTGGTCGATCACCTGGTCGCGCAGTTCGGGACGAAGCGGCGGCTCCGGTTCTCCCCCTGCCCCTTCCGCACTGTCCATCGCCTCGATGTCGGCGAGGTCGACCATCGCCAGCAGTGCGGGCATGCCCGTCAGTTCGGCCACCGCGGCGCGACACGGCGCGCAGGTCAGCAGGTGCGCCTCGTATTCACGACGTTCCGCGGGCGACAGCGCCCCGAGCACATAGGAGGCGTCCCAGGTGGCGTACTGATCTCCTGCGGAGGTCGTATCGAACCCGGTCATCGCGTCACCCCCATTTCCTGCAGATTAAGCCGTAACGCGCGCACCGCGTAGTGCAGTCGGGATTTCACGGTGCCTTCGGCGATCTGGAGGTCGGCGGCGATCTGTGCGGTACTCATGCCCTGGTAGTAGGCGCGCTTGATGACCGCGCGATGATCCTCGGAGAGTTCGCTCAGCGCGGTGCTGATCAGTAGGCGGTCCAGCGCAGAATCCACTTCGTCGGGGCCTGCTCTGTCGGCGGCCTTTTCGACGTCGGGTGTGTCGGTCTCGTTGCGGAAACGGGCGCTTCTCCGGTCGTCGATGACGAGATTACGCGCGACGGTGTACAGCCAGGGACGTACGGGCCGGTCGGGGTCGGTGGTCACCTCGGGATGGCGCCACGCGCGCAGCAGGGTCTCCTGCACCACGTCTTCGGCGCGGGCGGCATCGCCCGTCAATCGCAGGGCGTACCGCCACAGTGCGCCGGCGTGCTCGTCATACAGCACCCGCATCATCGCGGCCTCCGGATCGTCCACTCCCAACCTCCGTCCTTTATACGACGTGGGCGGTGATCCGGTTCAACGGTAAATGTTTGCCACCGGCGGGGAAAGCGAAGCGACCCGGGACGTGATCCGGCGGTGAGCGACTATGCCGGGTGGAGCGTGAGAATGCGTGGCCCGTCATCGGTGACCGCGACGGTGTGCTCCCAATGCGCGGCCCGCGAGCCATCGGTCGTGACGACGGTCCACTCGTCGTCCAGGATCTTGGTCTTGGCCGTACCCAGCGTCAGCATGGGCTCGATGGCCAGTACCGATCCGACGGCCAGATACGGGCCACGTCCCGGTGCGCCCTCGTTGGGCAGGAACGGATCCATGTGCATTTCGCGACCGATCCCGTGACCGCCGTAGCCTTCGACGATGCCGTACTTGCGGTCATGGCGCGCCTCGGCGGCATGTGTCCCGGTCTCGATGGCGTGCGAGACGTCGGTCAGCCGATTGCCGGGCACCATCGCGGCAATCCCGGCTTCCATGGACAGTCGGGTTGCTTCCGACAACAGTTCATCAGCGGGGATCAACGCACCGACGCCGAAGGTCACCGCTGAGTCGCCGTGCCACTTCTCCAGGATTGCCCCGCAGTCGATGGACACCAGGTCGCCCTCGGCCAGGACTTCGTCATCGGACGGGATACCGTGCACGACCCGGGCGTTCACCGAAGCGCAGACCGTCGCGGGATACCCGTGATAACCGAGGAACGACGGCACGCCGCCGCCGTCTCGGATCACCGATTCGGCGATGCGATCCAGCTCGCCGGTGGATACCCCGGGCGCCGCCGCTTTCTGTACTGCTCGCAACGCGGCGGCCACCAACGCGCCCGCGGCGGCCATCGCATCGAGTTCGCCCGCACTGCGCTGGGCAACGGTCTTGCGCCGGCCAGGCACCGAAATCATGATCGACTACTTCAGCGGCCGAGCGCCTGCAGCGCCCGAGCGAACACCTCGTCCAGGGAACCCACGGCTTCGACCGTCTTGAGTTCACCTGCGTAATAGTCCAGCAGCGGCGCCGTCTCGTCCCGGTACACCTTGAATCGGTTCCGGATGACGTCTTCGGTGTCGTCGGCCCGGCCGCGGCCCTTCAGGCGGTCGACCAGCTCGTCCTCGGGCACCCGGAATTCGACGACCGCGTCGAGGGTGAGGCCGCGCTTGGCGAGCATCTCTTTGAGCGCCTCGGCCTGCTCTACCGAACGCGGGAAACCGTCCAGGATGAACCCGCCGGCCGCGTCCTCGTCATCGATGCGGTCATCGACCAGCGCGTTGGTGAGCGTGGCGGGCACCAGGTCCCCGGCGTCCAGGTACTTCTTGGCTTCCAGCCCGAGCGGGGTGCCGTTGCTGATGTTGTAGCGGAACAGGTCACCGGTGGAAATCTGCGGGATCCCGAGCTTCTCGGCGAGCTTCTCGGCCTGCGTGCCTTTTCCGGCACCTGGCGGGCCGAGCAAAACGATTCTCACTTCAGGAACCCTTCGTAGTTGCGCTGCATGAGCTGGCTCTCGATCTGTTTGACCGTGTCCAAGCCGACACCGATCATGATCAGCACCGCCGTACCGCCGAACGGCAGGTTCTGCACCGATCCGGAGTTGCCGATCTCGAGGAACAGGTTGGGCAGCACGGCGATCACACCGAGGTAGATCGATCCCGGAAGAGTAATACGGCTCAGCACATAGCGCAGGTAGTCCGCGGTGGGCTTGCCCGGCCGGATGCCGGGGATGAAGCCACCGAACTTCTTCATCTCGTCCGCCCGCTCGTCGGGGTTGAACGTGATGGAGACGTAGAAGTACGTGAAGAAGATGATCAGACCGAAGTAGATCGCGATGTAGACAGGGTCCGCGGGGTTGGTCAGGTAGTTGGCGACGAACTGGTCCCACCAGCCGTTGCTGGGGCTGGTCCGCCCACTCTGGATCAGCTGGGTGATCAGGTGCGGGATGTAGATCAGCGAGGACGCGAAGATCACCGGGATGACGCCGGCCTGATTGACCTTCAGCGGCAGATAGGTCGACGTGCCGCCGTACATGCGCCTGCCCACCATGCGTTTGGCGTACTGCACCGGGATGCGTCGCTGACCCTGCTCCACGAACACCACGCCGACGATGATCGCCAGTGCGGCGACGCAGACCGCGGCGAAGACGATGCCACCGCGGCTGTCCAGGATGGTCTTGCCCTCGGACGGGATCCGCGCGGCAATACCGGCGAAGATCAGCAGCGACATGCCGTTGCCGATGCCGCGCTCGGTGACCAGCTCGCCCATCCACATGACCAGCGATGCGCCGGCCGTCAGGACGAGCACGATGACGATCAGGCCGAAGATCGACGTGTCATCGATGATGTCCAGGTTGCAGCCCTGCAGCAGGCCACCGTTGGCGGCCAGCGCCACGATGCTGGTGCCCTGCAGGATGGCGAGCGCAACCGCCAGATAACGCGTGTACTGCGTCATCTTGGCCTGGCCGGCTTGGCCTTCCTTGCGCAGCTGTTCGAAGCGCGGGATGACCACCGTCAGCAACTGCACGATGATGCTGGCCGTGATGTAGGGCATCACGCCGACGGCGAACACCGTCAACTGCAGCAGCGCACCACCGGAGAACAGGTTGATCAGCGAGTAGATCTGCGCCGAGTCACCACCGCTGACCTGCTCGATGCACTTCTGCACGTTCGGGTAGTTGACCCCGGGTGACGGGATCGATGCGCCGACGCGGTACAGGATCACGATTGCAAGAGTGAAAAGAATCTTGCGCCTGAGGTCGGCCGTCCGCAACGACGAAATGAAAGCCGAAAGCACTCTTCCTCCTGCGCAGCCGAGCACTTGTCGCGGCGTGCCAATGGGGCTGGTTGATCCAGCGTTTGGTCAAGTCGTGCGCGGTGCCCCGATCAGCTGCTCCCAGCCTGCACAGTCGCGCGTCAAACAGTCTACGAGAGTAACAGTCGCACGCCGGCGCCCCGCCGGGGAAACCGGCTCCCGGCATACCTGATCATCGGGGCATCTTCGATTCGATCTTGTCGGCGATGTCGACCGCCGCGGTGATCGGCTCCGGCTGTGCGGGCTTGCAGGCCTGGATGTCGAGGATCACGTTGGCGGCGACCGCGAGGGCGCGCTGGCACGACCTGACCTGATCTCCGTCGGTCCGCGTGTACGGCATCGATAGCAGGCTGTCGGTCTTGTCGAGGTTGCCGCTCACCCATTTGGGCAGCGCCTGCTCGTTGAGCCGGATGTTCACCGTGTGACCGGCGCACTTGGACCACCGGTCCGCCGAGTCGTTGAAGAATGCCTGCGCTGCGTCTGCCGTGCGGTAGGTGACCGCCGACTGCACCGCCAGGCTGTCCCAGTTGTCCGCGTTGGGTGTGCGGAGCATTTGCTGGCGGAGCGTCTTGAAATGGCTCGGGTCGTAGATGGGCGCCTCGTTGACCTGCCACACACCCAGACAGTTGAGGTTCGGCAGCAGGTTGCGATGGTCGCCCATCACGTCCACCGGATTCTGCGGCGTCATGCCGGAGACACCCATGACGGTGTCGACGTCCTTGGCAGTGAGCAGCAGACCGGGCAAGGCGGAGTCCGCCACCGATTTCGGCGGCTTCGAGGCTTCCGAGGCCATCCCGTCGGAGCAACCGGCCAGCCCGAGGCTGAGCGCGAGCGCCCCGAGAACAATGAACTTCACCGGGTCAGGCGTGCGTCCCGGCCCGGGCACAGGCCTCCTGCGTGAGGGTGGCCTGATTGTTCATCTCCGTCACGGTGTTGTTCAGGCTGTCGCCGGGGATCCGCAGGCCCATCTTGACGAGCAACTTGGTGGCGCCGAGCGACCAGGAGCGCATCGGGTCGGCGACGTCCCCCGGCAGTCCCGGGGTGTTGGCGGCGTCCATGGACAGCCCGGCCGCTTCGCGCAGCGCGGTCCGGCCGGTCGTGTTGCTGCTCGCGACCGCCGGATCGCCGTAGTCCGAGCCTTCGAAGGACTCGGCGAAGCTCTCGTAGTAGGTCGAGGAACCGTCGAGCACCTGGGCGAACTGCGCGCACGCGGCCACGGCGGCCGGGTCTGCGTTGTCCGATGTCACTGCGCCGACCTGCACCGGTGCGCCCTGCACCGGAGCGGGAGCCGGCTCGCCATCGAGGTCATCGGCATACGCCGTTGCCGCGCTGGTCAATCCGATGCTGAGCGCGACGAGCGATGCCGCCGCGACCTTTCCACTCCATCGCGCTGACTTCAAGACATTCCTCCAATTGCATTCGGTCTCGTGACGAGCCGGCCCGTACGGGCCCTGAGACAGCAATGCGACTCACGGTCCATTCATCAGGTGTCCAAATGGTGAACGAACACCCAACGGGTAGTTTCCAGCCGTCGTCCATTCGCTTGCGTCGCTCTGTGGAATTCATTGGGGGTGCATGTGATTCCGGAAAGAAGCCCAGCTCCAAGACGCTCACTCGATAGGTACAAGGCGTGAACAATTTCCCCTCCGTTCACCATCCGGAAACCCGGCCATTAGAGGCTCCGACGCGACGTATTCGTTACAGAACTGTTGGACCTTCGGTATTCCGAACATGAGAGGGCGAAATCACCACCATGTACAAACATCTTGCCGCTCTGGCTGCCTGCGTGCTGGTGCCGGTTGCGACGGCACCTCTCGCACAGGCTGACCCGCCACCGCCCCCGGCCCCCGCTGATCCGGCGGCTGCACTCAATGCCACCAACCCGCTGCCGGACGAAGGCCGCGTTCCGTCCGGCCCTCCCGGAGTCCTGGTGACGCCGGACGGCTGGCGCCTCGAGGTCACCGGCACGAATGAGACCCAGCTGCCGGTCGCCCCGCTGACCACCGCCATCTCCTCCCGCGAATACCTGATCGCCGGAACGTTCACCGGCAAGGTCTCCGGCGGCGGCAAGACCAAGCTGACCGGTGGATCGTTCGAAGCCGGCGAGCAGATCGGTTGCGGCATCATCTCCGACGAGGTCGAGATCAACCCCGGCGCCAGCTTCTCGCCCGGTATCGGAATCCCGTTCACGGGCAACGCAACTGCCGGTTTCGGCGTCTCGCTGCAGGGCAAGATCTACCTCAAGCCCGGCACGGTCACCACGGTCGCCATTGACAAGAAGAAGTTCAAGGGCAAAGAAACCCGCATCACGATCACCGGCGTGCGGATCAAGACCGATCAGTGCGCGGGCCAGTCGTTCATCCGCTCGTACGCGACGTTGACCAGCTCGACGGACAACACCGACGACATCATCACGTACCTCGGCGTCACCAAGGCCGTCTGACACATGCGCACCGGAACGGAAGAGAAAATGTTGAAGCGTTTTGCCACAGTTGCCGCTTGCATGGCACTGCCGCTCGCGACGGCGCCGCTCGCACTGGCCGACCCGCCCGTCGACGACGTCGGCCCCCCGCCGGACAACGGCATCGTCGCCTCGGCGGAGCCCGGCATCGTGACCACCCCGGACGGCTGGGTGCTGAACGTGGTCGCCAAGGACGAGACCCAGCTGCCGGTGGCGCCCCTGACCACCGCGGTGTCCTCTCGTGAATACCTCGTGGGCGGCACCTTCACCGGCACGGTGACCGGCTCCGGCAAGACCACCCTCAAGGGCGGCACGCTGGAGGCCGGCTACCAGATCGGTTGCGGTATCGAGCTCGGCCAGGTCCGCCTGATCGGTTCCGCCGGTATCAGCACCTCCGGCTCGTCCCTGACCGGTGGCCTCATCCCCACCGGCGTCTCCTTCCCCTTGTCCGGCACCATCGAGATCCACGCCAAGCCCGGCACGGTCTCCAACGTCGCCGTCAACAAGAAGGAATACAAGGCGGCACCGGTGCGTGTGACCATCAAAGACACCCACATCAAGGTCGACGGTTGCGTGGGACAGTCGTTCCTGCGGTCGTACGCGACCTTGACGAGCGCCACCGAGGACACCGATGACATCGTGGCCTACTACGGCGTGACCAAGGCCGTCTGACATCGACATGGTCTCTACACCAGATCGCTCAGCGCACACCCGGTACGCGGTGGCAACGGCAGCTGGTCTAGTCGCATTCGCAGCGGCGGTCGCCTTCCCGGCGGCCGCCGTTGCGGAGCCTCTGCCACCGGTCCCCGCGCCGGCCCCCGTGGATCCCGGTCCACCTCCCCCGCCCGCTCCGAACGTGCCGGTCATCGGCGCGCCGCTCGGACCCGGTGGGTTCAATGTGTTGGCGCAGAACGGAGTTCCGGCCGCCGATGTCCCTGGCGGCCTCGGCGCTCCCGCAGTGGACGGCCTGGACCGCACCACCGTTCTGGGTCAGCTCGCGGCACCCGCCGCTCCCGGCGCCGGGCCCGGCACGGTGCCGAACCTGAACCCGTTCAACAACGCCTACGGGCTGCCGCAGTGCGAAGTTCCTTCGGCTCCCGGTAAATGCGAGCAGTTCGACGTCGCACCCGGCGAGGAGCACGCAGACGTGAGCCGTCGGGAATGGCTGGGCCGGTACATCGACTTGTACCGCGACGGCAGGCTCCGGGGCGGACTGCTCGGCCAGCTGCCGCAGCAGCAGCTCGGTGAGCCGTTGCCGGGTACCGCGCCTGTCCCTGGGACCAACATCCCGCCCGGACTCGGCCAGTACCTGCCCGACCCGGTGCCACCAGCGGCCGGCGCTCCCCCCGCCCCGGTGCCACCACCGCCGGGCTGACAATCAATCGCCAGATCCTTGGCGCGAAAGAGACTGTATCCCAATGGGTTTCAATCCATCGGGATATGGTCTCTTTGTCGTTTCGGAGCCCCGAGTGAATGAGGTGAATTGAAATCGGTTGGCCTGCTTTTGATCTTGCCGCACCACCTCGGAATTCATTAAATGTCAATATTTTTCGTCGCACAATCACGCGGCGAGAGCCGTGCCGGACGGGCTAGAGCCGCTTTCGCAAGGCTGCGCACAGCAACTCTCTGGAGTCCGAAATCCGCTCCGGCGCCGTATGATTCGGTGAACATTTGGCGAACTCCCCTGGACCGTTCGAAGCGAATCGCTGGTAGAAGGCTTGCTGATTCAATCGCCCCGGATTTAAAAGCCTTGCTAGGTAGTGGATTAGCAAAACCTGAGGTATTTTCTGGCTGTCAAACTTACCCAGACCCCGGGAGTTTCTGCCGTGAATAAGCCCGCTTCGCTGACGGCTGGTGTGTGCTCGCTGTGCATCACCGCGTCACTGATTGTCGCCCCGCCGCACGCTGCGGCTGCAGCTGCAGCCCCCGTTGCCCCGCACCGTACGGTGTCGGCGGTGGACCAGCCGTATGACCTGACGGCCGCCTCTGCGGCGCTTCAGAACCTGTTGCTCGTCGCCGGCATTCCGTTCAACAACCTGAACACGACGCTGAGCACCCTCGGCGGTCTGACGAACTTCGTCACCGGCCTGAACCAGGCGCTCGGCAACATCTACAAGGGCAACTGGGACCAGGTCCAGGCGGGCCTGCAGAAGGCCTGGACCGACGAGGTCGCCGCCTTCCAGAAGGTGCTGCGGCTGCCGCAGACGCTGATCAAGTACGACGCCACGGTCATCGGGAACTTCCTCAGCAGCTTGAACGGTGGCAGCTTGGCTGTCGCCGCCACCAACAAGTCCGTCGTCTCCACTGCCGCGGCCCTCCCGACGGCCCAGGCGCCGTCGGCGTCCGCTCTCCTTGTCGTGCTCGGCATCCCGTTCAACAACCTGAACACGACGCTGAGCACCCTCGGCGGTCTGACGAACTTCGTCACCGGCCTGAACCTGGCGCTGGGCAACATCTACAAGGGCAACTGGGACCAGGTCCCGGCCAACCTGCAGAAGGCCTGGACCGACGAGGTCGCGGCGTTCAAGAAGGTCCTCGCCTTGCCGCAGACCCTCCTGAGCTACAACGCCAAGGCCATCGGCAACCTGTTCAACCCGGCGTCCGCCACCTCCACGGCCGCGACGTTCGTCCAGAGCGAGCGCGTCTCGACGCTGGCTCTGCCGACCGCCAAGTCGTCGACCGAGGACAGCACGGCGACCACCGCCGACGAGGTGACCGGCACCAAGAAGGACGCCAAGGACGCGAAGGATGCGACCGAGGTCAAGGACGCCACAGAGGTCAAGGACACCACCACCGAGGTGAAGGATCCGACCGACGTCAAGGACACCACCACCGAGGTCAAGAACCCGACCGAGGTCAAGGACACCACCGAGGTCAAGGACACCAAGGACGCCAAGGACGCCAAGGACGCCAAGGATTCGGAAACCGGCAAGCAGAGCACCGGCAAGAAGAGCTCGTACGGCAAGCACGCCCGCCAGGACGACGCCGATTCGACCCCGTCGGCCTCCACCGGCAAGAAGGCCTCGACCGGCGGCAAGCACCGCAAGCCCGAAGGCGGCAGCTCGGAAGGTTCGTCCGCTTCGTCGGCCGGAGAGCACAGCTCCGCTGCGTAATCCGCACACTGCATGACGCGAGGCCCCCGGCAGCACTGCCGGGGGCCTCGTTTTGTGTTCGGTCGGCGCCCTTCGTTCCGAAAGGAAGCATTCAGTTTCGAGGCGTACAGTCGGAAGCGTTCATTACATCAGCTAAGTAAAATGCGAGAGGGGTCTTCTGATGGCACGCGTAGAGGGCGATACCTGGGATCTGGCGTCCAGCGTCGGCGCCACCGCGACCATGGTGGCGGCCGCCCGAGCAATCGCCTCGGCCGCGCCGGATCCGGTGATCAACGACCAGTTCGCCGCCCCGTTGGTGCGCGCGGTGGGCGTCGACTTCTTCACCAAGCTCGTCGACGGCGAACTCACCGAAGCGGACCTCGGCGACGATCCGTCGATGAACATCGTCCGGTTCGCCAACGGCATGGCCGCGCGCACGCGGTTCTTCGACGAGTTCTTCGATCAGGCAGTCGCATCCGGCGTCCGGCAGGCAGTGATCCTGGCCTCCGGACTGGACGCGCGCGCCTACCGCCTGGACTGGCCCGCGGGCACCGTCGTGTACGAGATCGACCAGCCCGAGGTCATCGAGTTCAAGACCCGGACGCTGACCGACCTGGGTGCGCGGCCGACCACGGAACGCCGCACGGTGGCCGTCGACCTGCGTGACGACTGGGTGTCGGCGCTGCTGTCCGCGGGCTTCGACCCGGCCGCACCGACCGCCTGGATCGCCGAGGGTCTGTTCGGCTACCTGCCGTCAGAGGCCCAGGACCGACTGCTGGAGCTGATCACCGAGAACAGCGCCCCGGGCAGCTGGGTGGCCGCGGAGGCGGTGCCGAGCACAGGTGACGTCGACATGGACGAGGTGCGGGAGCGCATGCAGTCGGTGACCGACAAATGGTCCGAGCACGGATTCGACCTGGACTTCAGTGAACTCGTCTACATCGGCGACCGCACCGATGCCGCCACCCACCTGGACAGCCTCGGCTGGAAGACCTCGGCGGTGCTTCTTCGACGACTTTTTTGTCACCGCCGGCGACACCGCCATCCGGCAGGCCGTCATCCTGGCGTCCGGCCTGGACACCCGGCCCTACCGGTTGGCCTGGCCCGCGGGCACCGTCGTCTACGAGATCGACCAGCCCGAGGTCATCGCGTTCAAGAGTCAGTCGATGGCGGCACTCGGTGCGTCGCCCTCGGCCGAACGCCGCACCGTCGCGATCGACCTGCGTGAGGATTGGCCTACGGCGTTGCGCCAGGCCGGATTCGACGCGTCGGCCCCGTCCGCCTGGAGCGCCGAGGGCTTGCTCATGTACCTGCCGCCCGAGGCCCAGGATCGGCTCTTCGACGAGATCACCGCGTTGTCCTCACCGGACAGCCGCCTCGCCACCGAGTACCACGGCGGCGACTTCGGCCAGTCGCTGGGTGAACGCGCCAAGGAGATGGTCGGGCAGTGGGGCACCCAGGGTTTCGACGTCGACCTGTCCGAACTGTTCTACAAAGGCGAACGCAACGACGTCGTCGATTACCTGACTGAGCGTGGTTGGCAGGTGCACACAGCCGCAACCGCAGCGACGTGTTCGCCGACTACGGGCGGCAGTTCCCCGAACTGGCCAACCCTCTACGGCACTCCGTATCCATCACCGCAATTCGTGACTGAAGGACATTGCATGGCTTCCAACACCACAGCGCGCTCCGACGGCGACACCTGGGACCTCGCCTCCAGCGTGGGAGCCACCGCCACCGCGGTGGCCGCCGCTCGCGCCATCGCATCCCAGGGCCCCGCACCCCTGCTGGCTGATCCCCTGGCCGAGCCGCTGGTGCGCGCCGTCGGGCTCGAGGCGTTCGTCAAACTGGTCGACGACGATCTGCCGGCCGCGGCCGAACCGGTGTTCACCCGCCGGCACATGCGCGAGCAGATGGCGGTGCGGACCAGATTCTTCGACGACTTCTTCACCGGTGCCACCGCGGCGGGTATCCGCCAAGCCGTGATCCTGGCCTCCGGGCTGGACACCCGCGCCTACCGATTGGACTGGCCGGCCGGCACCGTGGTGTTCGAAATCGACCAACCCGAGGTCATCGACTTCAAGACCAGCACACTGACCAACCTCGGTGCGGAACCGACGGCGGACCGCCGGACCGTGAGCATCGACCTGCGCGAGGACTGGCCCACGGCGTTGCGCGACAACGGATTCGACCCCACCCTGCCCACCGCCTGGATCGCCGAGGGGCTGCTGGTGTATCTGCCGCCCGAGGCCCAGGATCGCCTGTTCGACAGCATCACCGCATTGTCCGCGCCGGGCAGCCGGCTGGCGACCGAGGAGATGGACATGACGTCGCTGCCCGCGAACTGGGCCGAAAAGCTCACCGAACGATCACAGCGGGCGGGGACGGGGATCAATCTCGCCGAGCTGTTCTACACGGGCAAGCGTGCGTCGGCGGCTACGTATCTGCGGCAGCACGGCTGGCTGACGTCCGTGCTCAAGAGTGATGATGCTTTCGCCGCCAACGGATTCGAGCAACCAGATGACGAATGGCGCACATTCGGCGGAGACTCTGGGTACCTGTCCGCAACACTGGGAGAGTGATGATGGTCCGTACCGAAGGCGATTCCTGGGACGTGGCCTCTAGCGTGGGAGCCACCGCAACTCTGGTGGCCGCGGGGCGCGCCATCGCCAGCACCGAACCACACGGTCTGATCGATGATCCCTACGCGGCCCCACTGGTCCGTGCCGTCGGCATCGACTTCTTCACCAAGATGATCGACGGTGAATTCGACCTGACCGATATCGCGCCCGAAGCCGCCAAACGGGCCCGCGCCAACATCGACGAGATGGCCGTGCGAACGAAGTTCTTCGACGAGTATCTGCTCGCCGCCACCGCGACGGGCATCCGCCAGGTGGTCATCCTGGCTTCGGGTCTGGATTCGCGGGCGTACCGGCTGAACTGGCCCGCAGGCACTGTCGTGTACGAGATCGACCAGCCCGATGTCATCGACTTCAAGACCAGCACGCTGGCCGGGATCGGCGCGGAACCGACGACCGAGCGCCGTACCGTGTCGATCGACCTGCGCGAGGACTGGCCCGCTGCCTTGAAGAAGGCGGGCTTCGACCCGGGCGCACCCGCAGCGTGGCTGGCCGAGGGACTGCTGATCTATCTGCCCCCGGAAGCCCAGGACCGCCTGTTCGACGTCATCGACGGGCTCAGCGCCCCCGGTAGTACCGCGGCCACCGAGTTTGTGCCCGGTCTGCGGAACTTCGACCCCGAAGCGGTGCGCGACGAGGCCGTGAGCATGAAGGCGCTCGGCCTCGACCTGGATATGTCGTCGCTGGTATACCCGGGCGAAAGGCATTCGGCCGCCGACTATCTGGGCGCCAGAGGCTGGGAGATGACGGGCGAACCACGCGCCGAACTCTTCGCCCGCTACGGACTGCCGTTACCCGAATTCGTCGTGGACAACCCGATGGCCGAGATCATCTACATCAGCGGCACTCAGAAGCGGTAGTCCCCCAGCCACAGCGCGGTCACCCCGGTGACCGCGCTCTGCGCCTGGTCCAACGCTCCGACCACCGAACGGCCCAGCAACGCGCCGAGCGCCTGGGGCACCGACGCCGCGACGGGTTGCGATGAGGCCTTGGGCCGCAACACATCCAGCAGCGACGATCCCGGGTAACCGACCAGCCTGGCGGCGGCGTCGGGCTGCAGACCGGCCAGCACCTTGGCCCGGGCGATCGCGGTGCGCAGTCCGCCGAGTTCGTCGACGAGGCCACGATCCTTCGCGTCGGCGCCCGTCCATACCCGGCCGCGGGCCACGGCGTCGACATCCTCGACGGCGAGCTTGCGACCGTCGGCGACCCGCTGCACGAAATCGGTGTAGAAGAGATCGGCCTCGGCCTCGACGTGGGCGTGCTGTTCCTCGGTGAACGGCGCGTTGACCGACCAGGCGTCGGCATTGGCGTTGGTGCGCACCGAATCCGTGCCCACCCCGAGCCGGTCCTTGAGCTCACGGGCCACCAACTTGCCGGTGACCACGCCGATCGAGCCGGTGATGGTTGCCGCGTTGGCGACGATCGCATCGGCTGCCATCGACACGTAGTAGCCGCCGGAGGCGGCGACGGCACCCATCGACGCGACCACCGGCTTGCCCGCTGCTCGGGCCCGAACCACCTCGCGCCAAATGGTTTCCGAGCCCGTCACCGAGCCACCCGGACTGTCCACCCGCAACACGATCGCCGAGACATCGTCATCGGCGACGGCGTCACGCAGAGCGGCGGCGATGGTGTCCCCACCCGCATTGGAGTTCCCGATCGGCAGCACCCCCGGTCCGCCGCGGCCACTGACGATGGGCCCGTGCAGGGTGACCACTGCGATCGTCGGCTTGGTCTTGAGACCGGGAATGCTCGGCACAGGTTTGGCAGCTGTCGCCCGCGCATACCGGGACAGGAACAACCGGGGTGGCGCGTCGTCGCCGTCTGCCACCGCGGCGCCGCCACCGAGTTCGGCGATGCGGGCGTAGGCCTCGTCGCGGAACCCGATGCGGTCGAGCAGTCCCCCGGTGACCGCATCATCACGCAGCAAGGGCGCCTTGTCGGCCAGTGCGTCCACCGCAGCGGCATCGAGGTGCCGCGACGCCGCCACCGCAGTCCGCACCTGCGCGTGCAGGCTCTCGATCATCGCGCTGTCGGCTTCCCGGTGCGCGTCGGTGTAGCTGTCCTGCGTGAAAAGGTTTGCCGCCGACTTGTATTCGCCGCGCGCCACGAACTGGGCCTCGATGCCGACCTTGTCCAGTGCGTCGCGCAGGAACGTGGCGTTGGTGGCGAAACCGACCAGCCCGACAGTGCCCGACGGCTGCATCCACACCTCGCGGAACGCCGAGGCCAGGTAGTAGGACAGCGTGCCGGGGTAGGTCTCCGCCCAGGCCAGCGTCGGCTTCTCGGCGCCGAACGCGACGATGGCGTCCCGCAGTTCCTGCACCGGACCCGGTGCGGCCGCCGGGATCTGGACCCTGGCGATCAGCCCGGCCACCCGGTCGTCCTTCGCGGCGCGGTGGATCGCCGCAACCGCGCGGCGCAGCGTCATCGGTTTCCCTCCGACCGACAGCAGCGTCATCGGGTCGAAACCCGTGGTCTCCGGCGGCACCGCCTGGAGATCCAACTCGAGCACACACCCGTCGGGCACCCCGTTGTGCCGGACGGTGTCCACCTTGCGGACGATGGCGCGCAGTTCTGCTGTACCGGGAAGGAATCCGAACATCTCCCGAGCGTACCGATCGCCGGCCACCACACACCGGCGCCGGATCAGTCGTACCGTGACCCGGTGAGGTTCTCCATTTCTATGCCGCAGCTTCTCGGCACCGCATCGGACGGCGGCACGTTCGACGCCACGGGCGTGAAGGACTACCTGACCCGGGCCGAGGAGCTCGGCTTCGACGGCGGGTGGACGCTGGAGCAGACCGTCGGGCCGGCACCGCTGATCGCGCCGCTGGAGCTGCTGGCCTACGCCGCGGCGTGCACGACCCGGCTGCGGCTGGGAGTGGCCGTCCTGGTCACCTCCCTGCATGACCCGCTGCAACTTGCCTCGGCGGTCACGGCGGTGGACCACCTCAGTCACGGCCGGCTGGACCTCGGGGTGGCCCCCGGTGGCGGCGGGCGCCAGTTCCCGGCGTTCGGCGTCGACGGCTCGTCGTTCGTCTCGAGTTTCGTCGAGGGACTGGAGTTGATGAAGGCAGCGTGGTCAGAAGAGCCGAGGCTGACCTTCCACGGCCGGTTCCGCGACGTCGACGACCTGCACATCGTGCCGAAACCGGTGCAGCGGCCGCACCCGCCGATCTGGTTCGGGGCCAATGCCCCCGCCGCGCTGGCCCGCGCGGTGCGGCACGGGGATGCGTTTCTCGGAGCTGGTTCGTCCACGACTGCGGCATTCGCCACCGCGGTGCACACCTTGCGCCGCGAACTCGACGAACAGGAGAAGGACGCGAGTCGCTTCACCATCGGCAAGCGGGTGTATCTGATCGTCGACGACGACAGATCGCTGGCCTGGGATCGGGCCCTGGGCGGTCTGCACCGGATCTACGGGCGCGCCACGGGACTGGACGCAGTGGCCGTCGCGGGCACCCCCGCCGATGTGGTGCGCGGACTTACCGAGGTGATCGCGGCGGGCGCCCAGACCATCCTGTTGAATCCGCTCGGCGCGACGGTCGCCGAGGACCGCGAACAGATGGAACGCCTTGCGGCTGAAGTGATTCCGCGGCTGACCTGAAACATGAACGGACAGCGCGCGGGAAGGTATGGGTATTGGCCTGCCCGACCCCTCGTCCCCCGGCAGGCCAATACGTACGTATTGTCGCACGATACGTTTGTACTTGCCACGTCGGGCTATACGGTGAGTCGGTGACCCGCTGGCCGCCGGAGGAGAAACCCGATCCGGCTGCGTCGAATGTCGACAAGATCCGCGATGCGGCGCTCGTCAGCTTCGCCGCGCAAGGTGTCGGAGCCACCTCGTTGCGTGAGGTGGCGTGCGCGGCGGGCGTGTCGATCGGACTGGTCCAGCACCATTTCGGCACCAAGGCCGGACTCGTGGACGCCGTGGACCGACATGTCACTCAGGTGCTCCGGACAACGCTGGCCTCCGGCCCGGGTCCCACCACGCTCGACGCCTTCGGCCAACAGGTGACGGCGCTGCTGGTGCAGCACACCACCGTCGTCGACTATCTGGCCCGGGCACTTGTGGAGGACACCCCGGTCGGGTCGTTGATCTTCGACACCTTGATCGAGCAGGGCATGGTCCGCTGGCAGCTGCGCGCCGACGAGGGGCTCACCCGCGACGATCTGGACCACACCTGGGCGGCGCTGAATCCGGTGCTGTTGTTCTTCGGAACCGTGCTGCTGCGTTCGCACATCGACCGGCATCTGCCGGCGCCGTTCACCTCGCCCGACCAACTGGCCCGGTGGGGCGTCGCCGTGAACGACATGATGCGCAAAGGACAGCTGCGCTCCGAGGACTGATGGCGCACAACGCAAACGGCCCCCGCCGAAGCGGGGGCCGKTCGTGTGGAGACTGTGGAGCTGTTACAGCTCAGTCGCCGAGCCGCCGGCAGCGGTGATCGCCTCGCGGGCGCTCCCACTGAACTTGTGCGCGGTGACATCGACCTTGGCGGACAGCTTGCCGTCGCCGAGAATCTTCACCAGGACGTTCTTGCGCACCAGGCCCTTGGCCACCAGCTCGGCGACACCGACGGTGCCGCCCTCCGGGAATGCCTTGGCGAGCTCGCCGACGTTGACGACGCCGTACTCGGTGCGGAACCGGTTACGGAAACCCTTCAGCTTGGGCAGCCGCATGTGGATCGGCATCTGGCCACCCTCGAACGTCGACGGGACGTTCTTGCGGGCCTTCGTGCCCTTGGTGCCGCGACCCGAGGTCTTACCCTTGGAGCCTTCACCACGTCCGACGCGCGTCTTGGCGGTTTTCTCGCCCGGCGCCGGCTTCAGGTCGTGCAGTTTGATAACGCTCATAATCTTCCTAGACCTCCTCAACCGTGATGAGGTGATGGACGGCCTTGATCAGACCGCGGGTCTGCGCGTTGTCCTCACGAACCACCGACTGACGGATCTTCCGCAGTCCGAGGGTCCGCAGGCTTTCGCGCTGGTTCCAGCGTGCGCCGATGGTTCCGCGCACCTGGGTGATCTTCAGTTCAGCCATGATCACGCATTTCCTTCACGCGCGGCCACAGCGGCCAGCGCCTCGCTCTCGCGACGGGCCCGAAGCATCCTGGCCGGCGCGACATCTTCGATGGACAGACCACGACGGGCCGCCACCTCTTCGGGCCGCTGAATCATCTTCAGCGCCGCAACGGTGGCATGCACCACGTTGATCGCGTTGTCGCTACCCAGCGACTTGGCCAGAACGTCGTGCACGCCGGCGCATTCCAGCACCGCGCGGCACGCGCCGCCGGCGATGACACCGGTACCCGGGCTGGCCGGACGCAGCATCACGACACCGGCCGCGGCCTCACCCTGCACCGGGTGCACGATGGTTGCGCCGATCAGCGGGACGCGGAAGAAGTTCTTGCGAGCTTCCTCGACACCCTTGGCGATGGCGGCCGGAACTTCCTTGGCCTTGCCGTAGCCGACGCCGACCATTCCGTTGCCGTCACCGACGATGACCAGAGCGGTGAAGCTGAAGCGCCGACCACCCTTGACCACCTTGGAGACGCGGTTGATGGTGACAACGCGCTCGATGTAGTTGTTCTTCTCGCCGCGGTCGTCACCGCGACCACGACCACCGCGGTCGTCGCGACGGCCACGGCCGTCACGATCCCCACGACCGCCGCGATTGTCCTGCGCCGAACCGGCGCCAGCCTGCTCGGCCATCATGCAGTCCTCTCGTTAACAGTCATCAGAATTTCAGCCCGCCTTCACGCGCGGCATCGGCAAGTGCGGCAATACGTCCCGCGTAGGTGTACCCACCGCGGTCGAACACCACAGCCTCGATGCCGGCGGCCTTGGCGCGCTCGGCGATCAGCTGACCGACCCGGGCGCTGACGGCCTTCTTGTCACCGTCGACGGCACGCACGTCGGCTTCGATCGACGAGGCAGCGGCCAGCGTGGTGCCGGTCGCGTCGTCGATGAGCTGCACGTGGATGTGCCGCGCGGAGCGGTTGACCATCAGGCGCGGCGTGGTGCCCGTGCCTTCGACCTTCTTGCGCAGCCGGGCGTGGCGGCGCAGACGCGCGATACGACGCGTCTCGGAGATGTTCTGCCCCACCGGCTTACGGTTGGGGGCTTCAGTCTTCGTGGTAGCCATGGGTTACTTACCTGTCTTTCCGACCTTGCGGCGGATCTGCTCACCCTCGTAGCGCACGCCCTTGCCCTTGTACGGGTCGGGGCGACGCAGGCGACGGATGACCGCGGAGATCTGGCCGACCTTCTGCTTGTCGATGCCAGTCACCGAGAACTTGGTGGGCGTCTCCACCGCGAAAGTGATGCCTTCGGGCGCCTCGATGAGCACCGGGTGGCTGTAGCCGAGCGCGAACTCCAGGTTGGCGCCCTTGAGCGCGACGCGGTAACCCACGCCGAAGATCTCCAACTTGGTGGTGTAGCCCTCGGTGACACCGGTGATCAGGTTGGCGACCAGCGTGCGCGACAGCCCGTGCAGCGAGCGGTTGCGCCGCTCGTCGTTCGGCCGGGTCACGACGATGGCACCATCGTCGTTGCGGGACACCACAATCGGCTCCGCAACATCCAGGTTCAGGGTTCCCTTGGGGCCCTTCACCGACACGTTCTGGCCTTCGATGGCCACATCGACTCCGGTGGGAACCGGAACCGGCTGCTTTCCAATACGCGACATGTTTCTGTTCCCCTACCAGACGTAGGCGAGGACTTCGCCGCCCACGCCGGTTCGCGCTGCCTGTCGGTCGGTGAGCAGACCCGAGGACGTGGAGATGATCGCCACGCCCAGGCCGCCGAGCACCCGAGGCAGATTGGTGGACTTTGCATAAACCCGCAGACCGGGCTTGCTCACGCGGCGGAGGCCGGCGATGCTGCGCTCACGGCTTGGGCCGTACTTGAGCTGCACCACCAGGGCCTTGCCCACACGAGCATCCTCGGTGCGGTAATCGGAGATGTAGCCCTCTTTCTTGAGGATCTCGGCGATGTTCGCCTTGATCTTCGAGTGGGGCAGAGTCACCTCGTCGTGGTACGCCGAATTGGCGTTACGCAGACGCGTCAAGAAGTCTGCGATGGGATCGGTCATCGTCATGACAGCCGGTTCACCTTCCTTGCGGCGGTTCCCACATGGCCATTGGGCACAGTGGGCCTACCGAAATTTGAAATCGAATGAATGCTGGTTACCAGCTGGACTTCTGCACGCCGGGCAGTTCGCCCGCATGCGCCATCTCGCGAAGGCAGATTCGGCACAGGCCGAACTTGCGGTACACCGAGTGCGGGCGACCGCACCTGTTGCAGCGGGTGTAGCCGCGCACCGCGAACTTCGGCTTCTTGTTGGCCTTGTTGACCAGAGCCTTCTTTGCCATTGCTCAGTTCTCCTTGAACGGGAAGCCGAGGGCCCGCAGCAGCGCCCGACCTTCATCGTCGTTGGTCGCCGTGGTGACCACGGTGATGTCCATGCCGCGGGGCCGATCGATGTCGTCCACGTCGATCTCGTGGAACACCGACTGCTCGGCGAGTCCGAAGGTGTAGTTGCCGTTGCCGTCGAACTGCTTGGGGCTCAGCCCGCGGAAGTCGCGGATACGCGGCAGCGCGATCGACACCAGGCGGTCCAGGAATTCCCACATCCGGTCGCCGCGCAGCGTGACGCGCGCACCGATCGGCATGCCTTCACGCAGCTTGAACTGTGCGATCGACTTGCGGGCCTTGCGGATTTCGGGCTTCTGGCCCGTGATCAGCGCGAGGTCCTTGACCGCGCCGTTGATCAGCTTGGCGTCACGGGCGGCGTCACCGACACCCATGTTCACGACGACCTTCACCACGCCCGGGATCTGCATCACGTTGGCGTAGGAGAACTCTTGGTTGAGTGCGTCCTTGATTTCTTCGCGGTAGCGCTGCTTCAGCCGCGGCTGCACCTTGGCGGTGTTTTCTACGGTGGTCATGTCAGATGTCCTTGCCATTGCGCTTGGAAACCCGGACCTTCTTGCCGGACTCCTCGTCGACGCGGTAGCCGATGCGGGTCGGGTTGCCGTCAGAGTCGACGACCATCACGTTGGAGACGTGGATCGCGGCCTCCTGCGTGACGATGCCGCCCGAGGATGCGCCACGCTCGTTCTGGGACTGAGCGGTGTGCTTCTTGATCCGGTTGACGCCCTCGACGAGAACCTTCTCGCGGGTCGGGTAGGCCTCCAGGACCTTGCCCTTGGCGCCCTTGTCCTTGCCCGAGATGACGAGGACGGTGTCGCCCTTGTGCACCTTCATTTACAACACCTCCGGGGCAAGCGAAACGATCTTCATGAACTTCTTCTCACGCAGTTCGCGACCGACCGGCCCGAAGATGCGGGTGCCGCGCGGGTCGTTGTCGTTCTTGATGATGACGGCGGCGTTCTCGTCGAAGCGGATGTAGCTGCCGTCGGCACGACGACGTTCCTTGACGGTCCGCACGATGACGGCCTTGACGACGTCGCCCTTCTTGACGTTGCCGCCCGGGATGGCGTCCTTGACGGTCGCCACGATGATGTCGCCGATGCCGGCATAGCGTCGCGCTGAGCCACCGAGCACCCGGATGCACAAGATTTCCTTGGCACCAGTGTTGTCGGCGATCTTTACGCGCGATTCTTGCTGAATCACTCGATCTCCTTGACCTGGATTGTGTGCACGCCAGATACCGACCTGGACGTACGCGGTCTTGTTTCCGCAGGGCACTCAGGGTCATACGAATATGACCGAGGTCTGCCCGCGGCAACCCCTAGAGTCTAGGTGACGAGGTGCTCAGCACCAAATTGCTGCGGTTATGGTCCGCGCAGGCCGTCCCGAGAATGCACAGGATGGCCGCTGCCGATGGAGCGGCAACGACCATTGTGCACGTTCGAGGGCTAGGTTCCGCCCACACCCCAATGCAGGATGCGCGAGGTCACAAGCACCAGACCCAGCGACACCACAGCCACCACGACCAGGCCGATCACGGCCACGACCAGCGGGCGCCACCCTGCGCGGGCGATCTGCCGGATGTCGGTCGAAAGGCCGACCCCGGCGAAGGTGAGCAGGAACGCCCACTTCGACACGGCCGCGATGTTGGCCAGTTGCCCCTTGCTCAGCAGCCCTGCGGTGGCCACCGCGGAGACAGCCAGAAAGCCGAGCACGAACTTGGGGAACTTCTCCCACACGAAGGCAGCCTTGGCGCCGAATCCGGGAGCCAGCTCGTCGGCCTCACCCTTGGCGGCCCAGTACAACGCGAAACCGAGCACCACGAAACCGATCAGCGCGTTGCGCACCGACTTGACCAGGACGGCGATCTTGCCCGCCTCATCGGAGAACAGGTAGCCGGTGGCCGTCGTCTCGGCGGTGTTGTCGACGGCCAGACCGGCCCACAGCCCGAACTCGTGATCGCTGAGGCCGATCAGGTGGCCCAACGGGGGCAGTACGAACAGCGCCACCGCACCGAGCGCCAAGATCGCCGCGATGGCATAGCTGACATCGGAGTTGCGGGCACGGATGGCTCCCTTGGACGCCACGATGGCCGAAACCCCGCAGATCGAAGTGCCGATCGCCAGCAGTGATCCGAGTTTGCCGGACAATCCGAACCAACGGGCCGCGAGAATGATGATGGTGCCCGCGATCGTCATGTCGACGATGATCTGAACCAGGCTGATACCACCAAGTTTCAGAACGTCGCCCAACACGAATCGCGAACCCAGTGCGACGATGCCGACCTTCAGCCAAAACTGGTAGGTCAGCACACCGGGCCGGAAAATTCGATGCAGCCCAACGGTATTGGTGATCAGCAGACCGATCAGGATGGCCCACAACACGAATTCAATATCGGGCACATGCCAGTGCAACTTCTTGCCGAGTGCCAGCCAGCCGATTTCGGCGTACTTGCCCGCCAGCCCCACGGCGATCAGCAACAGTAGACCGGGCACATAGTCCAGCGGTCGCTTGCTGGTGAACGCGGCGTCGTCCTCGAACGTCTCGTCGACGGCGGTGGCAGTGCTCATCAGAACGGAATCTTCGGGAGCAGGTCGGCGACCGCAAGCGCGGTGATCGCCAGCCCGAGAATTGTTGCCCACCAGTCAGACCCGACACGGGTCACCCAGCTCGTCGTGCCCTGCTCGTCAGCCATTCCGCCAGGTTGCCGGACGCGGGATCATTCACCCAGATATGGAATCGCGCTGAGAATATCCTCAGGAAAGGTCGGAGGCGCAGCGAAAACCGATGTGCGTGGTCGCGGTGTCCCGGGACTGCGGCGACCTGGCGGCCGGACGGTACCGGTGGCAGTATTCCGGCGCGCACAGGTGCGATCCACCTTTGAGCGCCTGACTGACGCTCGGGTCGTCAGCGGGCAGGCAACAGGGGTTGGCCACCCGCCCGGTGAACTCACTCGCCGTCCACTCCCACACGTTGCCGATCATGTCCACCAGGCCCAACGCGTTGGGCGCAAAGGTGGCCACCGGAGATGTCCCGACCCAGCCCGCGGCCCCGTCGTTGCGGTACGGGAATGCACCCTGCCACGTGTTGGCCATCAACTCGCCACCCGGTTTGACCTCGTCACCCCAGGCGTAGACGGTGTGCGTTCCCGCCCGGGCGGCGTACTCCCACTCCGCTTCGGTGGGCAGCCGACGGCCCGACCAGTCCGCGTAGGCCAGCGCATCGGCATAGGCCACCTGCACGACGGGATGGTCGGACGCTGCCGCGGCGCGGTCCGGGCCGAACGGATGACGCCAGTTCGCGCCGGGCACCCAATCCCACCACTGGCGCCAGTCCCGCAGCTCTACCGGTCCGGCCGTCGGCCGGAACACCATGGCGCCGGGGACCAGATCGGCCGGGTTCGCGCCCGGGTACAACGCCGGATCCATCGGTCGCTCGGCCACAGTGCGGTACCCGGTGGCATCGACGAATTCGGCGTATTGCGCGGTGGTGACGGGATGCCGCTCGATCGCGAAAGGTCCGACCTCCACCGGCTTGACCGGCTGCTCCTCGGGATAGAAGCCGATGGCGCCCATCTGGAATCGCCCACCCGGAATCTCGACAAGCTCGCTCGGTGTCACGGGATGCGGATCTCGAAATCCCCGGAGAGCAATTCGGCGGCGGCGTCGAATCCGGTTGTGCCGGTGGGCGCTGCGGTATGCACCGATGCCAGGTAGTTGCCGGAGTTCGTCCAGATGTGCACCACCCGATCGACGAATTCCAGTGCGTTCTGCGGAGTATCCGACCACGCGCCGAGCATCTTCTGTCCGCTGTACTGACACAGTTCGGCGGGCAGCACGCTGATCGAACTGACGGCAGCCTCGGCCATCATCCGATCCGCGTACTCGTCGAAAGCTTTCGCAGGATCCAGCGGAGTGGGAGCGATGGTGATGGTGGCGGCCATCCCATCCGGGCCTTTGAGGTAGCCGCCGATGTCGCCGCTGCCGCCTTGCATGGACCAGCCATCGGGTACCGGGACCGTGATCACCGGCGCGGACGCATCGGTGACCTTCGCGACGAATCCGACCCGCGGCTTCTGATCAGGCGCGCATGTCACCGTGTCGGCCGGCACCGGCGCACGAGTGGTCGGCACCACCCCGAAGGCCGGCGAGTCAGGTGCGCCGGTGGCAGGCGGGCGGTACGTGCTCGTCGGGGCCGCCGCACCACTTTCGGCCGCGACCGGATTGCCCGCACTCGTGCGGACGCACGCGGCCGTGGCGGCGAGCGCCAGGCACGCTGCCGCCCCTACCATCACGGAGCGCCTCATCGAGTCGAGATGCGTCATCAATCCTCGCGAACACTTGAGCTGTTTTCCTGTCGACATCACGGTACGGCGCTGCCGGGGAGTGGACCACCAACTCGCGGATTTGTTGCACCCTCAGGATCCACGCCGCCGTGACAGCCGAGTGGTGACCGAACGCCGCCGAATCGGCCCGCCGCTTTCCCTACCGACCGCCAGGCGCTTCGGTTGACCAAACCTATTCGAACACAAAGGTTTCGGTAGCTCCACGGCAGAGCGCATTCGGTGGTGGATCGAATCATCCTGCACCCCGGTGGAATTCACCACCACAGAGCTTGGCGATCGGCGCGAAGCGGGTCATCAGCGACCAGATGGTCGACCACGTCGGATCGACCTAGGCAGACGCGTACCGACCCGAGACTTTCCCGATCGAGACATGGCGTTCGCTATGAGTTAGCTGTCGGGCTGAACCTTATTGTCAAGATCGACAAATTAGAAGCCTTCCGGCTAACTTATCTAAATTCTATTAACGTTCGCAAAAATTATTTGTCAGCTACCCGAGAAAATAATCAACCACCGCGGCATATTTGGCACCAGACGGGAGTGATCACCGCCGAGCGGCCTTTGCACAGCACGCCGACGCGGCGGCAACTCCCGGCCGCGGCGACCCTGAAAGTAGCATTTAACTGGCCATACAGATGGTTCATGCGCCACCTTCATGCAAAGTTGGCTGCCGCCCCGCAGCAGCGGATCTCCGCGGCAGCCCTAAACGACAAGTCGATCTATTTGCATGTGACAGCAAAACAATTCGAGTTCATATTGACGCGTTAAATATGCGCTGTCATCCGATAGGACGACATTCAGGAAATATGCAGGAAACACTAGCCAACCCGACAGATGCGGTCCTATGGTTTGCTGCATCGCCGGGACATCGGCGATTCGGGTCGATCAAGGGGACCTCATGACAACTCGCCATCGCCAGGCCACGTCCACGCGCATCAACCGCAAGGCGCGCCGCGCAGCGAAAATGCAGCCAGAGGTTCCCGCCGTCGCTGCGGCGCCCGCCCCTGTCCTCGTGAGCGGTCCGGGATACGGACGGTATGTGGGACGGGTCGGCGCGTTGGCAGTTGCGTTGGGGTTGGGCGCGGCGGTCGCCACCGGTTACGGCCTCGGCATCCCGGCGGTGGCGTCGGCCGAAAACGGTTCTGAGTCCACAGAAAACACCCCCAACGATCCTCCCAATCCTCAAGATCCGCCCGCCGAGCCCGGCGGCAATGGATCGGGTTCGGGCACAGGCGCCGGTTCCAGCGGCCCCACAGTCCCGGAAATGCAACTGCCCGAACATTCCGGCTCGCAACAACCGTCGAACACCTCAAGCCCGTCCGAAATGCAGGTCTCCGTCAGCGGTGGGGCACAACTCACCGGTAGCGGTGCGCAGAACGGGTCCGGCAGCGGCACCACACAGACGCCGACGACACATTCGCAGACACCGACTCCGAGCCCGACGCAGGAACCGTTGGTCAACAACGGAATACCGTCCGGCGGTACCACCCCAACCACGTCGCAAACCGAATCCGGCTACGTCGCGCCCACCGGCACCACCACCCCTGCCGCACCGCAGGGCAACCCGACTCCGAACGTGATACCCAACCAATCGGGCCACGTCACCCCTCTGCTGACCGGCACCACAACAACGACAGTCATCCATAACAACGGCGAAACGAACCAGCCCGGCAACGGTGCCGCACGACTGTCCGGCGGACAACCCAACCTTCAGACCTTCAGCACGGCGGCCGGTACCAGCTTCACCTCGCAATTGTCACTGGCGACCGCGTCGGGAACACCCGCGCCCGCGGCGTTGGTCGACCAACCCGACAATCCGATCGAAGCGCTGATGGGGGCGCCGGCAGCGTTGGCCAACATTGCGGCGACCGCGATTTCGATGTTCTTCAACGGGCTGTTGAACCCCGGCCCGGGGACTCCCGCGCCACCGGTCATGCTGTTCGTCGTATTGGGTTGGGCTCAGCGCGAATTGGCACGAACCTTCTTCAACCAGTCCCCCAACGGCGTGGCCGACAACATCGGCACCAATGAAGACACCGGCGTGACCATCCCGGTGTTGTCCAACGACACCGATGGCGACCTCGGCGTCGGCGACGTATTGACCGTGACCGACTACACCCAGCCTGCCAACGGCTCGGTGGCCCTCAACCCGAACGGCACCTTCACCTACACCCCCGACGCGAACTTCAACGGCACCGACACGTTCACGTACACGGTGTCCGATGAAGCCAGCCCCTGGCATATGCACGGCTTGGGCGGATTCTTCGGTGGTGGGGCGCACGCTGCGGCTCCCACGACGGTCACCATCACGGTCGGTTCGGTCAACGATGCGCCGGTCGCTGTGGACGATTCGTTCACCACCGACGAAGACCACCCGCTGACCGGCAATCCGAATGTCCACCTGGCGGGCAATGACACCGACGTCGACGGCGACACACTGACCGCTGTGTCGTTCACCCAACCCACCAATGGCGGTGCTGTCGCGAACAACGGGGACGGCACCTGGACCTACACGCCCGGCGCCAATGCCCAAGCACTCGACGACGGGGAGTCGTTGCAGGACAGCTTCACCTATACCCTCTCCGACGGTCACGGTGGCACCGACATCGGCACTGTCAACATCACCGTSAMCGGCGYCAACGACGCACCCGTGGCGGTTGATGACGCGTTCACCACCGACGAAGACCACTCACTGACCGGSGACCCCAACTTCTACCTSGCCGGCAACGACACCGACGTCGACCTCGAAAATCTCACCGCAGTCTCCTTCACCACACCCACCAACGGCGGTGCTGTCACCAATAACGGCGACGGCACCTGGACCTACACCCCCGGCACCAACGCCCAAACACTGGGCGCCGGAGACACTCTCACCGACACCTTCACCTACGAAGTCACCGACGGCACCGCCACCGACACCGGCCTGGTCACCATCACCGTCACCGGCATCAACGACGCACCCATCACCAATCCCGACGCATTCACCGTCGGCGAAGACGGCGTCCTCACCGGCGACCCCAACGTCTACCTCGCCGCCAACGACACCGACATCGACGGCGACACCCTGACCGTCGTCGGCTTCACCCAGCCCACCAACGGCGGTTCAGTCACCGACAACGGCGACGGCACCTGGACCTACACCCCCAACGCCCAAGACCTCGACGACGGCGAAACCCGCACCGACACCTTCACCTACACCGTCTCCGACGGCACCACCATGACGGACGGCCTCGTCACCATCACCGTGACCGGCGCCAACGACGCACCCGTGGCGGGTGCAGACGCTGCCACCACCGACGAAGACAGCTCGGTCGGCGTCAACGTCCTCACCAACGACACCGACGCCGACGGAGATGCCCTGACCGTCATCGGATTCACCCCACCGATCAGTGGCGGTTCGGTTGTCGACAACGGCGATGGCACGTTCACCTACACCCCCGGCGCCAACGCCCAAGCCCTCGGCGCCGGCGACTCGTTCGACGACACCTTCACCTACACCGTCTCCGACGGCACCACCACCGACACCGGCCTGGTCACCATCACCGTCACCGGATCCAACGACGCACCCGTCGCCGTCGACGATGCCTTCAGCACCGGGGAGGACTCCCCGCCGCTGACCTTCAACCTCACCAACTTGTTGAACAACGACACCGACGCCGAAAACGACCCGCTCACACCGTTCGTCGGATCACTCACCCAACCGGCACACGGATCGCTCGTCTTCGATTCGGGCACAGGAACATTCACCTACACCCCGAGCGCCGCCGCACAAGGTCTCGATGACGGCGAAACCTTCACCGACACCTTCAGTTACACGGTCCTCGACGGCAACGGTGGTTTCGACACCGCCACCGTGACCATCACCATCAACGGCGCCAACGACGCACC
>NZ_JBFUFU010000025.1:0-49887 GCF_056403275.1 Mycobacterium sp. P2_H7 | reverse complement strand
GCGCCGACGAATTTTGCGGAGTCGAAGGCGGTGTGGTCGACGTTGTTGGTGAGTCGTTTGCAGACCAGTTTGCCGATCCAGGCGTTGAAGTCTTTTTGCCCGTAGATGCCGTAGGTGTGCAGTTCGTGGGCGAAGTTGGTGTCGGGGTCACGGTCATAGGCCGGGTCCGCGACGGCCGGCGCCGCGAAGACGAGTCCCGCTGCGAACGTCATTCCGGCAAGTGAGAGCTTTTTCATAATGTTCTGTTCTTCTCTGTGTGGTGTAGCCAGAGGCTGGCGCGGGCCAATGGACCCGTCGGTCGCCGCCAACAGATGATCGCACATCAGTGTTGAGTTGTCGGATAGCTACTTTCAGGCAAAGTCTCACACCTGTACGCCTCTTGCACAAGATTTCGGCTAGCAGAGATGATGCGGCGTAAGTCACAATTAGTTCATGGGCCTATTTAAAGTTAGGGGTCGCTAGCTGGAGAGATGCCGTCAGGGCCCGCTCGGTGGCGTACGTGATGACGACAAGAACGCGCACATCCGATCCGGGAGTTCGACCGTCGTGCGGTAGGGTTCTGCGCATCAGCACGGCGGAACCACGGTTCCGCTCCCGTTGGGGAGTTCGCTGTGGCACGTCGGGACTAGCGACGCCTGGGGCCACGAAGTGCATTCCGAATCGGACGAGAACATCAGAATCAGCTGGAGGAGCGCGCGGTGTACCGAGTGATGACACGGTTATGGATACCGGTGCTACTGGTGGTGGTGGTGGCCCTGGGTTCATATGCGATAGTGCGCATCCGGGAATCGGGTCATCATGTCCAGACCGCAGCTGAAGCTTCTGGGATTACCGCGAATTTCAACCCCAAACACATCACGTATGACATCACCGGTTCGAGGGGAACGGTGAGCGTCAACTACCTCGACGAGAACGGGCAACCACATCTGGTCGAGAACGCATCGCTGCCTTGGTCTTTCACCATCGTGACCACGCTGCCGTCGATGACGGCCAATATCATGGCCCAAGGCGACGGTGACGTCAGCGATCTGAAGTGCCGAGTCACGGTCGACGGCGACATCCGCGACGACCGGACGAGTACTGACACCATCAAACCGTTCATCTACTGCTTGGTGAAATCCGTATGAGCAACGCCCACTCCGCGCCGAATCGCCCACGTATCGCACATCTCATCAGGGTGCTGTCTGTTCCGGTGATCCTGTTCTGGATCGCGGTTGCCGCGATCCTGACAGTGGTGACGCCATCACTTGACGCCGTGGCCGACGAGCATTCGGTGTCGTTGAGCCCGAAGAACTCGCAGGCATTTCAATCGATGCTCAACATAGGCAAGGTCTTCAAGCAGTTCGACTCCGACTCGACCGCGATGGTCGTCTTGGAGGGCCAAGACAATCTCGGTGACAGCGCTCACGACTACTACGACGAGATCGTCAAGAAGCTCAACGGCGACCACGAACACGTGCAGAACGTGCAGGACTTCTGGAGTGACCCTCTAACCGCTGCAGGCGCCCAAAGCGTGGATGGCAAGGCCGCCTACGTCCAGGTGTTCCTCGATGGGGCTCAGGGCACCACCCCTAGCCATGAGTCGGTGGCCGCGGTACGCGACATCGTGAAGTCAGTGCCAGCGCCTGCCGGGGTGAAGGCCTACGTCGCGGGAAACACCGTGCTCAACGCCGACACCCTCGTGGCCGGGCACAAGAGCATGGCGACGATGGCGCTGCTGTCGATCCTGGTCATCGTCGTGATGCTGTTGATCATCTATCGCTCGCTGGTCACGATGCTGTTGGCCCTGCTCATCGTCGGCATCGAACTGTTCGCGGCCCAGGGCGTCACCGCGACGGCCGGCAATCTCAATATCATCGGTCTCACCCCGTATGCGGTGAGCATGGTGGTCATGTTGGCGATCGCGGCGGGTACCGACTATGTCATCTTCCTGCTGGGCCGCTACCACGAGGCGCGATCCGCCGGTTTGGATCGTGAAGAGGCCTACTACGTTGCCTATCACGGGGTTTCGCACGTCATTCTCGGCTCAGGCTTGACTATCGCCGGTGCATGCATGTGCTTGTCGTTCACGACGTTGCCGTACTTCTCTACTATGGGTTTGCCCTGCGCCATTGCGATTTTGACCATCATCGCCGCAGCCCTGACCCTGGCCCCGGCGATCCTCACCGTCGGATCACGGTTCGGACTGCTCGACCCAAAACGCGAACAATCCACGCGGGGTTGGCGCAAGGTCGGTACGAGCGTGGTGCGGTGGCCGGGCCCGATCATCGTCGTCACGACCGCGATCGCCATCATCGGCTTCGTCAGTCTGCTGTCCTATGTGCCGCAGTACAACGATGACAAGTTCACTCCGCCGGAGATGCCCGCCAACCAGGCGATGGCGGTCGCCGAGAAGCATTTCTCCAAGGCCCGGATGAACCCAGAATTGCTGATGCTGGAAGCCGATCACGATCTCCGCAATCCGGCGGACATGCTCGTCATCGACCGGGTCGCCAGGGCTGTGGTGCGGATGCGTGGCATCGACCGCGTGCAGACGATCACCCGCCCACTCGGGGCGCCGATCGAGCACAGCTCGATCCCGTTCCTCATGGGTGCACAGAATGCCGGCACCCTGCAGGCCGCGAAGTTCAACAACGACAACTCAGCGCAGATGCTCGAACAGGCTGACGAGTTGTCCGCCACGATCGCCAGCATGCGGCGCATGCTGTCCATCACCACCGAGCTCACCGCCACCACGCATAGCATGGTTGGCAAAACCCACGACATGGTCACGGTGACGCAAGAACTGCGCGACCACATAGCCGATTTCGACGACTTCTTCCGACCGTTGCGCAACTATTTCTACTGGGAACCGCATTGTGCCGACATCCCGGTCTGCCAATCACTGCGGTCCATCTTCGACGCACTCGACGGCATTGATGCGCTCTCTGACCAACTTGGAGGCCTGGCAACGGATTTGGATAAGATCGATCAGCTGCTGCCGCAGATGCTGCCGGTGCTGCGATCCACCATCGATTCGATGTCCAAAATGCGTGACTTCATGATCGCCACCCATAGCGTCATGGCCGGTACCCAGGCCCAGCAGCAGGAAATGGCCAAGGGAGCTACCGAGATCGGGTTGTACTTCGATCAGGCCAAAAACGACGACTTCTTCTACCTGCCGCCGGACGTGTTCACCAATCCCGACTTCGAACGCGGACTGAAGATGTTCGTCTCGCCCGATGGTAAAGCGGTCCGGTACATCATTACCCACCAAGGCGACCCTGCCTCGGTGGACGGAATCAACCACGTCCGCGACATGAGAGATGTGGTGGCCGATGCTGTCAAGGGCACCCCGTTGGCCAACGCCAAGGTCTCGCTCGCGGGTACCGCTTCGCTGTACAGCGACTTGCAAGACGGGGTCAAGGTCGACCTGGCGATCGCCGTGATCGCCTCGATGATTCTCATCTTCGCGATCATGCTGCTGATCACTCGCAGTGTGGTGGCCGCATTGGTGATCGTCGGCACCGTGGCAGCGTCGCTGGGTATTGCCGGCGGACTCTCCGTCCTGTTGTGGCAGGACATCCTCGGATTGGGTGTTCAGTGGATCGTCATACCCCTGTCGATGGTGATCTTGCTGGCCGTCGGGTCCGACTACAACCTGCTCGTGGTGTCCCGGCTCAAAGAGGAGATCCACGCGGGACTGAATACCGGCATCATTCGCGGCATGGGCGCCACCGGCTGCGTCGTCACCGCCGCCGGGTTGGTGTTTGCCTTCACCATGATGTCCATGATCGTCTCCGATCTGCGGGTGATCGGCCAGCTAGGTATGACCATTGGAATCGGCCTCATCATCGACACCCTGATCGTCCGCGCTTTCATGACACCATCCATCGCGGCCGCACTCGGGCGCTGGTTCTGGTGGCCGCTTAACACCTTCAAACTCACCCACCCACCCAAACCGGCCTCGGGTCCCGAAGCCGACGAGCCGCGCACCTCGCCCATCCCGCAGCCGACTGCGCAGTGACCAGC
Organism: Mycobacterium sp. P2_H7; assembly: GCF_056403275.1. Lineage (NCBI taxonomy): Bacteria > Bacillati > Actinomycetota > Actinomycetes > Mycobacteriales > Mycobacteriaceae > Mycobacterium > Mycobacterium sp. P2_H7. Next base: position 45,876 of record NZ_JBFUFU010000025.1, on the reverse strand, counting down.
GATGGTGGCCCGACGCTCACCGACCAGCGTTGTCCGAGTCGACGAACGCGAAAGTGTTGTTGCGGGACGCGGGGTGGTTGTCGACTCGGTCGAGGTGGCTGGGGTCCTGCTTGCTGCGTTGATGAAACTGTATGCGCCGACCCAGCGTGGCGGGGCGATGCGTGCCGGGCACGCCGAATTGAGCACGTCACAACATGCAGTGATGGAGCTTCTCATCGACCGCGGCGCCATGCGAGTCACTGACCTGGCGAAGATGGAATGCGTTGCACTGCCGACGATGCTGCACACAGTGCGTCGACTGGCGCGCGCAGGACTGGTACAACGTGCCCAGACCTTCTCGACCTTCCGGGGAGTGCCTGTTCAGACCACACCGATGGGCCGCAGCGCCTATCACGCATCAGACACGGTCAAGCGCTGCAGAATCGTGAAATGGCTGGAGGGGCTCACCGACTCCGACCGGCTGGACCTTGCGGCCGGGGCTCGGGTGCTTGCCCTGCTCAGCGACGAACACACGAAGTCGGCGCATCGAAGGGCAGGCAACGGCGTGGGCGCAGACTGAGGCAACGATCTGGTCATACTCTGGATGGCGAGGTGCGGCGGATTTCGATCGCGGAAGTCCGGTCTGCGTGCCAAGTGACACCGAACTGAGGCTCATGGCAGACAATGAATCGAAACTGCGTCAGCGGACTGAGGGTCGGCTGGATCGGTCCCGCGACCCTGTCATCCTCGATGCCGCGCTGGCCGAACTGATAGAACATGGCTTCACCGCCACGAACATGAACGACATCGCCACCCGCGCCGGCGTCGGGAAAGCTGCGATCTACCGCCGATGGTCGTCGAAGGCGGCGTTAATCGCGGATGCCCTCGTGTACTGGCGCCCCGGACTGCTCGAAGACGACGCGCCCGATACCGGCAGTCTGGAAGGTGACCTCGACGCGGTCGTCGCTCGTGCGGCGCGGAATGATGACGGCCTGATCTCCAATGATCTCGTCCTCCGCGTCGCGCTCGAAGCCACCCGCGATCCACAGCTGGCCTCCGTTCTCGACGAACTCCTGGTCTTCAAAGGGCGGCGGGTGATGACGACGATCTTTAATCAGGCTGTACGCCGGGAGGAACTGGTCGACCGGGACTGGTCGCTGGTGGCTGATGCCGTGACCGCGATGGGCCTGATCCGTGTCATCAGCGGATTCAGCGTGGACGCCGGTTATGTCCGGAAGGTCATCGACGCATTGATCCTACCCGCGGTCTACACCGGCAAAGGGGGCCCGCGGAACCGAGGAGACAGACTCACCAAGGCTCGGCGCGACCCTCGGTGACATCAGGGCCTCGAAGGTTCGTCGAGCGCCCGACTGGCAGGTGCAACGTTGCGCCATGAGCGAGCAGAATCCGGCCGCCTCGATGGATTGGGCCTGGCGGGTGCCCGCACGGTCAACAGAGGTGCTCGGCGCCAATCGACGCTGAACCTTGCCCCTGGCACACCATTCTCACTTGACCGGATGCTACCTCCGGATTAACCTGGCCAATATGGAGGCAGTATCCGCTTTGTGGTTTTGGGGAGGTGGCGGTGAGTACTGCTGAGCAGCAGGGGCGTAGAACGCGAGTTGACGTGCAGCGAAACCGAGCCGCCCTATTAGAGGCGGCCCAGCGTCACTTCCTGAGGTTCGGGGTCGACACGTCATTGGAGGCGGTGGCAAAGGACGCCGGTGTGGGGCCAGGCACTTTGTATCGGCACTTCCCGAGCAGGGAGGCGCTGCTTGCAGCGGTGCTGCAGACGCGTCAGGTTGAACTGGAGGCCCGCAAGGCCGAGATCGCCGGTATGACCGATGTCTTGGAGGTATTGCGGGCGTGGTTGCGGGCGATGGAGCACTACTTCAGCGCGTTCGGCGGCCTGCCGAAACCGCTCATGGCCGCGGCCCGGGCGCAGGATCCGGACAATCCTCTGACAGTGCCTTGTCATGAGATCATCGCGATCACCGATGACTACCTGCGGGCGGCACAGAACGCCGGGCTGGTGCGGTCATCGGTGAAGGGGCTTGATCTGTTCCTCGCGGCGATATCGGTGGCCTGGATCATGGGCTCCGACACGATCGACGACGAGTCGGTTGACCGACTGCGGGCCCTCATCGAAACCGGATTTCGCGAGCGCGACGATGAGCCTTAGCGCGGGACGTTTCAACCGCGTGCGTGCCATTCGGGCCATGAACACGGACTTCTCCGGTCCGCTCTCACCAGCTTTTGCGGCCTTTCTGTTCATGCCGGTTCTCGGTGACGGGGTTCGCACTGCCGGCGGCATAGGCATGTACGCGCAGACCTTCTTGTTGTCGAACAGGCTTCGCATGCACCGGCTCCCGTTGGAGCAGAGCGTGGTGCTGCATGGAACATCGATGTAGGCCCTTAGAGAGGGCCCACCAACGCCTTTCGGGCGGCGTGGCTGAGAAGTAAAGATCAAGGAATCAGGGAAATAACATGAAGATTGCCATTGTCGGTGTCGGGCACATCGGGAAGAGCTTGGCCCTCAAGTTCAGCGCTGCCGGTCACGACGTCAAGGTCGCCAACTCTCGAGGTCCGGAAACCATACCGGCTGATGTCTTGTCAACTGGTGCACGTGCAGTTGCCGCTGCTGAAGCAGTCGTGGACGTGGACGTCATCATCCTTTCCGTTCCGCCAAGTGGAGTCGTCAAGGTCTCGTCGCTGTTTTCGGGTGTACCGAATCAGACGGTGGTCATCGATACATCGAACTACTACCCCCACCGTGACGGCAAGATCGCCGCCCTCGAATCGGGTCAGGTCGAAAGCCTCTGGGTGGCTGAGCAATTAGGACGCCCCATAGCGAAGGCGTGGAACTCGATTGGCTCTGATTCACTGGCCAAGCGGGGTGTTGCAGCGGGGGATCCGAATCGCATAGCCCTGCCCGTCGCCGCTGACCGTGAGGTTGACCGTAAGGTCGCGATGGCATTGGTGGAAGAGAGCGGGTTCGACGCTTTCGACGCCGGATCGTTGGCTGAGTCCTGGCGTCAGCAGCCGGGTACTCCTGCGTACTGCACTGACCTGACGATTGACCAGTTGGCGGTGGGCCTGGCGACCGCTGATCGTGCGCTGGCGCCGAAGCAGCGCGAGGCATCAAACGCGGCCATCAGCAAGCAGTTTGGCGACACCGGCACCAATCCCGACGCGGACTTCGCCGTCGGCCTCAACCGCCGGCTGTTCGCTTCACACATCCAGTTCTGAGCTGACTCAGACCCTCGCTCGGCGTCGCACCGGGGAGTCGTCGGCTGGTGCGGTAGGTCGCAGCTGGCGCGTGTTCCCGAGGGCGCGCCAGCGCTAAGCCTCGTCCTGCGCAGTGACGCAGCCGCAAAGCGGAGTGCGCCGCCGGGAATATCGTTAGGAAACCTAACTTTCTTTGAGTTGTGCGACGTTGGCGCACTCGATAGTCAAAACTGATATTCATTAGGGAGTTTTAGATGTCAGCCTCATTCGATGGCCGCGAAGAACGTCTGCGGCAGCGTTTCAACAGCTTGGTCGCCGAAGATCCGCAACTGGTCGCAGCGCGGCCAGACACGACAATCTCTGCCGCACTGACAGCAGCCGATGGGCAGTTCGCCGATGTGATTCGCACCGTCATGACCGGGTATGCCGATCGGCCGGCGCTCGGCCAGCGAGCGGTTGATTTCGGCACTGATGCGGCGGGCCGAACGGTGGCCCGCCTGCAGCCCCACTTCGACACCTGGACCTACCGTGAAACGTGGGATCGCTCAAATGCATTGGCCTATTCGCTGATTGGCAACCCCGTGCAGCTCGGCGATTGCGTCGCGACGCTTGGTTTCGCCAGCGCCGACTACGCGACCATTGATTTCGCCCTCGCGCTCACGGGCGGTGTGTCAGTCCCACTGCAGACCAACGCGCCTGTGTCGCAGCTGCGTCCGATCTTGACCGAGACGCAACCGGTAGTCATTCTGGCTAGCGTCGATCATCTCGGGGACGCCGTCGAACTTGCGTTGACAGCTCACGCACCACAGCGACTGATCGTCTTCGATTACCATCCGCGGGTCGACGATCATCGCGAGGCATTCGAGTCGGCTGTTACTCGCCTTGCCGACTTGAGCGTCAGCGTTGAATCGCTCGACGATGTCATCGCGCGTGGCGGAAAGCACGCCGACGAACCCCAGATCGAGCGCGGTGACGCCGATGCCGTACGCCTCCTCATCTACACGTCCGGAAGCACGGGGACCCCCAAAGGCGCGATGTACACCGACCGCTTGCTGACGACTACCTGGCGCGGGTGGCTCCGTCCCGCTTGGGACGCCGAGGGCAGGATGCCGCTGATCACCCTATGCTTCATGCCACTGAGTCACATGATGGGTCGCGCCATCATGTACTCGACGCTCGGAGCGGGTGGTACCGCCTACTTTGCGGCAAAGAGCGACTTCTCGACGCTGTTCGACGACCTCGCTGCGGTGCGACCGACCAGGCTCGATCTCGTCCCGCGGATCTGGGAAATGCTGTACGACGAGGTGCAAGCGGAAGTTGACGGCAGGGCAGGAGCGGTTTCGCCCGCCGCTCGCGCTGAAGTCGAGTTGCAGGTGATGTCGGAAAAGCGCCAGACCTTGGTCGGCGGGCGTCAATTCTCGGCCATGACGGGTTCGGCGCCTATGTCGCCGGAACTGACCTCGTGGGTGGAGGAATTTCTAGATGTCCATCTCATCAACGGGTACGGCGCCACCGAGGATGGAATCATCCTGGTCGACGAGCGCATCAGCCGGCCGCCGGTGCTCGACTACAAACTGGTGGACGTGCCCGAACTCAACTACTTCGGCACCGACAAGCCGTACCCGCGCGGCGAATTATGGGTCAAGTCAGAGGCTGCCATCCCGGGCTACTACAAGCGGCCGGAGGTGACTGCCGAAATCTTCGACGCCGACGGCTGGTATCACACCGGTGACGTGTTCGCAGAAGTCGAACCAGAGCACTTGGTCTACTTGGACCGTCGCAACAACGTGCTGAAACTCTCCCAAGGTGAGTTCGTCACCGTCTCGAAGTTGGAGGCGGCGTACGTGGGTCACCCTGCCGTACGTCAGATCTTCTTGTACGGCAACAGTGCCCGTGCTTACTTGCTCGCAGTCGTCGTGCCCTCCGACGACGCATTGGCCGGCGTTGGCGGTGACACCGAAGCGGTGAAACCGGTTGTTGCCGAGGCTCTGCAAAGGGTGGCGCGTGACTCTGGATTGCAGTCGTTCGAAGTACCTCGCGACTTTCTCATCGAGACCACGCCGTTCACCCTTGACAATGGATTGCTCTCCGGAATAGGCAAACTGGCGCGGCCCAAGCTCAAAGAGGCCTACGGGCCGGTGCTGGAACAGCTGTACGTCGACCTGTTCGAAGATCAGGCCAATGTGCTGCGCGCGCTACGGCAGGGGGACCTGCAAGGTTCGGTTCTCGAGATCATCTCCAAAGCTGCGGGTGCGCTTCTCGGTGCAGCGACAGCCGATGTCTCGCCCAGCGCAGCGTTCAGCGACCTGGGCGGAGATTCATTGTCGGCGTTGACATTCGCGAATCTTCTCCACGAGATCTTCGACGTTGACGTTCCCGTCGGGGTGATCATCAGCCCGGCCACCGACCTCACTGCCATCGCCGCCTATGTCGAGGCTCGACGGTCCGGCGATTCTACGCGGCCCACCTACGACGCGGTGCACGGCCGTCACGCGACTGAAGTGCATGCCCGCGATCTGACCTTGGACAAGTTCCTCGACGACGCGACACTGGTGGCGGGGCCGCTACTGCCAGGTCCTCGCCGCGAGGTCCGCACCGTATTACTCACCGGTGCCACCGGATTCCTCGGCCGCTACCTGGCGCTGGAATGGTTGGAGCGAATGGACCTGGTCGACGGCAGGGTGATCTGCCTGGTTAGAGCGAAGTCCGACGCGGAAGCACGCGCGCGGCTGGACGCTACTTTTGACAGCGGAGATCCGGCACTGCTCGAGAAGTACCGTTCGCTGGCGGGCAACCATCTCGAGGTGCTCGCTGGCGACAAGGGCGACGAGAACCTCGGACTGCCACAACACACTTGGCAACGGTTGGCCGATACCGTCGACCTGATCGTGGACCCCGCGGCGTTGGTCAACCACGTGCTGCCCTACAGCCAGTTGTTCGGCCCCAACGCCGTCGGCACCGCAGAACTCATCCGCATCGCGTTGACTCACCACAAGAAGCCCTTCGTCTATGTCTCGACAATCGGCGTCGGCATCGGCGTCCAGACGAGGCCATTTGTCGAGGACGCTGACATCCGAAAGGTGAGTGCTACGCGCAAGATCGGTGACGACTACGCCAACGGTTACTCCACCAGCAAATGGGCTGGCGAGGTGCTGCTGCGGGAGGCGAACGAAGTAGCCGGGTTGCCGGTCTCGGTGTTTCGTTGCGACATGATCATGGCTGACACCAGCTACGCCGGTCAGCTCAACGTCCCGGACATGTTCACCCGCATGATGCTCAGCCTCGTTGCCACCGGCGTGGCACCGGAATCCTTCTACGAGCTGGACGCACAGGGCAACCGGCAGCGCGCCCACTACGACGGGCTGCCGGTGGAGTTCATCGCCGAGGCGATCTCCACACTCGGGGTCAATGTGACGGACGGGTTCGAGACGTATCACGTGATGAACTCGCACGACGATGGCATCAGCATGGACACCTTCGTCGACTGGCTGGTGGACGCCGGTTACCCGATAGTGCGGGTCGGCGGTTACGCGGCCTGGCTGACACGGTTCGACGCCGCACTCAAGGCGTTGCCCGCAAAGCAACGAGCTGCCTCGCTCCTGCCGCTCATTCACAACTATCAGCGGCCCGAACAACCCATCAACGGGTCCTGGGTTCCGGTGGATCGCTTCCGAGAGGCTGTGCAGAACAACAAGATCGGGCATGACAAGGACATCCCGCACCTCGCGGCACCGCTCATCGTCAAGTACGCAACCGACCTGACGTTGCTCGGATTGCTCTGAATCTGAGAGTGTGTAACCCCCCTCGGGCTGACCTGCTCGAGGTGGGGTTCTCACCGCATCAGGGTTCTCGTAAGGGATCCGAAGTGGCCGCTGTCGCCTTGGGCCTGGCGATCGCAGCCGGAGGCCAACACAATCAGTAGGTACAACCCAGTCCAACAACTAGGATCTGACCAACGGCTCGGGACACTAGGCCGGCAGGGCGACGTCGGTCGTGTGTAGCGATGCCGAACGGATAACTCAACGCCTCTATCAGCACAGTGCGACCGGCGCCAATCACGTCGCCATTCAGGTCATCGGCACTAAGGAACTGCTGCCGGTACTAACGACTTTGGCTCCGGCACTCGACCGGTATTAGAAAGAGAAGATGATGAATAATCCCGGGGCCACCGCGTCCGACAAGCATAAGGTCGTCATCATTGGATCTGGCTTCGGCGGGTTGAACACTGCTCAGAAACTAAAGCGCGCTGACGTCGACATCAAGCTAATTGCCAAGACGACACATCACTTATTCCAACCGCTGCTCTACCAGGTAGCAACGGGCATCATCTCCGAAGGCGAGATCGCGCCACCCACGCGACTGATCCTGCGCAGGCAAGACAACGCGCAGGTGGTGCTCGGCGAGGTCTCCCGCATCGATCTGGCGAACCAGACTGTTGACTCGCTTCTCCTCGGACACACCTACCGCACCCCATACGACACTCTCGTGATCGCAGCCGGTGCCGGCCAGTCGTACTTCGGCAACGACCATTTCGCCGAGTGGGCCCCCGGAATGAAGACCATCGACGATGCGCTGGAACTGCGTGGCCGGATCCTAGGCGCATTCGAGCAAGCCGAACGTTCCGGCGATCCCGTTCGCCGTGCCAAGCTACTTACGTTCGTGGTCGTCGGGGCTGGTCCCACCGGGGTCGAAATGGCCGGACAGATCCAAGAACTCGCCGACCAAACGCTCAAGGGCAGCTTCCGGCGCATCGACCCGGCCGAAGCGCACGTCATTCTGCTGGACGCTGCGCCAGCCGTGCTGCCGCCGATGGGTGAGAAGCTGGGCCTCAAGGCCAAAGCCCGACTGGAGAAAATGGGTGTCGAGATCCAGCTCAACGCCATGGTGACCGATGTCGACCGCAACGGCATCACGGTGAAGGATTCCGACGGCAGCATCCGTCGCATCGAGGCGGCTACCAAGGTGTGGTCAGCTGGCGTGCAGGCCAGCCCGCTCGGTCGTGACCTCGCCGAGCAGTCCGAGACCGAGATCGATCGCGCCGGCCGGGTAAAGGTGGAACCGGATCTGTCGATTCCAGGGCACCCCAACGTCTTCGTCATCGGCGACATGGCATTCGTGCCCGGCGTCCCGGGGATGGCCCAAGGTGCCATCCAGGGTGGTAAGCATGTCGCCAAGATCATCCAGAACGAGAGCAAAGCACGCGAGCACGGAACCATTCCGAAAGCTCGGGAACCGTTCGAGTACTTCGACAAAGGCTCGATGGCAACCGTGTCGAAGTACAACGCCGTCGCGCAGATCGGCAAGGTTGAGTTCGGCGGCTTCCTCGCGTGGCTGGCCTGGCTCGCGTTGCACTTGGTTCTTCTCGTCGGCTTCAAGACCAAAATCGCCACTCTGCTCTCGTGGGCGGTGACGTTCCTGGGAGGTGACCGCGGTCAACTCACAATCACCGAGCAACAGGCATACGCCCGAACGCGTATCGAGCAGCTAAGCAGCATCAGCCCCACGACCGATCGGGCCGTTACCGGCGACCCAGCCCAATGATCAAGGCGTTCCTAGTTCGACAACTGGACGACTGAGTTGTTCGGTAAACCACAGGCTTTCGATCTGGGCGTCCTCGACCGCCCCAATCTCGGAGTCCCGCGGCGCAATGCTCGGCACATTTGTGATCGGCATAGTGGTTGTGGCAGAGCATCTTTCACATACAGACAAAGCGTATGTTGCATCGACTGGTGGAACGGAGCTCACCGTCACGGCCCTTCCGATGCGTGACCATGCCCGTTACCTCACTGAGGCGAAAAAGCCGCGGAGATCCTCCACGAACAATGCGGGTTGTTCGAAGGCGGCGAAGTGGCCGCCTTTCGGCATGGTCGTCCACCGGGTGATGTTGTAGTGCTCGTCGCACCAGTGGCGTGGCGCACGGAGAATCTCGCGCGGGAACGCCGCAACTCCGGTGGGCAACTCGACCCGTTCTCCGGCCTCAGCTGTGGGGAAGTTCTCCCAGTACAGGCGAGCTGACGAGGCGGCTGAGCGGGTAGCCCAGTACAGCATGACGTTGTCGAGGAGTTCGTCGCGGCTGACGACATTCTCCGGGTGGCCGTCGCAGTCCATCCAGGACCAGAATTTCTCGACGATCCAGGCGAGTTGGCCCACTGGAGAGTCGGTCAGACCGTAACCGATCGTCTGTGGTCGGGTCGCCTGTTGCTTGGCGTAGCCAGCATCCCATCGTTCGTAGTGGGCAAGCCCGTCGAGTGCATCCCGCTCGTCCTCGGTGGGTTGCGGAATGCCACCTTTCGGCGGTCCTGCAACGGGAAGGTTGGTGTGGATCGCGACGCAGTGGCCTTGGTTTCGGCCGATTTGTGTGGTGACCAGTGAGCCCCAATCGCCACCCTGAGCCCCGTAGCTCTGATAACCCAGTCTGACCATCAGGCTGTCCCACGCGCATGCAATCTTGTCGACGCCCCATCCGGTCGCAGTGGGCTTGCCTGAGAACCCGAAGCCGGGCAGTGATGGGCAAACAACGTGAAATGCGTCTTCGGGCCGCCCGCCGTAGGCAGTCGGATTCGTGAGTGGCTCGATCACCTTGTGAAACTCAACCACGGAACCGGGCCAGCCATGGGTGATGATCAGCGGGAAGGCGTCGCTGTGGGGGGAACGCTGATGGATGAAATGAATGTCTAGGCCGTCGATTTTCGTTATGAAGTGGTCGAACCGATTGAGCGCCGCTTCGCGTGCGCGCCAGTCATATTCGTCAGCCCAGTAGGTGGCGAGATCGCGAACGTACGTCAGCGGAATGCCCTGACTCCAGTCATCGACGCACTCTGATTCGGGCCAACGAGTCCGGCTCAGGCGCAGGCGCAGATCGGCCAGGTCCGCATCGGACACGTGGAGTCGGAAGGGGCTGATGATGTTCATGTCGACGCACTCTCGATTCTGTTGAAGAAACGTCCAGAGCGGGGAACCGCGCTTCGATAAACGATAGACCCGAAGTCTGAGAACCAAAATAGCCAGGTCAGACGGTAATCGGGCAACGATCGTTTACAGCGACGGAAACTTCGGTTACTGTGACGACGATCTCAACGAAGGGAGCGATGTGATGTAGCCATTGGTCCAGCGGAGCTCAATCAGGCTTCGCTTGGCTGACGGCCCGTCACACGCAGCCGCCGTGCTGTGCGAAACGCAACAAATAAGGGTGGCAACGCATGATTTCAATTGACACGGCGCTCAAGCCGATGCGCGCCGTGGGCGGATTTTTTGCGATGGCCCTCGACGTCGCGGTGGCAATGCCAAAACGTCCGTTCGCCTGGCAGGAGTTCTTGACCCAATCATGGTTCGTTGCTCGGGTGTCGTTGCTGCCCACGCTGATGCTGTCGATTCCGTTCACCGTCATGCTCGTCTTCACATTCAACATCTTGTTGGTCGAGTTCGGAGCTGCGGACTTCTCGGGGACTGGGGCCGCCTACGGCACGGTGACGCAGCTAGGGCCGATCGTGACTGTTCTGGTGGTGGCCGGCGCCGGCGCCACATCGATGTGTGCTGACCTCGGTGCGCGAACCATCCGGGAGGAGCTGGATGCGCTCAGGGTCATGGGGGTCAACCCAATTCAGACGCTCGTCGTCCCGCGAGTGCTAGCGGCGGCGCTGGTCGCCGTCCTGTTGTCCTCGGTGGTGATTTTGGTCGGCATCGCCGGCGGCTTCTTCTTTTCAGTGTTCGTTCAGCACGTCACGCCGGGGGCGTTCGCTGCAGGTATGACTTTGATAACTGGTGTAGGGGATGTCGTCATCTCGTTGGTCAAAGCTGCGTTGTTCGGGCTTGCCGCGGGACTAATCGCCTGTTACAAGGGAATCTCGGTGAGCGGCGGTCCTGCTGGGGTGGGCAACGCAGTCAATGAGACGGTGGTATTCACCTTCATGGCGCTGTTCGCGATCAATATCGTGGGCACGGCTGTCGGCGTGCAGGCGACCCTGTGAGTCACGTCGCTGCAGCACGGTATCCGCGTATGGCTCGGTTGACCCGAGGCTGGGCGGCCGGGTGGAACCGCGTCGGCACGCAAACCGAATTCTACGGCCGCACAATGGGTTCGGTCGGCCACGTGTTCATTTACTATCGAGCCGAGTTGGTGCGCCTGATCGCGCAGATGGGCCTCGGCGCCGGTGCGCTTGCGGTTGTCGGTGGCACCGTGGTGATCGTCGGATTCCTGACAGTAACGACCGGAGCGCTGGTCGCCGTGCAGGGATACAACCAGTTCGCTCAGGTGGGTGTGGAAGCTCTCACCGGTTTCGCCTCGGCGTTCTTCAATGTGCGGCTCATAGCGCCGTTGACGGCGGGAATCGGTTTGGCCGCCACCATTGGTGCTGGGGCTACCGCGCAACTGGGTGCCATGCGTATCAATGAGGAGATCGATGCTCTTGAAGTGATGGGCATCCGGTCGGTCGCCTACTTGGCTTCGACCAGACTCGTCTCTGGAGTAGTCGTGGTGGTTCCCCTGTATTGCGTGGCGGTTCTGATGTCATTTCTGTCCGCGCGAGTCGGCACCACCGTGGGATACGGACAGTCAACCGGTGTGTACGACCACTACTTCAACACGTTCTTGAACCCGACCGACCTCATCTGGTCATTCGCCCTGGCCGTCGCCATGTCGATCGTGATCATGCTGGTGCACACCTACTACGGCTTCACCGCATCCGGCGGGCCGGCAGGCGTCGGTGAAGCGGTCGGACGAGCGGTGCGAACCTCCTTGGTTGCCGTGGCCGTCGTCGCAATGTTCCTGTCATTGGCCATTTATGGCCAATCCGGCAATTTCAACCTGGCAGGTTAGCGATGCTTACCAAAGCAGGCCAGCCTCGCATTCACCCGGCGTGGTGGACAGTGATTCTGATAATCGTCGTGGTTGCCTTTATCCTCATTTGTTCGGCGGTGTTCGCCGGGACCTTCCGAAGCTTTGTCCCCGTCACACTGACCGCGGACCGTGCAGGTCTGGTGATGGAGTCGGGGGCGAAGGTCAAGCTTCGCGGCGTGCAGGTCGGCAGGGTCGAAGGCATCGCCGGCGGGACGGGGTTTGTCGAGCTCAGATTGCAGATCGAACCCGATCAGCTCAAATTCATCCCCGCTAATGTGGGCGCCCAGATCCGGGCCACAACAGCCTTCGGCGCAAAGTACGTCGATCTGGTCTATCCAGATGACCCGAGCCCGCAGCGGCTGGCGGCCGGAGCCGTGTTGCGGTCCGGCAACGTGAGCACCGAGGTCAATACCGTCTTCCAAAACCTGGTGAACGTTCTGCATAAGGTAGATCCCGCGAAGCTGAACGCGGTGCTCAGTGCGCTGGCCGACGGCGTGCGGGGCCAGGGGGAGCGGATCGGGGAGGCGACGACCGACGCCAACCAAGTTCTGTTGGCGGTCAATCCCCGGATGGGTACCGTCCAACAGGATTGGCAGTCATTAACAAATTTCAGTGACGCGTATAGTGCTGCCGCTCAAGACATTCTAGCCACTCTGAACGCCGCGAGCACCACGAGCGCGACCGTTACCAACCATGCCGCTGCGCTCGATGGGCTACTGCTCAGCACGACCGGCCTGGCGAACACCGGCATCGACCTCATAGGCCCAAACCAGGCGAATTTGATACACGCGGTCAACGTCCTGAATCCGACGACAAACCTGTTGCTGAAGTACAACCCCACGTACACCTGCTTGCTGATGGGCTCCAAATGGTGGCTGGACAACATCGGATACGAGTCTCTCGGTGGCAACGGGAGGACCGCGGTCCTTGACGACGCACTGCTATTCGGTGACCGTCCATACCGCTATCCCGAAAACCTGCCGATCGTCGCGGCGAAGGGCGGGCCGGGAGGCAAGCCAAGCTGTGGCTCCTTGCCGGATGCCTCAAAGAACTTCCCAGTGCGGCAACTGATCACCGATACCGGCTGGGGCACCGGCCTGGATATCCGCCCCAATCCCGGCTTCGGACATCCGTTCTGGGTCGACTTCCTACCGGCTACGCGTGGCGTCCCCCAAGCGCCGAGCTTCCGCGGTGACGGACCGCCGGCAATCGGGCCGGTACCTTACCCGGGCGCACCGCCCTACGGCGCGCCGCTCTACCCGCCCCCGCCCGGGGTTCCGGCTGCGGCGGGACCACCGCCAGCTGCTTCAGAGCCGGCACCGCCAGTAGATCTCCCGCCGTCGCCGTGACCACTATCAGCTTCCGAGGAAGGCAGTTGTGAGGAGCAAGATCGTCGGCATCAGTGTCCGGCTGGTCGTTTTCGTGACCGTATGTGCGCTGGGGACGTTCGCGCTGCTGATGATCTTCGCCCAGTTGCGTTTCCAGGACGAACAGACCTACAACGCCGAGTTCGTCAACGTCAGCGGCCTTCAGAACGGCAACTTCGTTCGCATCGCCGGTGTGGAGGTCGGCAAGGTCAAGACCATTTCGATCAAGCGTGACGCGACCGCCGTGGTCGAGTTCTCCGCCGACGACTCCGTGGTACTCACCGAGGGCACCAAGGCGCTGATCCGCTATGACAACCTCATCGGCGGGCGCTACCTCGAACTGCAAGAAGGAACGGGCAGCCTAACGCGCCTGCGCCACGGCGCAACAATTCCTGTGGACAGGACCGAACCCGCACTGGACCTGGACGCCTTGATCGGCGGCTTCCGACCACTGTTCCGCGCGTTGGACCCCCAGCAGGTCAATGCCCTGAGCAGCCAACTCGTAGAAGCCTTTCAGGGCCAGGGCGCGTCGATCAGTTCATTCCTGGCCCAGTCGGCAACATTCACCAGCACGCTGGCAGACCGGGACGAACTGATCGGCCAAGTCGTTTCAAATCTGAATGTTGTGCTCGGATCTTTGGGCGATCAAAGTGATCAGTTTGCCAAAGCAGTCGGTTCTCTATCGCAACTCATGGGCGAGCTCGCCACGCGAAGGACGGCGATCAGCGACGCAGTGGCCAACACAAACGCGGCTGCAGCCACCATCACCGATCTCCTCACCCAAGCACGTCCGCCGCTGAAAAATGCCGTGGCTCAATCTGATCGGGCCGCCGGGATCATCGTGGCCGATCACGACTACGTCGACAACCTGCTGAAGAACCTGCCGGATAAGTACCAGGCGCTGGCACGGCAGGGGATGTACGGCGACTACTTCAGCTTCTACTTCTGCGACATTCTGCTGAAGCTCAATGGCAAAGGCGGCCAGCCGGTTTACGTCAAGGTAGCTGGTCAAGACACCGGACGGTGCGCACCAAAATGAGATCCTTTTCCGAACGCAACATGGCGATGGTCGGCGCGATCGGTGTCGGTCTGGTAGCTGCAGTCGTTCTTGCGGCTCTGAACTACACCAAGCTGTTCGATCAGGACAGCGCGTACTCGGCGTACTTCGCTGAGGCAAGCGGATTGATGTCCAATTCCGATGTTCAAGTCTCCGGATTCCCCGTCGGCAAGGTCACCGACATCGAGCTCGACGGAAGCCGAGTGTTGGTGAAATTCAAGGTTGCCAGCGATGTTTGGCTTGGCGACCGGACGGAGGCGTCGATCAGGGCGAAGAGCCTTCTTGGGACGAAGGTCCTCGAAATAGCCCCGCGCGGGGATACGCCACTGTCGGGGACCATTCCTATCGATCGAACCACGCCGGCCTATCAGCTGCCCGATGCGCTGGGCGAACTCGCTACCACCATCAGCGGGTTGAACACCGATCAGCTGAATCAGTCACTATCCACCTTGTCGGACACTTTTCAGAACACCCCGCCCGATCTGCGTGTAGCGGTGGAAGGGGTCTCGCGGTTCGCGAAAACCCTGAATGAACGGGACGCGCAACTCCGTGAGCTGCTGGTCAATGCCAGTAAGACCACCAGCGTGCTGGCCGAGCGAAGCGACCAGGTCGTCAGCCTGATCGATAATACGAATGCACTTCTTGGCCAATTGCGAACGCAGAGCAGCGCATTGGACGAGATTGCGGGCAACGTCGCCGCGTTGGCTCAGCAATTGTCGGGAGTGGTCGCAGACAATCGTGCACAGCTGCGGCCGGCGCTGGACAAGCTCAATGGTGTGCTGACCATCATTGACAATCGCAAAGGTGACGTGCAGAAATCGATCAAACTGTTGAATCAGTACGCGCTGTCGCTCGGTGAATCGGTTTCCTCCGGTCCATTCTTCAAGTCGTACGTGGCCAATCTGCTTCCGGGTCAGTTCCTGCAGCCGTTCGTCGACGCCGCGTTCTCCGATCTCGGCCTGGACCCCAATGTGCTGCCCCCATCGCAACTGACAGATCCGCAAGTCGGCCAGCCGGGGACACCTGCGCTGCCCGTACCGTTTCCCCGCACTGGACAAGGCGGTGAGCCCAGACTGAACCTGCCCGACGCGATCACCGGGAAACCTGGCGACCCGCGATACCCCTACCGGGAACCGCTACCAGCCCCGCCACGGGGAGGTCCTCCTCCAGGACCGCCGGCGCTGCCGCCACCAGGGCTCGCCTCTCAGCCCGAGCCCACCCCAAGCCCGGTCTATGCACCGGCGCCCAACGAAGCCCCGCCGATCACCCGTCCAACACCCGGGGAAGGAACGCCATGATCAAGAGCCGCAACGTGCGTCCAGTGCTGGCGGTTACGCTGACGCTGATACTGGTGGTCGGTATCGGTGTGCTGGCCCGATCGACCTTCAACTTCGGCAAGACCCATCTCGTCGCATACTTCGACAACAGCAATGGCGTATTCCCGGGTGACTCCGTGTTCGTACTCGGCGTTCCGATCGGCAAAATCGACACCATCGAACCGCAGCCCCAGCGCGCCAAGATCACGTTCTGGGTGGACGACAGGTACAAGGTGCCCGCCGACGTCAAGGCTGTCATCCTGTCGCCGCAGTTGATCACCTCACGGGCCATCCAGTTGACGCCGGTCTACACCGGTGGGCCCCAATTACGTTCTGGAGCAGCAATTCCGCAAGAGCGGACGGCCGTCCCCGTGGAATGGGACGACTTTCGGCAGCAGTTGGAGAAGCTCTCGCAGAGTCTGCAACCGGCCCAGCCCGGTGGTGTCAGCCCGCTGGGTTCAATCATCAACACGGCGGCAGCCAACCTCCGCGGTCAGGGTGCCAGGATCCGCGAGGCCATCATTGAAGCCTCGCAGACGTTTTCGGCACTCGGAGACCACAGCAAAGACATCTTCAGCACGATCAAGAATCTGGCGATTCTGGTGTCGGCACTGCAGTCCAGCAGTGACCTGATGGCGCAACTCAACCGCAACCTTGCAACAGTCACCGGGCTACTGGCGGACGACCCAGACGGGATCGGACGGGCACTCGACTATCTCAACACTGCGGCTGGTGATGTCACGGCATTCGTGGCCGATAACCGGGAAGCATTGGGAACGTTGTCGGACAAGCTGGCTTCGGTCTCCCAGCTGCTGGTGGGCAGCCTTGACGACGTTAAGCAGACGCTGCACGTCCTGCCCAATGCAGTGCAGAACTTCCTCAACATCTACGAGCCCGCTCACGCTTCGATTACCGGCCTGCTGGCATTCAACAACTTCTCCAACCCAATCACCTTCCTTTGCGGGGCGATTCAGGCAGCATCGCGCCTGGGCGCCGAACAATCAGCGAAACTGTGTGCGCAGTACTTGGCCCCGATCGTGAAAAATCGGCAGCTGAACTTCCCTCCGATCGGTCTCAGCCCGCTCGTCGGCGCCACTGCGAGGCCAAATGAAGTCACCTACAGCGAGGACTGGATGCGGCCGGACTTTCAGCCCGGCTACGCATCGCCGGGGGACGCTGATGCAGGGTCGGCCGGTGCGCCGAAACCACCTGACGGACAGCCGTCCGCTGGGCCCGAACCCGGCGCACCCGGTGACGCTGCGCTGCCGGCGGAAGCGCCGTTGTCCACCGACCCCGCGCAAGGGCTGCCCGGTCTCATGGTCCCAAACGGTGGTGGATCGTGACACTGAAGATGTTGCACCGCTGGGTGATTGCTGCCTCCTCCCTGGTTCTAGCGCAGCCCCTTTCGGGCTGCCAGTGGCATGGGGTGAATTCGCTGCCACTGCCAGGAACGCAAGGAGGCGGTGCCGGTTCGTACCAGGTTCAGGCCGCACTGCCCGACGTCACCAATATTCAAGAGAACTCACGGGTGCGGGTCGGTGACGTCACGGTGGGCAACGTCACCAAGATCGAACGCCAGGGATGGCACGCGATGATCACGATGTCGATCAACCCGGATGTAGCCCTGCCCGCCAACGCCACTGCGACTATCGGCCAAACAAGTCTGCTCGGCTCGTTGCATATCGAACTGGCCCCGCCCACGAATGCGCCGGCGCAGGGCAAGCTGCACGACGGTTCCCTCATCCCGTTGTCCAACAGCAGCTCCTATCCGAACACCGAACAGACGCTCGCAGCGGTGTCGCTTCTGCTCAATGGCGGCGGACTGGGCCAAGTCCAGGACATCACCACGGCATTCAGTACCGCCTTCACCGGCCGTGAACAAGATCTGCGCAGCCTGATCGGACAGCTCGACCAGTTCACCGGTCACCTGAATGAACAGAAGGACGACATCGTTGCGGCCACTGAAAGTCTCAACAGGTTGGCAGGGCAGTTCGCCGAACAGAAACCCGTTGTCGATCAGGCCCTACGCAGCATCCCCGACGCACTTGTCGTATTGAAGGATGACCGCGAACACCTCGCCGCCGCCCTCGATCGATTCGGCCGGTTCAGTGCCCTTGCCGTGGACTCGGTCAACCAAACGAAGGAGGCGTTCGTCGACGAACTCAAGGACATCGGTCCGGTGTTCGAGTCGTTGGCCAATGCCGGCCCGGCGCTGACCCGTTCACTCAGCCTGCTCGCCACCTTCCCGTGGCCCAACGAGACACTTCAGAACTGGGTGCGGGGCGACTACGCGAATCTCACCGCCATCATCGACCTGACCCTCAGTCGGCTCGACACGTCCATGCTGACCGGCACCCGTTTCGAAGGTGACCTCACCCGGTTGGAGATGCAGTGGGGACGCACCATCGGCCAACTTCCAAGCCCGGCCACCGCAGAAAATCCGCTGGTCGCCCCGTACCACCTTGATCAGGGGCCCTGAAATGTATCTGCCGCGCCAGATCAAAATTCAAATCATCACTTTCGCCGCCATCGCAGCGGTCGCCGTCTCGGTGATGATTTTCGGGTACATCAAAGTTCCCGCGATGCTCGGCGTGGGCCGGTATGAGGTAACGGTGCAATTGCCCGAAGCGGCCGGCCTGTACACGACGGGAAACGTGACCTATCGCGGCACCGAAGTGGGCCGTGTCGACGCGGTCAATCTCACCGATTCCGGTGTGGAAGCGACATTGTCGTTGTCGTCGGATATCGCCATCCCCTCGGACCTCGACGCGCAGGTGCACAGCGTGTCGGCAGTGGGCGAGCAGTATATGGCTCTATTACCGCGCGACGGCAGGTCAGCACCCTTGAAGAGTGGTGACACCATTTCACGAGACCGCGTGACGGTGCCGCCTGACATCAATGCGCTTCTCGACGCGACAAATCGCGGACTGGAGGCCGTGCCGCAGGACAACCTGAAGACTGCTATCGACGAGTCCTACACCGCGGTGGGCGGTCTGGGCCCGGAACTGTCCCGTTTGGTCAAAGGCAGCACCACCATCGCGATCGATGCAAAGGAGAACCTGGACCCCTTGCTCACGCTGATCGATCAAGCTCAGCCGGTCCTGGACTCCCAGAACGACTCCGCGGAAGCGATTTCGGCCTGGGCTGCGCATCTGAAAACCATCACCGGGCAGCTGCAACGCCACGACGCCGCTGTGACAGGCATCCTGGAACGCGGCGGCCCTGCCTCGGAAGAGGTTCGCGGCCTCCTCGATCGGGTGAAACCGACGTTGCCGGTGCTTCTCGCCAACCTGGTCACTGTCGGTGATGTCGCGATCACCTATCAGCCTGCACTCGAACAGCTTCTGGTGTTGATCCCTCAGGGTGTCGCCGTCCTCCAAGCCGGAGCCGTGGCGAACCAATATGCCGCCCCGGGCAAGAAGTCGATCTATCTCGACTTCAATCTCAATGTCAACTTGCCACCGCCATGCACGACGGGATTTCTACCAGCGCAACAGGTGCGCACGCCGAATCTCGAAGACTATCCGCCGCGGGCCCCCGGCGATCTGTACTGCCGGACACCTCAAGACGCGGTCTATGGCGTTCGCGGAGCCAAGAACTATCCCTGCCTGAGCGTGCCCGGAAAGCGGGCGCCGACGGTAAAGATGTGCGAAAGCGACCAGCAGTATGTGCCACTCAACGACGGCTACAACTGGAAAGGTGACCCGAACGCCACTCTGTCCGGACAAGATGTGCCACAGCTGGCGCCCGGCGTCGGCACTTCGTCGGCGAGTCGCGACGCCGCCTCGTCGGGTCCAGCAACCGCCGCTGCACCGGAACCAATAGCCGCGGCCCAGTACGACCCGAATACCGGTAGTTACATCGGACCCGATGGGCGCACCTACACCCAAACCGATTTGGCACAACATCCACAGGAGAAGACATGGCAGACGATGCTGCTGCCACCGAAGGGACAGTGACCCATTGCCCACGCAAGCCCTCAAGAATCCGACATCGTCGATCTCCCACGACGTCGACCCCGACACGCCGGGCACCCGGCCCGATGCCACCACCGACAGTGGTGAGGTGTCAGTCACGTTGGCTGACAACGACACCGAGGCTGGCCAGGGTTCGCCCGAAGCCGCCGATGGCCAACCCGACGGCACACAGAGCACGCGGCCGTGGCGGCGATTGATGCCCCCGGACCTTGGGCTTGTGGTCGGCCTGACGATGGCGGCCGCGCTCACGGCACTCGTCGGCGTTCTCGGAGTCCAGGCCCACCACGCGCACCGAGCCACCCAGCTCCGCGCCTCGTACCTGCAGGTCGGACGCCAAGGTGCACTGAATCTGACCACTATCGACTGGCGTCACGCCGACGCCGATGTGCAACGCATCCTGGACTCTGCGACAGGCTCGTTCTACGACGACTTCTCCCAGCGATCGGCACCATTCGTCGAAGTGGTGAAGAAGGTCCGGTCCATCTCCACCGGAACAGTCACCGTCGCAGGCCTGGAGTCCTCGACGGCCAACGACGCACAGGTGCTCGTCGCCGTCAACGTAGAAACCACGACCAGTGAAACGCCACAACCCGTGCCGCGCGCGTGGCGCATGCGCATCTCCGTACAGAAAGTCGGCAACGACGTGAAAGTGTCGAACGTGGAGTTCGTGCCATGACAAAGCCCCCTGAATCCGACGAAACCAGCAGTGCGGCAGAGGATGGCGTCGATCAACCGGTAGTCGTCGACGCCGAAGAGGCGAAAGACGGGAACACGGAGGGCGCCGACGTCGAAGCGGTAGATCGCGTCAAGGTGACCGCCGGCCACCGGAAGCGACGCCACGTGGCCGCATATGTGCTGGTGCCGCTGTTGGTGATGGCGATGGCTGCCGGTGCTGGATACCTGAAGTACCAAGCTGGTTCGGTCCGAGCCGGTCAAACGGCAGCGATCCCCTCGGTTCAGGCCGCGACCGACGGGACCATTGCCCTGCTGTCGTACCGCCCCGACACCGTTCAGGAAACGTTGACGGTGGCCAGGGACCGGTTGACCGGGCAGTTTCGGGATTCCTATACCTCCTTGACCAACGACGTGGTCATCCCCGGCGCGAAGGAGAAGAGCATCTCGGCGACGGCGACGGTTCCCGCCGCCTCGCCGGTGTCTGTGAGCGAGAACCATGCGGTGGTCCTGGTCTTCGTCGACCAGTCCGTCATCGTCGGCAACGACGCACCGTCGGCGACCGCATCCGCGGTGCAAGTCACCCTCGACAAAGTCGGTGATCGTTGGCTCATCTCGGGATTCGATCCCAAGTGAGGTCTTCGCCGGGCTTCCTACGGCGGACCCCCGCGACGCGGGTGCCGTCCGCCGCTTCCGCGCCCGCCAACTCGGGGACTGCCATCACAGTGACCAGGGGGACATGATGAAGTCACTGCTTCGCGGCAGCAACCGCACCTTCTTCCCCCAGCACCACGCGGTACACGGCGGGGGAGTCAGACTGGCTGTGGCACTGGTTGTCTCGATGGCAGCGATGATCGTGACGGGGTGGGTTTGGCCCCAGACCGCGATCGCGGACCCGCCAGACGATCCCTGTCCACTGGCGATGGCGTTCGTCTGTCGGTTTGTACCCATTGCGCCGGAGTTGGATGGCGACGTCGGCCTCACCGAACAACCTCCAGGTGATCCCTCCGTACCGGACTTGCACCCCCCGAGCGACTCCACGGCCTCGGCACTTCCGCCACAAGCGGACCGCTGACATCTGTGGCAACGGCTGCGTCTGGCCGCCCGATACGTGAACAATCAGGTCGAGGAAGAGATTACGGCCATGGACATCTGCACTGACGTCGCGTGAGGTGTCACGGAACGTCAGTACCGACACCGCTCCGAAGGCCTGCACCCCGAGGTGTTCCAGTACCGCGACGCCGTTGAGGGCAACGCCGGAGATGGTCATCGGACGCCGTTGACGCAGTTTCGCCGCATCCAGCCACACCTGACGTCGTTGCCAAACTCTTGCGGGCCTACGTCCTGCCGCCGGTCCCTGCTACCTCCACGCTCGACCTGGCGCGCGAGCATGTGCCCGCATCACCTCAGCTCGGTTGAATTGCGGTTTGCGCTGTTGGGGCTGCCTGGTGCCAGCGGGCGGTGTCGGTGTACTGCTCCAAGCCTGTGACACGTCCGTTCGACACGGTGATGATGTGGGCGAAGGCCGCGTCGAGTGGACCTCCGTCACGGCGTCCCTGGCCCACGTAGCGGCCCGTGACCAACACTCGCCCATCGACGAGCGGCAGGAAGCGGTCCGGCTCGGCCCGGGCGACGAAGTGGCGCCCGATGGCGCCCCATCCGTCGCGGCGCATGGCATCGGCCCCATGATGTTCGCCGCCGACCCCGAACGGCATTCCCGCGGTCAGAACGCCGTGGAAGTCGGGATCGAGTAGCTTCTCGAGAGCAACCAGATCGAGAGCCGCGAGCGCGTCGTAAAGATCCTGAACGACCGCTGCGTTGGTGTCGGCCGCGGTAGGGGCGTTGTCCATGGTGGCTCCTGTCTGTTGCCGATCGCTGGTCATGCGCGTTGGTCGAAACGTCGTCCGAGATACTCCGACGCGATCCGCATCCGCTGAATGTTGGTGGTGCCGCCGGCGAGGGCCCACCCATGCGCGTCGCGGTGCAGGCGTTCCAGCTCGTATTCCGCGGAGTAGCCGTAGCCGCCGTGCAGCTGCATTGCCAAGTCCGACACCGTCTTAGCCATCTCGTTGGCGAAACACTTCGCCACCGACGCCTCGAGGGGTGCTGGGAACCCGTGGCCGGCGTTTGTGGCGGCCCGGTGGATGAGCAGTCTCGCCGCCTCGACCTGGATTACCATGTCGGCCAGCGAGCCCTGCACCATCTGAAACTCTGCGATGTCCTTGCCGAATTGTTGACGTTCTTGGACGTAGGCGGCGGTCCGGTCCAGGCAGGTCTGGCCAATCGCGAGTGAATGGGTGGAGTTGCCCAGTCGTTCTATCGAAAACGCGGTGAAGAGCTTGTTGAAGCCGCCCTTGGCGATGATCAAATTGTTCAGCGGTACTGCGACGTCGTCGAAGAACATGTCTGCCGAACCGACGCCACGGTGGCCCATCAAGTCTTCCTGCGGGCCGAATGTCAGTCCCGGGGTTTCCTTGTCGACGATGACCGCGCCGATGCCCTTGCCTCCGGGTTCTGAGCCCAAGCGGACGTAAACGAGATACTGCTCGGCGTGCCCCGCCCCTGAGCACCAGCGCTTGGAACCGTTGATGATGATCCGGTCGCCGCGCACCTCGGCTCGGGTGCTGACATCGGTGGCTGCCGAGCCCGCCCCCGCCTCGGAGATCGAGACCGCGATCGTGACATCGCCCGCCACCACCGGCGGCAGCAGTCGCTGCTTCTGCTCGGGTGTCCCGAAGAGATCCACCACTCGCGCCGGTCCCGCGGAGGCTTCAAATGTCGGCCACGCCGCGAGCGGACTGGCTTTGGCGAGTTCTTCCAGTACGACCAGCGCATCCATCAGGGGGCGGCCCCCGCCGCCGTACTCTTCGGGCAGCGTGATCCCGAGCAGCCCCAGATCGCCCAGGTACCGGCGCTCCTCGTTGGGGAAAAAGGCACGCTCTGAATCCCACTGGCGCGCACGCGGGGCGTAGCGCTCCTTGGCGAGTTTACCCACCATGGCGCGAAGATCTGACTGCTCATCCGTGAGGAGTCCTGCTGCTGTATCCACGCCTGAATGCTAACAATCATTTACCAAATAGTCGACGCTAAAAATGGCAGAAAGTGCTGTAATTGTTGACTATTGTTCGCTATAGGAAACGATCGTTTACGACGTGTCGAGTCCAGGGTCGAGGATCTGCAGCAGTGCCGCGTCGAAGGAATCGGGCGCTTCGATCATGGGATAGTGGCCGCAGTCTGGCAGCACGATCTGGGTGATGTCCTCGACCTGCTCAGTCAGCCACGCGGCGCCGCGCCGCGAGAACACCGGGTCCTTGTCGCCGATGATCTGTGCGGTCGGCACAGCCAGGCGGGGAAGTTCGGCCACTTGGTTGGCCTCGAGAAGAGTGGTCAAGGTGGCAGCGCCTGCCCAGGAAGGTGTGTCGAGCGTCTGTAGCAGCAGACGGGTGATCACCGTCTCGTCGGGTGGACTGGCGAAGGCGCTCCGCAGCAACGCGCGACGCGCTTCGAATCGATCGGCCAGTTCAGCGGCCCGTAGGTCGGGGAGGTGAGCCGATGCGGGTACGCCGAACGGATATCCTTCGTGACGCGCGGCCGCCACTCCGTTGCTACCGACCAAGACCAGCTTGGTAACTCGTTCGGGAGCATCCAGAGCAGCCCTAAAGGCGGTGATACCCCCCAGCGACCACCCGATCAGGACCGCGGGCTCGATTCCCAACTCAGCAATGACGGCGAGGACGTCGCGAGCCAGCCGATCCAGTCCATACCCGCGGTGCGGACGATCGGAGCGGCCGTGGCCGCGCAGATCGATGGCGACGGTGGTACGTCCCGCTTCAGCGAGTACCCGTACCTGGCGATCCCAGATCCGGTGGTCGAATGCCCACCCGTGCAGCAGTATTACCGGCGGACCGGCGCCCACGATTTGCGCATGGATTCGCACCCCCGCCTCGACTTCGACGTGAACCACGTTGTGCGCCTTCTTCAGTCATCGGCCCGAGCGGTTTGCGGTGCGATATCGTTCTGGCATACGACACCGGACGTCAGTAACGCATCGACGTCCTCGATGCCCCAGTCGCGCAGCGCAACACGGGTGTGTGTGCCCGGCTGTGCGGGCGCAGTCGGCGTCCCCGACGGCGTCCGGCTGAACCGTGGCGCCGGAGCGGGCTGTCGAACTCCGCCGACGTCGATGAACGTGCCGCGAGCCGCCAAATGGCTGTGCTCGGGTGCCTCATTGAGGCTGAGGACTGGAGCGACACACGCGTCGGTGTCGGCGAACACTTGCGCCCAGTCGTCCCGGGTGCGGAGAGCGAACGCCGCGGAGATGCGAGCGCGCAGCTGCGGCCACCGGCTGCGATCGGACCGCTCCGCTTCGTCGGCATCCAGGCCGAGGGTGCCCATCAACGCAGCGTAGAAAGCGGGCTCGATGGCTCCGACGGCCATGTATCGTCCGTCGGACGTCTCGTACACGTCGTACCATGGCGTGCCGGAGTCAAAGGCGTTGCTGGCTGGTTCATCTCGCCACATATCCCCGGCCATCATGCCGTGCAGCAACGCGGTGAGTGAACTAGCGCCGTCAACGATCGCAGCGTCGACAACCTGGCCGCGGCCAGAACGGGACGCTTCGAAGACCGCGGCGAGTACGCCCATGACGAGGTAGGTCGATCCTCCACCGAAGTCACCCACCAGATTGAGCGGCGGTGTCGGCGGCGCCCCTTCCCGCCCTATTGCGTGTAGTGCCCCAGTCAAGGCCACGTACCCGATGTCGTGGCCCGCGGTGTGGGCCAGCGGCCCGCTCTGACCCCAGCCCGTCATCCGCCCGTACACCAGGCGCGGGTTAACCGCCCAGCAGTCCTGAGGTCCGACGCCGAGACGTTCAGTGACTCCGGGGCGATAGCCTTCGATCAACACATCGGCTGACTTGACCAGTTCAAGCAGCACAGCGACCCCGGCGGGCGAACGCAGGTCGACGATGGCCGACCTGCGTCCACGGCGTAAGACATCGACATCGGGCGGAACCCCGGTGGCGCTCTGGCCGGGTCGGTCCACGCGGAGCACATCGGCGCCCATATCGGCCAACAACATTGCCGCGTGCGGACCCGGACCTATACCGGCGAGTTCGATTGCTCGAAGCCCAGCCAGCGGACCTGTACCGAGGTTGGGTGACGAATCCCCGTCGTCCGTGAGGCCGGTCACTCGGCGGAGATGGTAGACGAAAGTGCCTGCGCGAGTTCGGGATCTTGACTGAACATTTCATCGGCATGTTCGGGGCTCATTGTCACCGAGTTGTGTTCGTGGACGACCTTCCAGACACCGTCGGTGCGTCGCCAGATGTTGGTCTGCCGGCAGATCACGTCGACGTCGACCCCGTTCTTCAACCGCGTCTTGATGCGCACCAGGCTCCACGCCGAACCCAGATCTCCCGATGCGAGAGCGCCATCGCCCTGATAGGTCAAATCCATTGACTCGGCCCCGTTGATGAAATTGCCGATGGTCTCGGTGACTGCGGCGAAGCCGCGGTACTCGTCGGGTGGCCCGGGGTCGAACACACTTACGGTGGGGGAGTTCTCATACATGTCCAACACCCGTTCGACGTCCAGCTCCGCGTATGCGCGGGCTTTCTCGTCGAGGCGTTCGCGTATCTGCTGTGCGGACTGGAGGTCATTGTCGTTCACGTTCATGCCTTTCCTATCGTGTCTTCGGTGTACGTTCGGCCGACCCTGATCGGGGCCGGGCGAGTGTGACGCGTCCTGGAGCCCTCGACCGTGACGGGTGCGGGGCGGGGAGCGGGTACGGCGACCAGGCGGGCGAGAAGGTACACCCAGGCGACCGCGATCGCACTGCTCAATAGAGAGGCAGGAATGGTGACTGCGTTGCTCCAGCCGCTCCCGATGGCGGCGTAGACCGGCACACCTGCACTTTGGTGCAGCCCGGCGCAGACCAAGAGACCGGCGGGAATGAAGAACACTGATTGCCAGTCGGCCGTCAGCACGTGCTTGCGCAAGGCCGCAAAGATGACGGCGACGCCTACGACAGCCATGGCGTTGACGAAGAACCACCAGATCGGGATCCCGAAGAATTGCAGCGGTTGATTGTCGCCGTAGTACCGATACCACTTGAAGACGTGAACCGGAACTGGTTCGAACGCTGCGGCGAACAAGACGGTGATGGAGTAGAACTTCATCACCTGCTTGACGCTCACTCCGTCCTCGAACCTTTTCATCAACCAGGGCACCCATAGACCGAAGTAGGCCACATAAAGTAAGACCAGGAAGATCGGCATCGGCCGGTCGTAGATCGTGAATGCCACATGCGCGCCGTCCTCGGGGTAGACCACGTGGGTCACGATGTTCTGCATCGGTTCCCACATCGTCATGGGTGCGCCGGCCAGCAGCACCATCAGAGGCCAGATCTTGTGTTCGCGGCGGGCGAGCCACAGGCAGTAGCCAAGGGCCATCAAGGCCAGCGACCCGAACCACAGCTCGGCGGCCATCTGCGAACCCGGGCCGATGCCGTAGAACGGACGGTCAAGCGTCATCACAAGCTCCCTTCGTTGAGACGCCTATCACAGTAACCTACCGTCGGAACTATGTAAACGATCGTTGATCAAAGGGGTGGGACATGCAAAGTTAGGTTTCCACAAGCGTTTACAGACGTTCAGGGAGTCGGGCTGTCGTCAGCGCTGCGCCGTGGAGATCTTCGCCCGGGCGGTGCCATCGCCGCATCGCGACCAGGGTGGGGCCGGACTGGAACCCTTCTACGGGACGATGCGGGTGCAATAAACGACCGTTCTGGGCACCCGTTCGTCCTAAAAGTAGGATGCGTGGGTGAAAGATTCTCTTGAAAACGATCGTTTACATGCGTACGGTGCAATGAAGTGGCATGGTGCGGCATCGAGTGTTGAAAAGGTCGGGCGCCGCGGTCAGGCGACGAACACCGCAGCGATGCCGCAAAACCGAGGAGGAACGCGTGACTGCACTATCCGATCAATCGATCGCCGAACTGGGACCGATCATCCGTCTCCAACCGTCATATGACGAGCAGCTACTCAGGGAGTCAGTCGCCAAATTGGCCGCGGGTTACGGTGCCGAGTACTTCATGGAGAAGGTGCGGGCGCGCGAGCCCGTGAAAGAACTCTGGAACCAGCTGGGTGAGCAGGGGTACCTCGGCGCCTTCCTGCCCGAGGAGTATGGCGGTGGTGGCCAAGGAGTTTGGGCGCTGGCGATCGTATCGGAGGAACTGGCCGCCGCCGGATGTCCGATGTTCCCGCTGGTCTACTCAGCGGCGATCGTATCCAACGTGCTGGCTCGCCACGGTAGCCCTGAGCAGAAAGCGGAGTGGCTTCCACGATTGGTTAGCGGTGAGGCCAAGATCTCATTCGCCATCACCGAGCCCGACGCAGGCTCGAACTCCCACAAGATCTCCACCACCGCCCGTCGGGTCGGCGATCACTGGGTATTGAACGGCCAGAAGACCTACATCTCGGGAGTCGACAGTTCCGATGCAATCATGGTGGTTGCCAGGACGGGGACCGACGAGCGCACCGGGCGAGGTTTGCTATCGCTGTTCCTGCTTCCGACGGACGTGCCGGGCCTGGAGCGCACCTACATCCCGACCGCGGTCAACGCCCCGGAGGGACAGTTCGCGTTGTTTTTCGACGACGTGCAGGTGCCTGCCGACCAGCTGGTCGGCGAGCAGGACAGAGGTTTGCGGGTGGTGTTCGAAGGACTCAACCCGGAGCGGATCTTGGGGGCCACCCTGTCGACCGGCCTGGGCCGCTTTGCGTTGAACAAGGCGGTGGCCTACGTCAAGGAGCGCGATGTTTGGGGGGTGCCCATCGGTCGGCATCAGGCGGTGGCTCACCCGCTCGCGAAAGCCAAGATCGAACTTGAACTGGCCGGGCTGATGATGCGCAAGGCCGCTGCGCTGTACGACGCGGGGTCCCCGTTGGCCGGAGAAGCGGCCAATATGGCCAAATATGCGGCCGGCGAGGCAGGAATCTTGTGTGTGGACTCTGCCATTCAGGTGCACGGCGGAAACGGCGTCGCTTTGGAGTACGGACTGACTGATGTTTGGTGGCTCGCGCGGTTCACCAAGATCGGGCCGGTCTCAGCGGAGATGGTGCTCAATTACGTTTCCGAGCACACGCTCGGGCTGCCCAAGTCCTACTAGGCCGCTTGATGACCCCGCAATTCGTTCTCGGCACTTTCGCTGACGCACAGGCTCAAGTCGGCCGGTTGCGTCAGGTACTGATCTCGGCCGGCCCGGTCAACGAGGCGATGATCAAGTATTTCGCCTCGGCCAGCGAGGACGGCAACCCCAGCTTCTGGGACGACGCCTTCGCCGCCGGGCAGTGGGGCGCAATTGTCAGCCCCCCCGCGATGTTGGTGCACTGGGTGCTGCCGCCGCCCTGGTCGCCCGGTGAAACCAGCGACGGTCACCTGGCCCCACCATTGCTCCTGACCAAGGTACCGCTGCCAGGGGACACCGTCATCAACATTTCGGTGGACTACACCTACCACCGGCCCGTTCTGGCCGGTGAAAGGCTGTGCGCCGTCGAAGAACTCGTCGATGTCTCCGAGGAAAAGACGACCCGACTCGGCGTAGGGCATTTCGTCACGACTGCAGCCACGTTTCTCACTGCCGGCGACGAAGTAGTGGCGGCACAGACAAATGTCGCGTTGCGCTATCTCGCAGGAGGCGACCATGACTGACACTGCATATCCCCAATTGTGGTGGTGCGAAATCGAAGAGGGCGACGCGTTACCGAGGGTGAGTCTGGACATCACGCTGAAGCGGCTGATCGTGAACGCCGCAGCGAGCTGGGACAGTTTTCCCGGCCACTTCGACCGCGAGTACGCGCGCGGCAATGGCCACCCCGATGTCTTCGCCAACACCAGCTTGCTCTTGGCATTGGCCGACCGGATCATCACCGACTGGTGCGGTCCCAAAACCCGAATCGTTCGGCGCAAACTGACCTTGGTCCGGCCCGTGCACCCCGGTGTTCAACTAAGTGGCGAAGGCCTCGTCACCGCTCGCCGACTTGAGGGCAACCGGCACCTCGTCGATGTCGAAGTCGAACTGTGCACCGACAGTGTTCGCTGTGCGTACGCCGTGGCCACGATTGACGTACCCGTCGGCCCCGGGCTCAGCGTGCCGACCCCCGTTCCGACGATTGAGAAGTGAAAGGAAAGCCGATGACCGTCGCGTCATCCTCCACCGAACCCGTTCGGCTGCAGGCGATTACCGAGATGGACCTGCTCAGTCACTCATCGTTCTGTTCGGTATTCCAGGACACTGTCGATCGCTTTCCGAACTGGGTCGCCGTCCGTACGCTGGACGGACTGACCTCACTGACGTGGGGTGAGTTCGGCGAGCGGGTCGAGGCTATTGCAAGGGGAATGGCTGCTCTCGGGATTCAGCAGGGCAGCACTGTTGCATATCTGATGGGTAATCGTCCCGAATTCTTTCCCGCCGATGTTGCCGCAATGCACTTGGGCGCGGCGTGTCTGTCTCTGTATCAGACGCTGCCGGCCAAAGACATTGGGTGGGCCATGACGGATTCGGACACTGAACTGCTGGTCACCGACATCACATCGTTACCAGTCGCGCTCCAGGCACGGCAAGCTTGCCCCGGTGTCCCCATCGTGGTGGTCGATGGCGCGCATCCCGACGCCATATCGCTCGACGATCTCGTGGTGAGCGGGTCAGCGGACTTCGACTTCGCCGGAGCGTGGAAAGCCGTGACTCACGACGACGTTGCGCTTCTGGTCTACACCTCGGGTACCACGAGTGACCCCAAGTGTGTAGAGCTCACCCACCGAGGGGTACTGGGAAACGCGATCGGTCTGCATGAGGCGATGGGCACTTTGCGTGGAGCGCGGGTGGTTTCCGGGTATCCTTATGCACATCTGGCCGAGCGGATGCTCAGTCACTACCGAGCGATCACCGGTGCGTTCGAAGTGGTCTGTGCGCCGAGCCCGCGCGAGATCATCGAGACGGTTCAGACGGTGCACCCGCACTATCTGTTCTCGCCACCACGGCTCTACGACAAGCTGCGCGGGGTCGCGCTGACACTGATGGAGCAGGGTGTCGGTGCGGAGGCGTTGCTGGAGCGCTTCGGCTTCGACCAGGCGCTGGTGGCGATCGCCGGCGGTGCCCCCATTTCCCCTGAGCTCGTGCAATTTTGGATCGATCTGGGGCTACCTCTGGTGGAGGGTTGGGGCCAAACAGAGGGCGGCGCGCTCGGCGCATTGGGACGGGTAGACGCCAACAAGGTCGGGACGTGCGGCACGGCCCTGCCGGGAGTCGAGCTACGCCTCGCCGACGATGGCGAAATCCTCATGCGCAGCCCGTTCACGATGCGCGGTTACCGCAATCAACCTGAGCTGACCGCCGAAGTCATCGACGCACAAGGATGGGTGCACACCGGCGACATCGGCCGACTCGATTCAGACGGCTATCTGCAAATAGTCGACCGCAAGAAAGAGATCCTGATCAATGCCGGGGGGAAGAACATGTCCCCGTCCCGAATTGAAGCCGCGTTGACCCGAGCGCATCGGCTGATCGGTGGGGCGTGCGTCGTCGGCAACGACCGACCCTACAACGTGGCGGTGATCGCTGTCGATCCCGACGTCCGCGCGGAGCTCATCTCAGCGGACAAAACCACCGCCGCGATCGGCGACATTGTGGCCGACGCGGTCGGCCGCGCCAACCGCGAGCTCGCTCGAGTTGAGCAGATCAAACGTTTCGTCCTGCTCGATCAGCCCTGGCTACCCGGCGGCGACGAACTCACCCCGACACTCAAGTTGCGCCGCCGAGTCATCGAGCAAAAGTACGCCACCGATATCGAATTGCTCTATGCCGGTGGCGGAGCTGTCCCTGCGGAGCCCACCCACGACCACCCAGTTGGAGATTGAAACATGCGCATCGGAGTCACTCTGCCCAGCCGGAAAGGGCCCATCAGCGAGGTCGGAGCCAAAGCATTCCGCGCGGAACAGGCTGGATTTCAGTCTGTTTGGAGCTATGAGGTGTACCGAAACCCGTTCACGCTGCTCAGCGTGGCGGCGGCCAACACCGAGCACGTGACGCTGGGAACCGGTCTCGCTGCAGCGTTCAGCCGTAGTCCGTTCGCTGCGGCCAACGCTGCCGCCGACATCGACGACATCTCAGGTGGGCGAATGCTTTTCGGCCTCGGCACCGGCGTTCCGGAATTCCTGCGCGCATTCCACTCCACTGACGCCGAGCATCCGCTCGGCCGGTTGTCGGAGTACATCGACGTTCTACGCCTGTCCTGGGAGTATCTGGCCACCGGGCAGGCCGATCGGTTGGAGGGTCAGCATTACCGCTTCAAGGCGCCACGGGTCAACCCATGGGGAGAGCGGGAACTGCCACGCCAACAGATCCCCATCGGACTGGCGGCGATGGGCCCAAAGCTGATCGAACTCGCCGGCCGCAAGGCCGACGCCTGGCTCGGGTACTTCACCACGCAGAAGTACGTTGATGAATTCGTTCGTGAACATCTCGAAATCGGTGCCAGGAAGGCCGGCCGGGACAGCTCGCAGATCGAGATTTGCGCGGAGACCGTTTGCAGTGTTTCCGACGATCGGGAACTCGCGATGAGCCGAGCCCGCAAGCAGGTCGGCTTCTACGCGACGCATTCGGCCGGGGCGCAGGTCGCAGCGATGCACGGGCTCCAAGACGCCGTCAACGATCTGCGCGAGGGTTTCCTCCGCGAGGGCATCGCTGCATTCGAACGAACCGACGACCGACTCGTGGACTTGCTGAGCATCACCGGCACTCCCGAGGAAGCTCGGCAGAAGCTGGCCCAGTACGAAGGTTTCGTCGACCACATCGTGCTGCACGCACCTTACGTACCGCCAATCGAAGCGGAAGAAAGCGCCGACGCGTTCACCAACATCCTCGACACTTTCGGTGACCTTGCGCGTACCTCAGGAGCAGTCACGGCAGTGAGCGCCGCTGACTGATCTATCTGGCCACCGACTTCCCTCAGCTAGCCAAGGAGAACCAATGACGTCCGTGCCTGTCTTGGGCATTCCGGCATCCACCTCGCCGTCGACCATCGACGATCTGCGCCGGGCACTGGTCGTCGCCAACCTGCCGACCCTCATCCTGGTGCTTCACCAGTTGACCGGAGATCCTCGGTGGCTGGAGCCGCCTTACCGGCCGAGCCGGCCGAAGGGACTCGACGACCACGACGATGCGGGACTACCTCCGGCTATCCAGGACGAAATCCGCGCTGCCGCAGTCGACGCGGTGAGCCAGGCGTGGGACGGCACTCTGCCGGACAATGCGCCACCTACCCCGGCGCGGCTAACTGAGCTGCTCGGCATCTCGCTGGCCGAGGAAGTGCGATCGGACTACGGAGAGCTGCTTGCCGAAGAAATGGGAGTCCTCTCCAGGGAGGTCACCATCGATCCGCAAGCGGACCGGACCGGTTTCAACGTCGTCGTGGCCGGTGCGGGTATCGCCGGAATCAACCTGGGCATCATGCTGAAAAAGGCCGGCGTGCCGTTCACGATCGTGGAGAAGAACCACGAGGTGGGCGGGACATGGCTGGAGAACCGGTACCCAGGTTGCGGCGTGGACACTCCTAGCCATCTGTACTCCTACTCGTTCGCCAGGAGCTCGCGCTGGAGTTCCTACTTTGGCAAGCGCGACGAAGTGCAGGACTATCTCACGAGTCTGGCCCGCGAACACGGGTTGTACGAGCACATCGAGTTCGGCTTTGAGGCAACCGAGGCGAGGTTCAACGAGAACACGTCGCAGTGGCACGTCGAGCTCCGCGGAGACGACGGCGCATCGCGAAACGTGGTTTGTGCCTTATTTGTCAGCGCCGTAGGGCATTTCAACCGGCCCAACGTTCCGGCAGTACCCGGTGCGGACACCTTCCCGGGGCCGGCCCTCCACACCGCGCAATGGAATCCGGAACTCGACCTGGCGGGCAAGCGGGTCGCCGTTGTGGGTTCCGCAGCCAGCGCGATGCAGTTCGTTCCCGCCATGGCCGGTACCGCGTCGAAACTCATTGTCTTCCAACGGTCTCGGCAATGGGCCGTCCCGCACCCCAACATCAACCGCAGCGTGGACGCCGACGTCCAGTGGCTACTGGAACACGTTCCTTATTACGCGGGTTTCTACCGGCTGCGCCAATTTTGGCGGTTCGGTGACCGGCTCCACCCCGCGCTGCAGATCGACGAGTCCTTCGAAGACCCCGATTTCGCGGTCAACGCCGCCAATGCTGCGCACCGGCGCTTCTTAACCTCCTACATCGCGACGCAGTTGGAGGGGCGACCCGAGCTGATCGCAGCCTCCACCCCGGACTACCCGGCATACGGCAAGCGACCCCTCATCGACCACGGCTGGTACCAAGCGTTGCGACGTGAGGATGTCGAACTCATCGAAGGAGGACTGCAAGAGATCCGTGGCTCGCAGCTGATCTCAGCCGACGGGCGAGCTCACTCAGCTGACGTCATCGTGTGGGCCACCGGCTTCGAGACACTGCGCATCCTCGGTCCGCTACAGGTTATCGGCCGTAACGAAGTGAGCCTGCACGAAGTTTGGGGTACCGACGACGCGCGCGCCTACCTCGGGGTGACCGTGCCCCAGTTTCCCAACTTCTTCATGCTATTCGGGCCGAACACGAACACCAGCCACGGCGGCAGTGCGTTCCTGACGATGGAGATGCAGGTGCGCTACGTCATGCAGCTCGTCAAAGCGATGTTGGAGAACAAAATTCGATCCGTAGAATGCCGCGCCAGCGTCTATGAAAAATACAACGAGCAGGTGGACCGGGCGCTGGCCGCAACCGTGTGGACACATCCGAAAGTGACGAACTACTACCGGAACAGCAGCGGCCGAATCGTGGGAACCAGCCCATGGGAATACGTCGAGTACTGGCGACGCACCCGCACAGCTCAACTCGGCGACTTCAGCACGGGCACAGACGGGACCGAGAGGCCATGACCACCATCAGCCAGGGTTTTGTGTTCACCGAAGAACAGCAAGCATTTCAACAGGCCATCCGGGACTTCTGTGCCCGCGAGGTAGGAACCCGCGAGCAGCGGGACAAGTTGACCTCTGGCGGAACGGAGACTCACAACCAAGAGGTGTATGCCAAGGTCGCCGCCCTCGGTTGGACGGGGATCTCGGTGCCCGAAGAATACGGCGGCGCCGGCGGGACACTGGTGGACGAGTGCGTGTTCCATGAGGAGACGCTGCGGGGGCTGCTGCCGATCTACGGAGCTGGATCCACCGGTACCGTCGCGGGCTGCTATCACCGGTACGGAACAGACACGCAGAAGGCCGATGTGCTCGGGGCTATCGTCAGCGGCCGGGTGTTCTCCATCTCGATCTCCGAGCCTGGCGCCGGCTCCGATGTTGGCGCTATCTCGTGCAACGCCATGCCAGTCGAAGGCGGGTTCGTCATCAACGGACAGAAAACATGGTGCTCCAACGCCCACATCGCCGAGCGCATCCTGCTCGTGGCAAGAACGAGCCGAGAACAGTCACGCCACGACGGACTCACCATGTTCGAGATCCCCACTGATACAAATGGTTTGGTGATTCACGGCATCGACACCATGGGTGGCCGCGACGTGAACGACCTGTACTTCACCGATGTCTTCGTGCCCGAGCAAGACGTTGTTGGCGCCGTGGGAAAGGCTTGGCCCCAGGTCATGGCGGGACTCAACGGTGAACGAATGATCGGAGCTGCCAACGCTCTTGGGACCGCGCAGCGGGCAATGGACGACCTGCTCAGCTATATCGCGGAGCGCCAGCAGTTCGGTCGAGCCATCGGCACGTTTCAGGCACTCAGTCATCGTGTCGCCGACTTGGCGATCGAGATGGAATGCGCGCGGTTGCTCACCTACGATGTCGCGTCCCGAGTGGATGCTAATCGTGGCAGCGGTGCAGAGTTGGCGAAACTCACCTCGATGGCCAAAGTCAAGACGTCGGAGACCGCCAAGCGGGTGGCCTTGGAGGGTATGCAGATGATGGGCGGATACGGCTATGCGAAGGAATACGACATGGAGGGCCACGTTCGGCGCTCTCTCGTCACGAGCATCTGGGCCGGTACGAACGAAATCCAGCGCGAGATAATCAGCGGATCGATGGGACTACGTGCCAGGTAGGGCTCTGCAAACGAATGTTTAGTAGAGTGTCGCCATGAGCCGCGAACAGCAGATTCTACAAGCTGCTGAAGACTTGTTCTATGAACGTGGATTTGACGCCACCGGCGTTGACGCCATCGCCGAGCGTGCCGGCATCACGGGGGGAGCCATTTACCGGCACTTCGCGAGCAAGGATGAAATCCTCGGTGTTCTTTTCGACCACGTCATCGATGCGGCGCTCGAGCAGTTGCCGTCAATGGCCGACGACCCTGACGACGATCTGCGCGCGCTGATCCAGGCCCACGTCCACATCGCCATGAATCATCCCAAGCTCGCCGGCATCTGGCTGCGGGAGCAGCGGTCGCTCTCGGAACCCTACCGTCGTAACTTCTTGCGGCGCGAGAAGCGATACTCGGACCGTTGGCGCAATTGCCTCGAACGCCGTTACCCGGGTTGGTCGCACGATGACCTCTCCGCCGCCGTACGTGCCATACATACTCTGACCTTGTCGGACTCGGTGAGGCCGGCCAATGCCTCCCAAAGCTCGCATATTGAGGTACTTCTGGTCGAGATGGCGGTCCGAGCCCTCGCCGCGCTGGGATCAGAGGAGTCCGTAGCAATAGCGTGACTCGAAATACGCTGCGGCCTAGCCTGGCGAGGCCTCGGAACCCAGGTCTAGAGAGCTCAGCCCGGCCAGGGCGATACCGGCCAACAGACGCCCGGCCTGCGTCGGTGGGTGCCGTGATGCGGCCCTCGTCGCGTGCACTATCAGCAGAGCGTGTACTCCGAGCACCGCCAAGAGAATATCGTCCGCGCTGCGCTGCGGATAGCAGCGAGACAAGCAACTAGTCCAGATCGTCAGGTAGCCCTGCTGGCGGCGGTGGTGTACGCGGCGATACGGTTCGGTGAGACAGTGTTGTTCCTTCGCCCAGACTGCCGCCAGCCGGGGGTTGGCCTGGGCGAAACCGACATGGGCGTGCACCAGCGCGTGTAGCTGTACTTGCGGATCGCCAGAAACTGAGGGCACGCGCATCAGCAGGCTGTCCACCGCCCGGTCGAACATGACCGCAAGGATCTCGTTCTTGCTCTCGAAGTGTCGGTAGATCGCCGAACCGCTCAATCCGGCTGCCTTGCCGATCTCGTCGACCCCGACGCCATCGAAGCTGCGCTCGAAGAACAAGCGTTCGGCAGCATCGAGGATCCGGTGGTCAGGTGCCTGCCGCCTGGGTCTGGTCACACGGCGAGACCCTGGGCGACGATGATCTTCATGATTTCGCTCGACCCGCCGTAAATTCGGCTGACTCTGCCGTCGAGGTAGGCCCGACCGAGTCGGCACCCTGCGCGGTACGCGGCAGGACCGGCGAGCTTCAGGCAACGCTCCACAATGCGGCCCTGCATTTCGGTGCAATACAGCTTGACCAGCGCGGCGTCAGCTCCGGTGAGTTCCCCATAGAGCAGGGACCGCACGGCCTCATCCACCAATGTCTGCCCTGCCTGCACCTCGGTCGCACAGTCAGCGAGGGAGAACTTGACGTGCTGGCCGGCTTCGGATGGGTTCAGCAGTTGGACGGCCTCTACCAGAGCCGCCGCGGCGGCGGCTTGAGAATTGACCGCGATGGAGAGCCGCTCCTGGGCGAGATTCGAAGTGAGGTAGGCGAAGCCGCTGTTCTCCTCGCCAAGCAGGTTCGCCACCGGAACCCTCATGTCGGTAAAGGACAACTCGGCAAGATCTTGGGCTTTGAGCCCAAGCTTGTCCAGACTTCGGCCACGACCGAAGCCGGGTGTGTCAGCTTCGACGACGAGCAGACTGATCCCGTGGCGCCCGGCCTCCGGGTTGGTTTTGACGGCGAGTATGACGAGATCTGCCTCGGCGCCGTTGGAAATGAACGTCTTCGCGCCATTCACCACGTAGTGGTCTCCGTGGCGAACGGCACGCGTACGCATGGACTTCAAATCCGAGCCTGCCCCGGGTTCCGACAGCGCCAGCGCCACTACGGCGTCCCCGGCGGCGAGCCGGGGCAGCCATCGCTGTTTCTGCTGCTCCGTTGCGTAGTGCAAAAAGTAAGGCAGGCAGATGTCAGTGTGTACCCGCAGTCCGCCCAGTGCGAAGAACCGGCGCTGCGCCTCCTCGGTAAATACCATGCTGTAGCGGAAATCCCAGTGGGCTTGTCCACCGTATTCGGTCGGAACTCCGATCCCTAGGATGCCTAACTCGCCTGCTCGGCGCCAGAACGCCCGCGACGGCCGGCCCGCCTTCTCCCAATCGGAGTAGAACGGGTCGAATTCGGCGAGCACCTCCCGCG
Organism: Mycobacterium sp. P2_H7; assembly: GCF_056403275.1. Classification (NCBI taxonomy): domain Bacteria; kingdom Bacillati; phylum Actinomycetota; class Actinomycetes; order Mycobacteriales; family Mycobacteriaceae; genus Mycobacterium; species Mycobacterium sp. P2_H7. The sequence goes on along the minus strand of NZ_JBFUFU010000025.1, from coordinate 8,016 downwards.
CCTGGGTCCGAAACTTCTCGTGGTCGTCGTCGAAGATGCGGCGGCGCATCAGCGGAAGTCCATCCAGTGCCCGTGTGGGGTCCAGCCCATCTGGAACGGTAGCTCGATTCGGCAAATCGGCCCCCCGGTGATGTCATCGGTGTCGAATATCTGGTATTCGCCTCGCTTTTCGGCCCACCACGACACCGGCACGATGATGTATCCGTCTCCTTCGGGGGAGTCCTTGTGCCGCGGGGCGAAGGTGGCCTCAAGCACGGCGGCGGGTTCGTCGGCGCGAATTTTGAACTCCTGATCGGACATGGTTTGCATATCGGTGATCACCAGGCTGTTCATCTTCATCCCGCTGTTTTTGATCACGCCACCGACCTGGTAGCCAAAGCGGTATCCCTTGCCGTAGAAACGTTCGTCCACCTTCGGAAGTTCGGAGGGGCGGTCGGAGAGCATCTCTGCTTTCACGGATCCAGTCAGCAGATCGACCGTCCAGCGGCCGAGGGTCGATTTGGCGATCGAGAAGAACAACGCCACATCGTCGCCGGCGGCGAAGTCCTGTTCGAACGGGAACGGCGGTCGGTTGAAGATCGGGCCGTCGAGGGTCAGGACATCACCGGTGACGTTGGCCGACAGGGTGTGCATGATGTACTGCGGTTCGAGATCTGTGGTGATGTAGCGCACCGGTTCATCGGCGTTGTGGCGCGGGATGAGTGCCAGCACGATAGGAAGTTCCGGGTCCCAGCCAAAGACGCTCAACTCTCGTTCACTGATCCGCTTCTTGTCGATGAGCATCGGCTGGAAGGGCATCACGATCCATTCGGGAGTGAGCCAGATGTCGTGCGCCACCGTGTTGTACGGAGCATCCCAGAGTTCACGAGATTCGACTCCGCCGTCCGGGTGTACGACATGTACCGTCACGTAGGGTGCGGTGTCGCGGTAGGACCAGCCGTAGAGGACGCCGCTGTCATGGTCCCATTTAGGGTGCGCGGCGAACGAGTTGTCCCCGAACCCAGCTGGCGCATGGATCCCGGGTGACAACCGTGGTGACCAGTTCACAATCCCCTTGGTTTCCAACGTGATGGGATCCAAGGCAATTGGGGGTCCGCCCTGCTCGCCAGAGGCGACCATCTCGCCCGCAAAGGGGAAGATGTTGACGTTGTTGGTCCCCTGAGGGACGCCGGTGGTGTGGCAGTCACGCTGCACATCGCCGTAACCGTATGTGCGCCAGTCAGTCCAGTCACCATCGGTCCACTCGAACATGCCGCGGCCGTGCTGATGCTCCAGCAGATATTTGGGTGTCCGGATCCACCGGTTACGGAAGTCGGCTCGCCCGTTGTCCAGTACGAGTGCCTGCACCATCCCATCCATGCCGAGCAAGCCATTGGTTCCTTGGCGGGTGGGGCGCTTCCAGGTAGGGCCGACACGGTAGAAGCCACCCGACAGGTCTTTTGGGATCTCACCGTGAGTCACGATGCATTCTTCGACCGTGGCTTCGAACCGCATCGGCTGGAACGGGCCACTGAGGCGCGCCTCAGTGGGAAGCGGGTAGCTCATGTGTTCTTCTCCTTCGCGCGAGATGGCATGAATCGGGGGAGCTGGGCAGGGCCGACGTCTGTGGTGTTCAGCGTACGGGGAGGCCGCCCGAATGTAAACGAACGTTTGCATTGGCGGAGGACGCTGAGGTCACGAACCATGGACAGTGCCCTCCCGAATGGGGACATGATCTGAGCTCGGCGGGAGAACCCCAGCAACTGCAGGATTCAAGGTTAAAGCGGTGGTGTACAGCACTATCGGAGTCTGCGTTGGAGCGCTGTTTGTTGGGCCGGCATCGGGGCCGCAGCAGCCTCATCGCACTCTTGCGCGGTAAACGATCATTGACAGAATCATGGCAGAACCTTATGTTGAGTCTTGCGGCCGCAGCGAGAACCGATGGCGCAGGCACGACACCGCGTGCGGCCAGTGATTGTCCATCGGAACGAACGCGCGACGGCACTATCACCGCCTCGGGCTGACTCTCGTCGAGGCGCCAAAAGGAGAAGTCAATGAACCGCACCGCTGTGATCGTCGATGCCATCCGTTCCCCGCTCGCCAAGGGGAAGCCAGCGCGCGACGGGCGAGCCGGTGGGGCGCTGTCGTCGATTCACCCCGCCGCGCTGCTGGGGCAGGTGCTCGTAAGGCTTTTCGAGCGAACGGGCATCGACCCCGGATCGGTGGATGACATGATCACCGGTTGCGTGAGCCAAGTCGGTGAACAAGCGGGACCGGTGGGGCGTTGGGCCTGGCTTGGCGCCGGGTTGCCCGAGCACGTCCCGTCAGTCACGGTGCATCGCGCCTGCGGCTCAAGTCAGCAGGCGGCGGACTTCGCCGCTCAAGCCGTCATCTCAGGCGCGTGCGACATCGTCGTCGCATCGGGGGTCGAATCGATGAGCCGCGTGCCTATGGGGTCTGCCCGCATCGGCCAGGATCCGTTCGGCCCCGGCGTGGCGACGCGTTATGCGCCGGGACTGGTTCCGCAGGGAATCTCCGCGGAGCTCATCGCGGCACGCTGGAAACTCGATCGTGAGACGCTGGACGACTTCGCCGCTCGGTCGCACGCCCTGGCTGTTGCGGCGGACGTCTCCGAAGAACTGGTTCCCATCACATTGCCCGACGGCAGCGTCGTCGACGCCGATGAAACACCTCGGCCGGGAACGACGGGGGAGAGGCTGGCCGGCCTGAAGCCGTCGTTCCAGTCTGATGAAATGGCACAACGGTTTCCGGAGATCGAGTGGAGCATTACCGCAGGCAACTCGTCGCAGCTCAGCGACGGCGCCGCTGCGGTATTGGTCATGAGCGAGCAACGGGCCGCTCAACTCGGGCTCACACCGCGCGCGCGCTTTCATTCGTTCGCCTTGGCCGGCGACGACCCGATCACGATGTTGACCGCGCCGATCCCGGCCACCGAGAAGGCGTTACGCGCCTCTGGGCTGTCAATCGACATGATCGACCACTACGAGGTCAACGAGGCGTTCGCCCCGGTGCCACTGGCGTGGGCGCACCACTTCGGGGCCGATCCCGCGAAGTTGAATCCACGCGGTGGCGCGATCGCGCTCGGACATCCGCTCGGAGCTTCCGGTGCCAGGTTGTTGACGACGATGTTGCGCGGGCTGGAAGACACCGGAGGACGCTACGGCCTGCAGACGATGTGCGAAGCCGGTGGAATGGCCAACGCCACGATCATCGAACGACTCTGAACAGCGAAACAGCGAAGAGAGGCACATATGGAGATCGCCGGCATCTCGGCAGTGGTGACGGGTGGATCATCCGGGCTGGGGTTGGCCACAGTTCACCGGCTACTCGGGGCAGGCGCCGCCTCAGTAGTGATCGCCGACCTGGAATCGTCGCAGGGCAATGCCGTCGCCGAAAGGCTCGGTGAGAGAGTCAACTTCGTCGCTGCGGATGTCCGCAGCGAAGATGATATGGCTACGGTTTTCGACCGGGCAGCCGAATACGGGCCGCTGCGGGTGGTAGTGCACTGCGCAGGGCGCGGCGGTGCGGTCCGACTGGTGAACCGCGACGGCACACCAGGATCGTTGGAGACCTACACCGACGTGGTGACGGTCAATCTTGTGGGCAGCTTCAACGTGCTGCGACTGGCCGCAGTGAGGATGGCGGCCAACGAGCCGCTCGAGGGTGACCGCGGAGTCTGCATCCTCACGGCGTCGGTCGCGGCCTTCGAAGGGCAGATCGGCCAGATTCCCTATGCGTCCGCCAAGGCCGGCATCGTCGGCATGACATTGGTGGCGGCGCGCGATCTGGCGTCGAAGAACATCCGAGTCGTCACGATCGCTCCCGGCACGTTTGACACGCCGCTGCTGGCCCGGCTGTCGGAAGACGTACGCACATCGCTGGCGCAGACTGTTCCACACCCCAGTCGGTTGGGCGAGCCGGATGAGTACGCCAAACTTGCGCTCGCGATCATCGATAACGGGATGCTCAACGGTGAGACGATTCGCCTGGACGGTGCGATCCGAATGGCACCGCGATGACGCAGCCCGAGTTGATCTCATTCACAGTTGTCGGCGAGGTGGCGATCGTCACCATCAACCGCCACGAGGTACGCAACGCGATCGATCTGCCGACCGCGCGCGCGTTCGAAGAAGCCATGGATCGCATCGACACGGACGTCGATATCCGGGCCGCCGTGCTGAGTGGGTCGGGCGGAATATTCAGCGCTGGAATGGATCTCAAGGCATTCAGTGTCACCGGCGAACGGCCCCTCACCTCGCGGGGTGCCTTCGGCATCGTGGCACGCCCCCCGGTGAAGCCGCTCATTGCTGCTGTTGAGGGGAGGGCATTAGGCGGCGGATTCGAGATTGCCCTCGCCTGCGATCTGATCGTTGCGGCGGAGAACTCCGAGTTCGGCCTGCCTGAGGTCACCCGCGGACTGGTGGCCGCGGCGGGCGGTGTGCTTCGGTTGCCCCGCCGTATCCCACGCAATGTGGCGATGGAACTCGTCTTGACCGGTGCGCCGATGCCGGCGTTGCGGGCAGTGCAACTCGGTCTGGTCAACCAGGTCGTCGTCCCGGGCACCGCGCTGCAGTCGGCAATCGCTTTGGCAGCGGCTATTTCGGCGAACGCGCCACTGGCGGTTCAAACATCCAAGTTCCTCGTCGATGCAGCGGCGGACTGGTCGGCCGACGTCGCTTTCACCGAACAAGTTCCTTACACCGACAAGGTGCGCAACTCCCGCGATGCGCAGGAGGGCGCCCGCGCCTTCGTAGCCAAACGCACGCCGCAATGGACTGGTACATGAGCGGCCACAACGGATCGGCAGCGCTGCTGCCTGGGTCCCGCACCGGTGAGCAGAACAGCTTCGGAGACAGTGTGTCCCGGCTGCTCGGTTCGGCTCCGCACCCCACCGAGCCGGGTCACCTGCTGTCACTCATCGCGGAGCAGGGATTTCTCGGTATCGCGATACCTGAGGAGTACGGCGGAGCGAGTACGGACGACCCGGTTTTCGGGTTGGTCTTTGCAACAAGAGCAATGGCGGCCGGGCACACCGGACTGGCGCTGCGCTACGGGATACACGCCTGGGTGGTTGGGCCGTTCCTTGCCAAGTACGCGACGGTGGAGCAGCAGGCTCGTTGGCTCTCGAAGATGGCGTCGGGAGCATGCATCGCTTCGGTCGTGGGACTGCGCGGATCCACCGATGACGCCATTGAGCTGCGCGAGAACGACGGCGCGATGTATCTGACCGGCAGGGTCTGTGGAGTCCCCGGTGCAGCAGAGGCCCAGCTTTTGCTGGTGGCAGTCAAGTCGCCCGTGCCGCAGGTCATCCTCATCAACGCGTCGGACGTCGAGGTGCGACGCGTAGACGACGAGTCGGCCGCACCGGGACTGGCCAGTGCCGACATCAGCTTTGACAACCTGATGGTGCCCGCCGGCAGCCGCGTACCAGGTGTCTGCCCGCAGTCCATCGACAGTTTGTGGGTCGACCATTACTTGTGGCTGGCGGCGCTCGGCGTCGGCGGTGCGCGGGCGGCGCTAAACATCACAGTGCAATATGTGCAGGAGCGCACCGTGTTCGGCCGACCACTTGCCGAGTTCGAGAACACCCGCCGAACACTTGCGGGGGTGGCCATCGACCTCGCGAGCGCCAGTGCGCTGCTGGACGACTGCATCTCTGCGCGCGCACATTCTGCTATCACCCCGGGAGCTGCCGCTGCCGCGGCGCTGGCGGCAACAGCAGTGCACGGGCGCGCGGTGGACCATGGGCTGCAGCTGCACGGCGGGTACGGCTATATGCGTGAGTACCCCATCTCGCAGGCATATGCCGACGCCATGCGGCTCCGGCTCGAGACTGAAAGCGCGACAACGTGGATGGACGTAGCCGCAGCGCTCGGCCTGACGGCCACCTAACGGAAGAAAGAACCAGTCGATGACCGAGCTGTACCCGGCACCAGCGGATCTCGAGCGCTTTCGGCCGCCGGCGGCCGATGCTCCCGAACAGGATGCCATCTCGTGGTTCGCTCGACTGCCGTTGAGCGGCCCGCTCGGCATCGAATGCCGACAGCTCAACGGCCGCGAGGGAATCTTCGTCGTGCCCAGCGCGCCGCTGGCCGCCAATCCCAACGGCGGCGTGCACGGTGGCATCGTCGCAGCCATCGCTGATCAGTGCCTCGGCGCCGTCGCAGTGCTGAATTCGCCCAGTTTCGCAGTCACAGCGTCACTGCACGGCCAGTTCTTTCGGCCCGCACTGCCCGCCTTGACGGTGCACACACGGCTCGTCTCCGCAGGTAAATCGCTCATCTACGTCGAGTGCGACATCGCCGATCGTCTGCATCAGCGCTGTGCCACGTTTCAGGCCACTATGTCGGTCCGCGGTGCAGCGCGGCGGCCATTCACGCCTACGGAAGGCAGCCAACCGCTATGACCAACGATGTCGAAGCAACGATCGGTCAGGTGGGCGAGGACAATGCGGAACAGTCCATCGTCCTCGGCGACCTGCTGAATGGCCGGTTCAGCTGCCGGGGATTCCAGCCGCAGCCGGTGCCCAGGTCTGTGATAGAACGAGTGCTCGACATGGCCCGTCGGACCCCGTCATGGTGCAACACCCAGCCCTGGCACGTGCTGGTGACCGAGGGGTCAGCGACCGAACGGTTCCGTTCTCAACTCTCAGAGCACGCCGCCCACGGTGAAATGGAACCGGACTTCGCCTTTCCCACCCGCTATGACGGCGTCTACCGGCAGCGGCGCCGCGAGTGCGGTGTCGCCCTCTACGACAGCCTCGGCATCGCGCGCGGTGACCGCCAAGCCTCAGCACGGCAAGCCGCCAAAAACTTCGAACTGTTCGGGGCTCCGCATGCAGCCATCATCACCACCGAAGCCGACCTCGGCGTGTATGGCGTTCTGGATTGCGGTCTGTACGTACAGACGTTCCTGCTCGCTGCCGAGAGTCTTGGACTGGGCGCCATCCCGCAGGCGGCACTGGCAGCGCATGCTCCGTTTGTGGCCGAGTTCTTCGGAATTCCTGCGAACCGACGCATCGTGTGCGGGATTTCCTTTGGTTGGCCAGACCGCCAACACCCGGCGAACAGTTTCCGCACCTCCCGGATTCCTCTCGAGGACACCGTCAGGTGGGTGAGCGATTCAACTGCCGCACAAGGGACTTGTGATGAGTGAACTCAAACTGGGATACAAGGCATCAGCAGAACAGTTCGCTCCGCGCGAGCTGGTGGAGCTGGCGGTGCAGGCCGAGGCGCACGGTATGGACAGCGCGACGGTCAGTGACCACTTCCAGCCGTGGCGGCATGAGGGCGGGCATGCCCCGTTCTCACTGGCGTGGATGACGGCGGTCGGCGAGCGCACCAAGCGGTTGGTGCTGGGCACCTCGGTGCTGACCCCGACCTTCCGGTACAACCCGGCAGTCATCGCGCAGGCGTTCGCGACGATGGGGTGCCTCTACCCCGACCGGATCTTCTTGGGTGTCGGCACCGGCGAGGCGCTCAACGAGATCGCCACCGGATACGAGGGTGAGTGGCCGGAGTTCAAGGAGCGCTACGCGCGGCTGCGTGAGTCGGTGCGGCTGATGCGCGAGTTGTGGCTGGGCGATCGCGTCGATTTCGAGGGCGAGTACTACAAGACCAAGGGCGCCTCGATCTACGACGTGCCCGAGGGCGGCATCCCGATCTACATCGCCGCGGGCGGCCCGCAGGTGGCCAAGTACGCCGGCCGCGCCGGCGATGGTTTCATCTGCACCTCGGGCAAGGGCGAGGAGCTGTACAAGGACAAGCTGATCCCCGCGATGCGCGAGGGCGCGGAGGCGGCGGGCAAGAACCCCGACGACGTCGACCGGATGATCGAGATCAAGATCTCCTACGACACCGATCCGGAACTGGCGCTGGAGAACACCCGGTTCTGGGCGCCGCTGTCGCTGACCGCGGAGCAGAAGCACTCCATCAACGATCCGATGGAGATGGAGAAGGCCGCCGACGAACTGCCCATCGAGCAGGTCGCCAAGCGCTGGATCGTCGCGTCGGATCC
>NZ_JBFUFU010000024.1:0-51768 GCF_056403275.1 Mycobacterium sp. P2_H7 | reverse complement strand
AGCATTCTGCACAGACACAACAACACCTCCGGGGTGTGTCAGGCGAACCTGAGCGCGCCAACGCTCAGGTCCTCGAAAGGAATCTTTGACAATCCCTTCCTGACACCCCCGGAGGCGTTTGTGAAGGACTAACTCAAGTCATATCAACGTGTCAGCGCGTCGCCACCAGACCCGCGACGAGGAGGTCGAGCAGCCGCGCGGCCTGCTCGCCGGACTGGCTCGCCAGGAAGATCCCGAGCAGGCTCGATACGACGTCATCGGGCGTGACGTCGGCGCGCAGGCTGCCGTCTGCGGCACCGGCTTCCAGCAGGATCGTCACCGCCCCCACCACGCTGTCCCTGGTCTGACTGGGCTGCACGACACCCGCGGTGAACATCGCGTGCAGCGACTCGGCCATCCCCCGTTTGGCCGCGACGAACTCCGCGTAGCGGTCCATCCAGCGGCGCAGCGCCACCGCCGGAGGGTGGCGCCCCGCCAAGTCGGCCGCCGACGCCGCCACTTCCTCGAGTTCGGTGCGGTAGACCGCCTCCACGAGGGCCTCACGGTTCGGGAAGTGCCGGTACAACGTGCCGATGCCGACGCCGGCGTCGCGGGCGATGCCCTCCAGCGACACCGGCCCGTCGGCGGCCGCGAACGCGGTCGCCGCGGAAGCGAGCAGGCGCTCCCGGTTGCGTCGCGCGTCGGCACGTTCGGCCATAGCGGAGGCTCCTCCGTTTTGCTACGGTAGAAAACGGAGGTTCCTCCGCATCGCTGTCGAGTATGACATTTCAGGAGTTGGCCATGAGCACTTCGCATCCCGGTGGCACCGGCACGCTGGCCGGACACATCGTCGCGCGCGTCGGCTACGGCGCCATGGGTCTAGGCCACGAACTCCCCCACGACGACGCGACGGCGGTGCTGCGCCGGGCCGTCGAACTCGGGGTCAACCACATCGACACCGCCTCGTTCTACGACGACGGGGTGGTGAACCGGCGCATCCGCGACGCCCTGGCCCCCTACCGCGACGACCTGGTGCTCGTGAGCAAGGTCGGCGCCCGGTCGGTCGCCGGCGGCCCGATCCCGCTGGCACTGGCCCAGCATCCGGCCGATCTGCGCGCCGCCGTCGAACTCGACCTGGCCGGCCTGGGCGTGGAGCAGATCCCGGTGGTGAACCTGCGGCGCGCCGATCTGGGGCCCGGGCTGGTCGCCGAGGGCGAACAGATCGTCGACCTCGACGATCAGCTGGCGGAGATGATCACACTGCGCGACGAGGGCAAGATCGGCGCCATCGGCATCAGCAACATCGACGTCGCCACCCTGCGCCGCGCGCTGCCCGCCGGGATCGTCTGCGTGCAGAACGCCTACAACCTGCTCGACCGCACGCACGAGGACGAACTCGAGCTGTGCGCGGCCCACGGCATCGCCTGGGTGCCGTTCTTTCCCCTGGGTTCGTCGTTCCCCAGCCTTCCCAAGGTCACGGAAAACGCTGTGGTGCAACAGATCGCGACGGAGACGGGCGCCACCGGCGCGCAGGTCGGCCTGGCCTGGCTGCTGACGCACGCGCCCAACACCCTGCTGATCGCCGGCACCACTTCGGTCCCGCACCTGGAACAGAACCTGGCCGCCGGCGACGTCACGTTGAGCGCCGAGCAGCTGTCGGCGCTTGACGCGGTGCCCTCGGCGCTACCCGATGGTGATGGCGTCGAGGCGTTCCTTGATGAAGGCCGATGACGTCACCGGGTCCAGCCCGGACACCTTGCCGACCGGCGGCTCCAGTGGCGTCACCAGTGCGTCGTGGTTGGCCTCGTAGAAGTAGATCAGCGACACGAGATCCTCTTCGGGGGCGTGCGGCTGCGGTGGCAGCACGCGGTGGCGTCCCGACGGCCAGCGCCGGCCGCTCCAATACTCCAGCAGGTCACCGATATTCACCGTCAGCGCACCCGGTTCCCATGGTGCGTCCTCCCAGCCCGCCGCCTCGGAATACACCTGCAGTCCGCCGGCCCCGGGTTCGCGGTCGAGCACGGTGACGGTGCCGAAGTCGGTGTGCGGGCCGATGCGGAACTGGCCGGGCTCGGGCTCACCCACCACGCTCACCGGCGGATAGTGGTTGATGTTCATCGTCCAGGTGGGCTGATCAGCCAGGGCGACAAAAGGATTCACCGATAGCCCGAGCGCGTGGGCGAACAGGGCCAACAGGTCGTCGGACACCTTGCGCATCTGCTCGGTGTACTCGGCGACCAGCGCCTGCAGGGCGGGCACCTCGGCCGGCCACACGTTGGGCGCGAACCAGACGCGGTCCACCTCCGGATCCCCGGTGGCGGTTTCGGCGCCCAGGCTGTAACTCTCCTTGAGATCCGGTGGGGTCTCGGTGCCCTCGGCGTAACCGTTGGCCTCCGCGCCGGGGCCGATCCAGCCGTGGCCGCCCACCGGCACCGAGTAACGCGCCTTGACCTCGTCGGGCAGCGCGAAGAACTCTCGACTGGCCGCGCGCACCCGCGCCGCCAGACCGGTGTCCACCCGGTGCCCGGTGACGACGATGAACCCGGCCCGCTGCAGACCCTCGTCGACCTCGGCGGCCAACGCGTCCGCCCCGGCGCCGCCCGCATACCACCGGGAAATATCCACTGTCGCAATGGCGCTCATTCGCCGATATCCTCCGCCCACAATTCCGGCTTCGCGGCGATGAAGTCTTCCATCATCGTCACGCAGCGCTCGTCGTCCAGCAGCGTCACCGCCACCCCGTGCTCGGCCAGCCAGTCATGGCCACCATGGAAGGTACGCGCCTCGCCGATCACCACGGCACCGATGTTGAACTGCCGCACCAATCCGCTGCAGTACCAGCACGGCGACAGCGTGGTGACCATCACCGTGGACCGGTACCCGCGCTGGCGGCCCGCCGCGCGGAACGCGTCGGTCTCGGCGTGCACCGACGGATCGTCGTTCTGCACGCGGCGGTTGTGCCCCGCACCGAGCAGCTCACCGTCGGCGCTGAACAGGGCGGCGCCGATCGGTATCCCGCCTTCGGCCAATCCTCGTCGGGCTTCCTCGACGGCGATGTCGAGCATCCGTTCCGGCGTCATACCAGGGCACGCTCCGCGGTGATCTTGCTGCGGCACAACACCAGATAGCTTGCGCCGGCGATCAGAAAGCCGACGAAGAAGGTGATGTCACCGAGCTGCGGGACGGCCTCGGCGATGACACCGACGAACTTGGCCTGGTTGGAGAACAGCACCACCGACACGATCAGGCCGAGCAGGAAGGCCAGCAGCCCGGTCCAGTTGGCGTAGGAGCGGTCGTAGAGGAAGCCGGCCACCGGCTGTCCGCGGCGCAGGTACTGATCGGCGAACACCACCCCCAGCCACGGCCCGATCCAGTACGCGATGATCAGCAGGAACGCCTCGTAGCTGGCCGCGGCGTCGGCCAGCGCCCACCAGGCGATCAGGAAGCCCGCCACTCCGAAGAACACCGTGACCAGCGCGCGCGCCACGTGGTGGGGCAGTTTGATGCCGATGGTGACGAAAGCCATTGCGCCGGAATAGACGTTGATCGCGTTCGCGGCGACCGCACCGATGGCGATGGCCAGCAGCGTCAGCTTGGCCAGCCAGGAACTCAGCTCCGAAGTGAACGCCTCGGTGGGGTTCTCCGACAGCGCGGGCCCGATGGTGACGGATGCCGCGCCCACTACCTCCAGCAGCACGCACGACACGAAAAGCCCTGCCGCCGCGAAGAACCCGGTCAGCTTGGTGTTGATGCCGGTCGGCAGGTAGCGGGTGTAGTCGGCGGCGTACGGGGTCCAGCCCGCGGCGTAGCCGAAGGCCGTGCCGACGGTCAGCAGGAAGCCGCCCAGCCCGCCCATGCCACCTTCGAGGGCCGGTGCGCCGGGCTGCGACTTGGCCAGGATGGCCACCGAAGTGATCGCGAAGATGACCGCGAGCACCGGGAACGCCCACTTCTCGAACGCCTGCACCAGGTTGTGCCCGAAGAAGGCCAGCGCGGTCTGCAGCACCACGATGATGACCAGCGCCAGCAGCGGCCCGATGTGGAACAGCGTCGAGAGGGCGAACGCCCCGCTGACGCTGTTGGTGGCGAACCACCCGACCCCGGCGGTGATCGACATCAGCACCGCGGGCACCACGTTGCCCTTGAATCCGAACGGCAACCGGCCGAGCACCATCTGCGGCACACCGTGCAAGGGTCCGCGCGCGGACAGGAAGTAGTGCGCGATGGCGCCCAACGCGGTGCCCAGCACAATGCCGCCGACGGCCTGCCAGAACGTCATGCCGTAATAGGCGACGGCCAGGACGCCGACGAAAATGGTGGCGAACTCCAGGTTGGGCGAGGTCCATGTCCAGAAGAGCTGGCTGGGCTTGCCGTGCCGGTCGGCCTCGGCAATGAACTCGTTCCCGCCCGGTTCGACGGCTGCGATCTTGTCTCTGTAGGACCCGTCGGTGGAGGGTTCGGCCGCTGTCATGAGAGGTACCCTCTCATCCCGCCCCGCGGCGTGCAGTTCGGATCGGTGAGTTACCTGCCAGCCCCTGCGGCCGAAACCTCGGTGAACATCCGGAATCGCGACCGATTCCGCACGTCAGCCCTAGTCGAACTCGGGGGATTCCGTCCGGGTCCGCTTGAGCTCCCAGAAGTGCGGGTAGCCGGCGAAGATCACCGAGGCATCCCACAACTTGCCTGCCTCTTCACCGCGCGGTATGCGCGAGAGGACCGGGCCGAAGAACGCGGTCTTGTTGACGTGGATGGTGGGCGTGCCGACGTCGGGTCCGACGGGGTCCATGCCTTCGTGGTGGCTGGTGCGCAGCGCCTCGTCGAACTTGTCGGAGGTGGCGGCCTCGGCCAGTTCCGCGGGCAGGCCCAATTCTTCCAGCGACTCGCGGATCACCACGGCGAAGTCCTTGTTGCCCTCGTTGTGGATCCGGGTGCCCAAGGCGGTGTAGAGCGGAGCCAGGATCTCCGGACCCTTGGCCTGCTCGGCGGCGATGGCGACGCGTACCGGCCCCCATGCCTTCTGCATCAGTTCGACATAGTTCTCGGGCAGGTCGCGCCCCTCGTTGAGCACGGCCAGGCTCATCACGTGGAAGTTGACGTCGATATCCCGGACCTTCTCGACCTCCAGGATCCAACGGGACGTGATCCACGCCCACGGGCACAGCGGGTCGAACCAGAAGTCAGCGACATCTTTTTGCGCCATTGCGATGTGTCCTCTCGATGTGTGCACAGCACGTCCACCCAACACAACTTCGGGTGTGTAGTCGATGTTCCCGCCCGTGCCGATTCCAATCCCCCGGCCCCGGCGGATCCGGCTAGGTTGGACGCGTGGCACTCCCCAATCTGACACGCGACCAGGCCGCCGAGCGCGCCGCGCTGGTGACCGTTGACAACTACCGGATCGACATCGACCTCACGGGCGGCGACGGCAAGACCTTCCGGTCGGTGACCGCCGTGACGTTCGACGCGCTCGCCGGTACCGACACTTTCATCGACATCGCCGCCGACACGGTGCGCAGCGCCACCCTCAACGGTGTCGCGCTCGACGTGTCCGGTTACGACGAATCGGCCGGTATCGCGCTGACGGGACTGGCCGAGCACAACGAACTCGTCGTCGACGCCGACTGCCTGTACTCCAACACCGGTGAGGGTCTGCACCGGTTCGTCGACCCGGTCGACGACGAGGTGTACCTGTACTCGCAGTTCGAGACAGCCGACGCCAAGCGGATGTTCGCCGGTTTCGACCAGCCCGACCTCAAGGCCACCTTCGACATCACGGTGAAGGCACCAGCACATTGGCAGGTGATCTCCAACGGCGCAACGGTTTCCGCCAAGGATGGTCTGCACACCTTCGCCACCACGCCGAAGATGAGCACCTACCTGGTCGCGCTCATCGCCGGGCCGTACGCCCGGTGGGACGACGTGTACACCGACGAGCACGGCGAGATCCCGCTGGGCATCTTCTGCCGCTCCTCGCTGGCCGAATTCATGGACGCCGAGCGGCTGTTCACCGAGACCAAGCAGGGTTTCGACTTCTACCACCGCAACTTCGGCCTCCCGTATGCCTTCGGCAAGTACGACCAGTTGTTCGTGCCGGAGTTCAACGCGGGCGCCATGGAGAACGCCGGCGCGGTGACCTTCCTGGAGGACTACGTCTTCCGGTCCAAGGTGACGCGGTACAGCTACGAGCGGCGCGCCGAGACGGTGCTGCACGAGATGGCACACATGTGGTTCGGCGACCTGGTCACCATGCAGTGGTGGGACGACCTGTGGCTCAACGAATCCTTCGCGACCTTCGCCTCGGTGCTGTGCCAGGCCGAGGCCACCGAGTACACGCAGGCGTGGACCACCTTCGCCAATGTGGAGAAGTCCTGGGCCTACCGCCAGGACCAGCTGCCGTCCACCCACCCTGTCGCCGCCGACATCCCGGACCTGGCCGCCGTCGAGGTGAACTTCGACGGCATCACCTACGCCAAGGGCGCCAGCGTGCTCAAGCAGCTGGTGGCCTATGTCGGCCTGGAGGCGTTCCTCGCCGGGCTGCGCGACTACTTCCGCGATCATGCCTTCGGCAACGCCACGTTCGGGGATCTGCTTGGCGCCCTGGAGAAGTCGTCGGGACGCGACCTGTCGCAGTGGGGCAGGCAGTGGCTCAAGACCACCGGCCTGAACACGCTGCGCCCCGATTTCGACGTCGACGGTGACGGGAAGTTCACCCGGTTCGCCATCACCCAGTCCGGCGCCGCGCCGGGCGCGGGCGAGACCCGGGTGCACCGGCTGGCCGTCGGCATCTACGACGACGACGCCACCACCGGCAAGCTGGTGCGGGTCAACCGGATCGAACTCGACGTCGAGGGCGACGCCACCGAGGTGCCCGAGTTGGTTGGCGTCCCGCGCGGCAAGTTCATCCTGGTCAACGACGAGGACCTGACCTACTGCGCCGTGCGCCTCGATCCGGAATCGCTGCAGACGGCCCTGAGCCGGATCGCCGATTTCGCCGACCCGCTCCCCCGCACGCTGGCCTGGTCGGCAGCCTGGGAGATGACCCGCGAGGCCGAGTTGAAGGCCCGCGATTTCGTCGCACTCGTCATCAGCGGCATCCACGCGGAATCCGAAGTGGGTGTGGCACAGCGGATCCTGCTGCAAGCCCAGACCGCGCTGAACGCCTACGCCGACCCGGTGTGGGCCAAGGAGAACGGTTGGCCGGCCTTCGGCGATGCGCTGCTGGACCTGGCCCGCGAATCCGCGCCGGGTTCGGACCACCAGCTGGCGTTCGTCAACGCGCTGTGCACGTCGGTGCTGTCGCCCAATCACGTCGCGGTGCTGTCGACCCTGCTGGACAACGAGCCGGCAGCGGTGAACCTGGACGGCCTGGTCATCGACACCGACCTGCGGTGGCGCATCGTGACCGCGCTGGCGGCGGCCGGGGCGATCGACGCCGACGGGATCGCGTCGCCGTTCATCGATACCGAGGCGGCCAATGACCCGACCGCGGCCGGCAGGCGCAACGCGGCCGCCGCTGCCGCCGCGCGCCCGCAGAAAGAGGTCAAAGAGGCTGCCTGGCAACAGGTCATCGAGGACGACACCCTGCCCAACATCACCACCCGGGCCATCGTCGGCGGTATCGTCGCGCCCGGCCAGACGGCGTTGCTGACCCCGTTCCGCGACCTCTACTTCGCCGCCATCAACGGCGTCTGGGAGCGGCGTTCCAGCGAGGTCGCCCAGACAGTGGTGATCGGCCTGTACCCGTCCTGGGATGTCAGCCAGGGCGGCGTGGAGGCCGCCGAGGCATTCCTGGCCGACCCGGACCTGCCGCCCGCGTTGCGCCGGTTGGTTCTGGAAGGCCGGGCCGGCGTCGAGCGAGCCCTGAAAGCCCGCACTTTCGACATTGCCTGATGCCGCGAGCGTGCGCGTCTGTCCGCCGACACGCCGTACAAACTGTGCACACGCGCACGCTCGCCGGCGGTGTTTACGCTCTGGCCATGGCGGCCACCAACAGTCGGAGAGCCCGCGCGGCGCGCAGGCGCACCCGCCGCGTCAAAGCGGTGGTCAATGACCTCACCGAAGAGCAATGGGCCGCGCTGAAGATCGCCTGGGAGGGCTGCGCCTACTGCGGCGTCACCGGCAAGCCGTTGCAGCGGGACTGTGTCATGGCCATCTCCCGGGGTGGCCGCTACACCGTCGAGAATGTGGTTCCGGCCTGCGCGGCGTGCAACGCCAGCAAGTGCAATGACGAGGTGACCAGCTGGATGCGGCGTAAGCGGCTGGACGAGCGCACCTTCCTGGAGCGCTACGTCGCCATCCGGAATGCCACCACCCCGAATACAGAGCGTCCCGGCACCGAAGCCGTAGAGGCCGGTACCGGGACGATCTGAAGAAGCTGTCAGGCCGGGGATACCGCGGCAGACGCCACGCGCACGGCGCTCACCAGGGCGTCGATCAGGTTGCCCTGCCGCAGGGATCCGAGAGCGGCCGAGACGCCGAGCGGCGCCGCGGTCTCGGCGCCACGCCCCTTCAGATCGGCGCCGTAGACCACCTCGATGGCCTTCTGATCCGGGGACACCGCGATCAGGAAGGCGTTGTCCGGGGTGGGCACCTTGCCCAGGATCTCGCGCGCAGAGGCAGCGGTGTCCTCGCCGAGCGGACCGATGTACACCGCGAAGCGCGCCTTGGCCGCCCGCGATCCGTACTTCAGCGCGTCGTCGAGGACGACGAGATCCTTGGTGGGGAACGGGTAGTGCACCGACAGTTCGCCCGGCTCGGTGACGGCCGAGATCCGGCCGCTGTAGGTCAGCGCAGAACCGTAGGGCAGATCTACTGCTTCCTTGGAGGTGGTCGCTACCTCACTACCACTTGCCACTTGCGGAACCTCCCACGTTCACATGCGTTCCGTGGCCACCGTGGCCGTGGTCGGCGGGCTCGTCCGACGCCCACAGGATGGGGTCGTGCGTCCACTTCTCGGACAGGTTGTACGTCGCCGGATGCGGGCCCTTGCGGCCCAGGGTCCAGACGGCCAGCAGCAGGAACACCACCAGCGGGACCCCACCGAGCAGGGAATGGGTCAGTGCAATGCTCACGACGCAAACCGTAGCGCAGCGTGTTTCACGCCGCGCCCTCACCCAGATATCTGACCCATGCCGGGTCGAGTTCCTTGACAGAGGACAGCAGTCGCCAGTGCTGCCCCTTGGGCGGCATCGGCGCCGAACGCAGCGCCCAGCCCAGCTCGCTCAGCAAATGATCGGCCTTGCGGTGATTGCACGACGAGCAGGCCGCCACGCAGTTCTCCCAGGAATGCTCGCCTCCACGGCTGCGCGGCAGCACGTGATCGACGGTGTCGGCCTTCTGCCCGCAGTACGCGCAACGGAAGCGGTCCCGGTGCATCAGCGCGGCCCGGGTCATCGGGATGCGGGCCCGGTACGGCACCCGCACGAAGGTGCGCAGCCGGATCACCGAGGGCACCACGATGGTGCGCGTTGCGGAGTGGATGACCGGCCCGGACGGATCGTCATGGACGACGTCGGCCTTGCCGCACATCAGCATGATCACGGCGCGGCGCATGGGCAGGGCGGTCAGCGGTTCGTAGGTGGAGTTCAGCAGCAGCACCCGGCGCCGGCCCCACACCGTGGCGGGATGGATGGCGGGCGGGACCTCAGCGAACTGCGGTGAATGGGCAGCGACAGGAGCGACCGCGGCCGTGGGGCACCGGTAACCCTGTCGTCGAGCAGGGCTTTTCTTGCGCTGCGACATTCGTCCTCCGGTGCACAGTCCACCATGGATCGGCGACGCCCGCACGGTAATTTGGCGGGTGTTCGCTGGTCAGTCCGATGAACAACGGATGACGGCTTGTTTAGCCCGGCTAGCCGTAGGGCGCGCCGCTGCCGATCCCCGGCCGTGCTGGACAATGGGAGCCGTGACCCAACCGGAGCGCTCGTTCTATGACGAAGTCGGCGGCCACGACACGTTCGCCGCGATCGTGTCGCGGTTCTACGAACTCGTGCGCGACGACGAGATCCTGCTGCCGCTCTACCCCGAGGACGATCTGCCGGGGGCCGAGGAGCGGCTGCGGATGTTCCTGGAGCAGTACTGGGGCGGCCCGCGCACCTACTCCGACCAGCGTGGCCATCCGCGGTTGCGGATGCGCCATGCGCCGTTCCGGATCGGTTTTCTGGAGCGCGATGCGTGGCTGCGCTGCATGCACACCGCGGTGGCGTCCATCGATTCCCAGACCCTGGACGACGCCCACCGGCAGCTGCTGCTGAACTACCTGAACATGGCCGCCGAGTCGATGGTGAATTCGGCGTTCTGATGGCGGATCCCATCTCCCGTCACTGGTGGGCCGACGCCGTGTTCTATCAGCTCTACCCGCGCTCCTTCCGGGACAGCAACGGCGACGGGGTCGGCGATCTGGACGGCATCACCGATCAGCTCGAGTATCTGTCCGCGCTCGGGGTGAACGCCCTGTGGCTCAATCCGGTCATGGTGTCGCCTATGGCAGACCACGGCTATGACGTCGCCGACCCGCGCGATATCGACCCGTTGTTCGGCGATCTGACCGCGCTGGACCAGCTGATTGCCGCGGCGCATGCGCGCGGTATCCGGGTGACGATGGATCTGGTGCCCAACCACGTCAGCTCGGCGCATCCGTGGTTCCTGGAGGCGCTGGCCGATCCCGCCCGCCGGGACCGGTTCATCTTCCGTGACGGGCTCGGGTCTGCCGGTGATGCACCGCCGAACAACTGGGTGTCGGTGTTCGGCGGGCCGGCCTGGACCCGGGTGCCCGACGGGCAGTGGTACCTGCATCTGTTCGACAGCGCCCAGCCCGACCTGAACTGGGAACACCCCGAGGTGTTCGACGACGTGGAGAAGACACTGCGGTTCTGGCTGGACCGTGGGGTCGACGGGTTTCGCATCGATGTCGCGCACGGAATGGCGAAACCGGCTGGGCTGCCGGACATGTCGCTGGCCGACAACGAACTGCTGCGCAACAAGGAAGGCGATCCGCGCTTCGACAACGAGAGCGTGCACGACATCCACCGCTTCATCCGCCGCGTCCTCGACGACTACCCCGAATCGGTGGCCGTCGGCGAGGTGTGGGTGCACGGCAACGAGCGGTTCGCCAAGTATCTGCGGCCCGACGAACTGCACCTGGGCTTCAATTTCCGTTTGGTACAAGCCGATTTCGACGCAGCGCAGGTGCGGGTGGCGATCGACAACTCGCTGGCCGCAGCCGAGCTCGCGGACGCGGTGCCGACGTGGACGCTGTCCAACCACGACGTGGAGCGTGAAGTCACCCGCTACGGCGGAGGCGCACGGGGCCTGGCCCGCGCCCGGGCGATGGCGCTGGTGATGCTGGCGCTACCCGGGGTTGCGTTCGTCTACAACGGCGAGGAACTCGGGCTGCCGCAGGTGGAGTTGCCCGACGAGGTGCTGCAGGACCCGGTGTGGGAACGCTCGGGCCGTACCGAACGCGGCCGGGACGGCTGCCGGGTGCCGCTGCCGTGGTCCGGCGCGGCGCCGCCGTACGGCTTCTCCGCCGATCCCGATACCTGGCTGCCGATGCCTGCCGATTGGGCGAGGTTGACGGTGGCCCACCAGGAGGCCGATCCGTCTTCCACGCTGCACTTCTTCCGGCGTGCCATCGAGTTACGTTCGGCGCGTGCCGAATTCGACGGTGACCTGACATGGTTGTCCGACGGGATCTTCCGGCGTACCGGTGGGTTGGTGTGCGTGTTGAACACGGCCGATGGGGCGGTGGCGCTGCCGCCCGGTGAGGTTCTGCTGACCAGTGCGCCTCTGGAGGACGGGCTTCTGCCGCCGGATTCGGCTGCCTGGGTGGTCTAGCGCAACACCAGCGCGGGATCCCCGATGCGCCGGTACACGGTGCCGAACCGCGCGTCGACGCGTAGCCACGCCGGATGCACCCGCACCCGCACGATCTCCTCGGCGCTGACCTCGCTGCCACTCTGCGGCAGGAAACCCATTGCCGTCAAAGCGAATACACACCGCATCGGGATGCCGACCGTCGTGCTGCCGGAGGTCACCGCGAGGACCTCCTGGTCGAGCAGCGATGCCGGTGGGCCGTGCGCGCTGCTGTGTTCCTTGGCCAGCGCGGCACCGCGATCGGCCAGATCCAGCACTGCCCTGGCTGGGACGTCGTCGAGGTGGACGAACCCGGTATCCGGCGGCAGCGCACCGCGCCAGGCCGAATCCATCGCGAAACCGGGTTCGACGAATCCGGTTTCCGCCATCGCGGGCAATGCCCCCACCAGACTGTCGGCGCCCACGCACAGGTCCGCGGGCCGGACCCGGCCGCCGACCACCCGGCTGGCGAGTACGTCGAAACCCGTTGTCACCCAAGCGACGATGTTACCGTCCGCCCGCTCCCGCAGACGGATGACGGCGGCATCGTCGAGACGCAACGTCCGCTCGGCGAAGGTACGCAGGTCGGCGCGGCCGTCCGCGCCGTCGAGCCAGATACCGCGCTCGGTCATCGCTGGTACCGCTGGAGGTACTCCCGATGGTGCGGCGCCAGGCGCACCAACTTCTGCTCTTCGATGTTGAACGCGGCCAACTGGGTTTCGCCGATGACGGCCGGCTTGGAGTCCGGATCGGCGTGCACCGAGCGCACCTCGTAGCCGAGGTTGAAGTCCACCGCCCGCAGCCTGCTGACCCAGATGGTCACCTGCAGCGGCGAATCCACCAGCCGCAGTTGACCTTTGTATTTGACGTTGACCTCGGCAATCAATAATCCGGTGGTCTCGATGTCACCGACGAACGGTTCGTGCAGGAACGGGACGCGGGCCTCCTCCAGGATGGTCACCATGGTCGCGTGATTGACGTGCTGGTACATGTCGATATCCGACCATCGCACCGGCACCGGTGTGACGAACCCGTTAGCCACTTGTTCCCGTTCCACTCGTTCGTGTCATGCTGCGGATCTGGCGGGCCGCCACCGAGAGGGTGGCCAGGTCCCGCTCGCCCTCTGCGTAGATCTCGTCGAGGGTGCGGCGCGCGCGGGCCACCCGGGAGGTATTGGTGATCTCCCATTCCTCGATCTTCTGCTCACCGTTCTCGTCGGGTTCGCCGACGGCCATCACGTCGAAACACAGGGCCCGCAGCGACCCGTAGATGTCGTCGCGAATAGCCAAGCGCGCCAGCGAATGCCAGCGATCGTCACGCGCCAGCTGAGAGATGGCGGTCAGCAGACCGTCGGCACCCAGGTGGTCCATCAGCGCGAAGTAGGTGTCTGCCACCTCGGCGGCGTCGCGTTCCAGGATGTCGCTGATGTCGATGACATCGAGCAGGCTGTACTGGTACAGGCCGGTGGCCACCATGTATGCCAACTCCCGCGGTACGCCTTGGGCGATGAACTCGCCGGCGTCCTTCTCCACGATCGCCTTGTCGTCGCCGCGCAGCCACTCCGACATCCGCGGGGTCAGGGCGGCCACCTTCTCGGCGAACCGGTTGATCTCCGCGCCCACGGCCAGCGGCTGCGGACGGTAGTTGAGCAGCCAGCGTCCGGCCCGGTCGATGAGGCGGCGCAGATCCAGGGTCATCCGGTCGGTCACCGCGACAGGCACTCCCGCCACCCCGGCCGCGCGGATGGCGTGCCAGACCTCGCCGACCTTGAAGATGGCGTCGGTGGCGACGTAGCTGCGCACCGCGTCCACCGAACTGACGCCGACGTCCTCGCTGATCCGGTAGGCGTAGGTGATGCCGCTGGTGTCGACGAGGTCGTTGATCAGCATGGTGGTGACGATCTCGCGGCGCAGCTGATGGCTGCGGATGTCGCCGCCGAACCGGTCGCGCAGCTCGGCGGGGAAATACGACGGCAGCCGGGCGGCGAACACCTCCTGATCGGGTACGTCGCTGGCCAGCAGCTGGTCCTTGAGCGCCAGCTTGACGTGCGCCATCAGCGTCGCCAATTCCGGTGAGGTCAAACCCAATCCGAGATCGGTGCGGCGGTGGATCTCCTTCTCCGACGGCAGCGCTTCCAGTTCCCGGTTGAGGTCGTGCTGCTCGGTCAGTTCCCTGATCTGGCGGGCATGCACCGACAACAGGCTGGGCGCGTTGGCCCGGCTGGTGCCCATCAGGTCGTTCTGATCCTTGTTGTCGGCCAGCACCAACTCGCCGACCTCGTCGGTCATCGACGTCAGCAGCGCGGTCCGCTCCCCCGCACTGACCTTGCCCGCCGTGACGAGAGAGTCGATCAGGATCTTGATGTTGACCTCATGGTCGGAGCAGTCCACCCCGGCGGAGTTGTCCAGGGCGTCGGTGTTGATCCGGCCGCCGGCCAGGTCGAACTCGATCCGGCCGCGCTGCGTCACGCCGAGGTTGCCGCCCTCGCCGACCACCTTGACCCGCAACTGATTTCCGTTCACCCGCACCGGGTCGTTGGCACGGTCGCCGACCTCGGCGTCGGATTCGGTCTCGGCCTTGATGTAAGTGCCGATGCCGCCGTTCCAGAACAGGTCGACGGGTGCCAGCAGCACCGCCTTCATCAGCGCGGGCGGGGTCATCTCGGTCACGTCGTCGGCCAGGCCGAGCGCGGTGCGCACCTGCGGGCTGATCGGGATGGACTTCTGCTCCCGGCTGTACACGCCGCCGCCCTCGCTGATGAGCGAGCGGTCGTAGTCGTCCCAACTGGAGCGGGGCAGCGCGAACATCCGGTCCCGCTCCACCCAGGAGGCCGCCGTGTCCGGGTCGGGGTCCAGGAAGATGTGCCGGTGGTCGAAGGCGGCGATCAGCCGAATGTGCTTGGACAGCAACATGCCGTTGCCGAACACGTCACCGCTCATGTCGCCGACGCCGGCCACGGTGAAGTCCTCGGTCTGGGTGTCCACGCCCATTTCCCGGAAGTGCCGTTTGACCGATTCCCAGGCGCCCTTGGCGGTGATGCCCATCGCCTTGTGGTCATAACCCACCGAACCACCGGAGGCGAACGCGTCGCCGAGCCAGAAGCCGTAGGACTGCGCGACGTCGTTGGCGATGTCGGAGAAGGTCGCGGTGCCCTTGTCCGCAGCGACCACCAGGTAGGCGTCGTCACCGTCGCGGCGCACCACATCCGTTGGGGTGACGACGTTTCCGCTCGCCTTCTCCACGTTGTCGGTGAGGTCGAGCAGACCCGAGATGAACAGCCGATAGCAGGCCACGCCCTCGGCGCGCTGGGCATCACGGTCGGCGGCACCGTCACCGGTGGGCAGCGGCGGATGCTTGACGACGAACCCGCCCTTGGCGCCGACCGGCACGATGACGGCGTTCTTCACCGCCTGCGCCTTGACCAGACCCAGGATCTCGGTGCGGAAGTCCTCGCGGCGATCCGACCACCGCAGCCCGCCACGGGCCACGAAGCCGAATCGCAGATGCACGCCTTCCACCCGCGGCGAGTAGACGAAGATCTCGAATTTGGGCCGGGGCAACGGAAGTTCGGTGATCAGGCCGGGATTGAGTTTGAACGACACCACATCCTGAGCGCGTGCCGAGTCCGGGCTGGTGACGAAGTAGTTGGTGCGCAGGGTGGCCTGCACCAGGCTGGCGAAGGCGCGCAGCACCCGGTCGGTGTCCAGGCTGACCAAGGCGTCGATATCGGCGGCGACCGCAGCCGCGGCGGCCTGGGCGTCGCGCGCGGGTTCGGTTGCTGGGTCGAACAGAGCCTCGAACAGTTCCACGAGCGAGCGTGCCGTGCCCGCGTTGTCGTTGAGCACCGTTTCGATATGGGACTGGCTGTACGGGAATCCGGCCTGGCGCAGGTATTTCGCGTACCCGCGCAGGATGGTGACCTGCTGCCAGGTCAGCCCGGCGCGCAGCACCAGTTCGTTGAAGCGGTCGATCTCGGCGCGGCCGTGCCAGATGGCGGTGACCGCGTCGGCGAACAGTGTCGCGGTGGTTTCGGGATCCTCGTCGGCCGGGATCGACTGGTGCGGGGACACTTTGAACTGGTAGATCCATACCGGGAGACCGTCGGCGCGGGTCACCGTGAACGGCCGCTCCTCCAGCACCACCACGCCCATGCACTGCAGCATCGGCAGCAGTTCGGACAGCGAGGCCGAACGCCCGCCCAGGTACCACGTCAGCTTCGCGACCCGGTCGTCCGCGGTGCCCTCCGCGAACACCAGCTTCACCGAATTGTTCTGCAGCTGTTCGATGATGGCGATGTCGCCGATGGCCTCACGCGGCGTGAACGCCTGCTTGTAGACCTCGGGGAACGCCGACGAGTAGTGCTCGGCCAGCGGCTGGCTGATCGCACCGGACTTGACCGATCCGATCAACCGGTCGGCCCAGGTTCGGGCCGCCTCGGTGAGCAGCTGCTGGATCCGGCTCTCGTTCGCCGTGCTGGTGTCGATGTCGGCGCGGCGCACACCCTCGGGCATCTTGATGGTGAAATGCACGACAGCCCAGGGTGATTCACTGACCCGGGCGGCGTAGTCGATGCTGACGCCACCGGTTTCGCGCACCAGGATGTCCTGGATGGCCAGCCGCACGGCGGTGGTGTAGCGGTCGCGTGGCAGATAAACGAGGGCCGACACGAAATGCCCGAGTTGGTCGGCGCGCAGGAACAGCAGCGCCCGGCGCAGTGAACCGAGGTCGACGACAGCCCGTGCGGTGTCCAGCAATTGCGCGCCGGTCAGCGCGAAAAGCTCGGAGCGCGGGATGGTCTGGATGATGTCGAGCATCAGCTGGCTGGGATGGCTGGGATCGCCCTGGCTCCTGGCCAGCACCTCGTCGACGCGGCGCGCGATCAGCGGGATCTCGAGCACGTTGGCATTCATCGCGGCCACCGTGAACAACCCGACGAAGCGGTGCTCGACGGCCTGCGGGCCACCCGGATTCTCCCGGACCACCACCATGTAGGGGTAGGCGCCGTAACGCAGGAAGCTGGGCATCGTCGCCTGGGCCAACAGCACAAGGTCACCGGGAGCGGTCAGCTCGGGGAAGACGTCGTTGCGCGTCCGCAGCACGCCCAGCCGGCTGGCCGGGTCGACGGTGGCCGCGCCACCCCGCACCCCGCACCGCTGATAGCCCAGCAGCACGAAATGTCCGTCGGCCAGCCAGCGCAGCAGCGACGCGACATCGCGGCGGTCGGGACCGGCGAAGTGGCCTGCGTGGTCAGCGTCCAGCGCATTGGCCAGCCCGACGAGGGTGGCGTTGAGTGCAGCGGAATCGGTGGCGATCTGGCGCGCATCGGCCAGCACGCTGGGCAGCAGGGCGGCCGCCTCGTTGACCGCGGCAGGATCGGCGGTCGGTGCGAGCCGAACGTGGATCCAGGTCTCGTAGATGCCGTGCGCGGGCGCCCCGGGCCCCTGGGACGGGGCCACGTCGAGCAACTCGCCGTTCGGCCCGCGTTGCACCAGCAGCAGCGGGTTCATGATCGACACGTAGCTGACCCCGAGCCGGTGCAGCAGCACGGTGACCGAATCCATCAGCATCGGGCTGTGGTCGGTGACCACCTGCAACGCCGGACCGAATCCGCCCGTGCTCGCCCCAGGTGCATCGGCCGGGTACACCGCCACCAGTGTCTGCCCCGGCGCCCGGCGCTGACCCAGCTGCGTGTGCGCGGCCAACAGCTCCGGGGACATCACCTTGCCGGTGATGGCCCGATCCACCGGAACGGTCACCGCGACCTCGTTGGACGGCGCGTCGCCGTGCGGTCCGTGATGGGTGGCCAGGTACGCCGCCGCGAGGAGCCCGACGGCCTCCTCGCTCAGGCGTAACTGCTGGGGGGCTGATGGATTCAACGTCATAGTTGAAGGCTCCTCAAAGACGGCTGCGCACCGGCGAACGTCGTCGTCGGCTGTACGCACGAGCGAGACTAGTCGCCCCGCTCGGCGCTGTGGCCCTGCACCGCCGGATCAGTCGCGCGTGAGTCTGCGGTGCGTGACCCGGTGCGGGCGAGCCGCATCGGCGCCCAGTCGCTGGACCTTGTTCTCCTCGTAGGCGCCGAAGTTGCCTTCGAACCAGTACCACTTGGCCTCGTTGTCGTCGTCGCCTTCCCACGCCAGGATGTGGGTGCAGGTGCGGTCCAGGAACCAGCGATCGTGGGAGATCACCACGGCGCAGCCCGGGAAGCTCTCCAGCGCGTTCTCCAGCGAGCTCAACGTCTCGACATCCAGGTCGTTGGTCGGCTCGTCGAGCAGGATCAGGTTGCCGCCCTCTTTCAGCGTCAGCGCGAGGTTGAGGCGGTTGCGCTCACCGCCGGACAGCACGCCCGCGGGCTTCTGCTGATCGGGGCCCTTGAACCCGAACGCCGATACGTACGCCCGCGACGGAATCTCGTTCTGGCCGACCTCGATGTAGTCCAGCCCGTCAGAGACCACCTGCCAGACGTTCTTCTTCGGGTCGATGCCGGCGCGGCTCTGGTCCACGTAGCTGAGCTTCACCGTCTCGCCGACCTTGACCTCGCCGCTGTCCGCCTGTTCCAGGCCGACGATGGTCTTGAACAGTGTCGTCTTACCGACGCCGTTGGGTCCGATGACGCCGACGATGCCGTTACGCGGCAAGGTGAAGGACAGATCCTTGATCAGGATGCGGCCGTCGAAGCCCTTGTCCAGATGGTCGACCTCGACCACCAGGTTGCCCAGTCGCGGCGGCGCCGGGATCTGGATCTCCTCGAAGTCGAGCTTGCGCGTCTTCTCCGCCTCGGCGGCCATCTCCTCGTAGCGTCCCAGGCGGGCCTTGTTCTTGGCCTGCCGGGCCTTGGCGCCCGAGCGCACCCAGGCGAGCTCTTCCTTCAGGCGGCGCTGCAGCTTCTGGTCCTTCTTGCCCTGCACCTCGAGGCGCTCGGCCTTCTTCTCCAGATAGGTGGAGTAGTTGCCCTCATACGGGTAGGCACGGCCGCGGTCGAGCTCGAGGATCCACTCGGCCACGTTGTCCAGGAAGTACCGGTCGTGGGTGACGGCCAGGATGGCGCCCTTGTAGGCGGCGAGGTGCTGCTCCAGCCACAGCACGCTCTCGGCGTCGAGGTGGTTGGTGGGCTCGTCGAGCAGCAGCAGATCGGGTTTGGACAGCAGCAGCTTGCACAGCGCGACGCGGCGCTTCTCACCACCGGACAGGTGGGTCACCGGGTCGTCCGGCGGCGGGCAGCGCAATGCGTCCATGGCCTGCTCGAGCTGGGAGTCGATATCCCACGCGTCGGCGGCGTCCAGCTCCTCCTGCAGCTGGCCCATCTCGTCCATGAGCTCGTCGGTGTAGTCCGTCGCCATCAGTTCGGCGACCTCGTTGTACCGGTTGAGCTTGGCCTTGACGGCGACGCCCGCCTCGACGTTCTCCCGGACGGTCTTCGTCTCGTCGAGCTGCGGCTCCTGCATGAGGATGCCCACCGACGCACCGGGCGCCAGGAAGGCGTCGCCGTTGTTGGCCTGGTCGATCCCGGCCATGATCTTCAGGACGCTCGACTTACCGGCCCCATTGGGGCCGACGACGCCGATCTTCGCGCCGGGAAGGAAGTTCAGGGTGACGTCGTCAAGGATGACCTTGTCGCCGTGCGCCTTGCGGACCTTCCGCATCGTGTAGATGAATTCGGCCATTGCCTCGTCGTGCCTTTCGTCCGCAAGAAGTCTCGCGGACCCATCCTAGGCAACGAGGGATGCGCCGCTACGCCGAGATCGACAGCTCCTCCGGCTCATCGGTGTGTTCGGCGCTCTGGTCAGCGTCGGGCCCGGTGGTCGCCACCGGTTCGGAGGCCGGCCGGGTCCTGTCGAGCTTCATCCGGCAGCGCGTCAGATCCGGACCCACCGACGTGGCGCGCACCTCGGTCGTGGACCGGCGGTTGCCTTCCTTGTCCTCGTATTCGTTGGTGAAGATGTGCCCCACGACGACCACCGGGTCGCCTTTGTACAGCACGCCGACCACCCCGTCGGCGACCTTTCCCCAGCAGTTGACGGTGAGGTAGAGCGAGTTCCCTGCTTCCCAGGTGCCCTCGGCGGTGCGCCGGCGTGAGTTGCTGGCCACCCGGAACCGGGTGAAGTCCTGCTCGCCGACGCGGCGCGGGACGGGGTCGGTGATCACGGTGCCGACCACGGAAAAGGGTGTCTCGAACATGGCGTTGCCTTTCGTCATTTCTCCGGTGCCGGCAGTTGATGTGTGCGAAAGCCGGCCTGTGCATCCATTGAGCCGACCGCCACCGACAGGACGCCACGCGCCGCCGCGACCGGAGCCACGCCTGTGGATCAATCGGGCACTGTGGATAACCGGGCCCTAGGGTTTGGCCCATGACTGTGTGGATCAGCCGACGACCCGATGCCGATATCGATGCCGATCTGGCCGCCAGCCGGGCGGCGGGCGGATCGCTGGCCGGGGTGCGACTGGCGGTCAAGGACAACGTCGACGCCGCCGGGCTGCCGACCACCGCGGGCTGCCCCCAGTTCGCCTATCAGCCCGGGTCCGACGCCCCGGCGGTCGCGGCCCTGCGCGCGGCCGGCGCCGTGGTGATCGGCAAGACCAACCTGGACCAGTTCGCCACAGGCCTGGTCGGAACGCGCTCGCCGTACGGCGCCGTGTCCGACTCCCGCCGGCCCGCCTACATCAGCGGGGGGTCGAGTTCGGGTTCCGCGGTGGCGGTCGCCTCAGGCGTGGCCGATATCGCGATCGGCACCGACACCGCAGGTTCGGGCCGGGTCCCGGCCGGCTTGCAGGGCATCGTCGGCATCAAACCGACCCTCGGGGTGATCAGCACCGACGGTGTCATACCTGCATGCGAATCCTATGACTGTGTCACGATTTTCGCCCGCGACCTGGCGCAGGCCAACACGGCGATGGCGGCCATGGCCGCCGCCGGGGACCGCGCGTGGCCGGCCGACACCCGCCTGTCCGCGCCGCCGAATCCCGTTGTCGCCGTGCCGTCGACGCTGCCTGGACTCGACCAGACATGGCAGGCCGCGTTCGAGGCCGCGGTGGGCACTCTGGAGAAAGCCGGTGTGCGCGTCGTCCGCGTCGACATCGATCCGTTCCTGGCGGCCGCCCGGTTGCTGTACAACGGTGCGCTGGTGTCCGAAAGGTACGCCGCGGTGGGCGAATTCATCGATGCCAATCCCGGCGCCGACATCGATCCGACGGTGGCGCGCATCGTCACCGGGGCCCGGGACATCCCGGCGCACCGACTGGTCGCCGACCGCCGCGAGGTGGCCCGGCTGCGCGGGGTGGCGATGTCCGCCCTGGAGGGCGTGGATGCGCTGCTGGTGCCGACCGCGCCCCTGCACCCCACCCTGGACGAGGTGGCCACGGACCCGATCGGGGTGAACTCGGCGATGGGCACCTACACCAACTTCTGCAACCTCTTCGATCTGTGTGGTGTCGCGGTGCCCACCGGCACCGCGGGCGAGGCGCAGTTCGGGGTCACCGTGCTGGCGCGCGCCTTCGATGATGCCGTCGCCATGGATATCGCGGCCATCGCCGCAGATGCCGAAGCACCGCAACAGGTTTGGCCGCTGGCCGTGGCCGACCACACCGAACTCGTGGTGTTCGGCGCACACCTGCGCGGCGGCCCGCTGGTGTCACAGCTGACCGATCTGGGCGCCCGCTGGGACGGTGAGCTGACGACCGCGCCGAGGTACCGGATGACGGTGCTCCCGACGACCCCGCCCAAGCCGGCCATCACCCGCGTCGCCGAAGGCAGCGACGGCGCCGCGCTGCTGGGGCACCGGTGGCTGCTCTCCCCCGCCGCGCTGGGCCGCTTCCTGGCCGCGCTGCCCGCACCCATGCAGCTGGGCAAGGTCGAATTCAGCGACGGGACGTGGCGCACCGCATTCGCCGCGGACGCCTCCGCGGCGACGGGTGCAGACATCAGCGGTTACGGAAGCTGGCCCGCCGCCATCGCCGCCGGTGCGGTGTAACCGCATCTACATCACACAAAGCATCCAATCACCCCTCATTCGAGAGCATTGACAGCAAACTGACAGCTCGAACCTGTGCTTCAGCTATCGATTAGATAAGCTTCGTGATATAGATACCTGGTGACTCCGCGACCGTCCGACGATTTCGCGCGCGAGTGCATCGGCAACATGCTCGACGATGCGACAGATCTGACCGCACGCTTCTTGTCCGATCGCGCCGAACTGAGCACGTCGGCGGCGTACGCGATCAATCGGGTGTCCCGGGAAGGGCCGATCCGGCTCACCGCCCTGGCCGCCAAAGAAGGCGTGAGCCAGCCGTCGATGACGCAGCTGATGCAGCGCCTGGAACGTGCCGATCTGGTGGCCCGGGTCGCCGACCCCGATGACGGCCGCGCCTGCCTGATCGGAATCACAGAGCAAGGTCAGGCGTTGCTCGACAATCGGAGGCGCACGCGCCGGGAGCGGCTGCGCGAGTTGTTGGCGACGTTGACGCCCGAAGAGGAACGCGCCTTGTCCCTGGCCGCCAGTGTCGCCGGCCCGATCCTGACCCGGTTGGCCGCCGATGCGGACGACGCAGACGGAACGGATGACGCCGTGCGCGGCTGAGTCGACGGGCACATGTGTTTTGCGGTCGAGACGACCGATTGATCTCTGAAAGAGGTTGGGGTGCAGAAAATTCGAGTCGGCCGCTGGCTGAAAAAAGCGTGGATCCCATTGGTCCTCATCGTGGTGCTGGCCGTTTCGGGTCTGGTGGTCTCGCGGCTGCACAAGATGTTCGCCTCCGAGGACCTGAACGCCAACGCCGGCGCAGGCATCGAGATCGTCCAGTTCAATCCCAAGGTTCTGGTCTACGACGTGTACGGCGCAGCGGGTGACACCGCGCAGATCAGCTATTTCGACCCAGATGCCAAGGTGCACTCGGTGACCGCGACGCTGCCGTGGTCGATCACCTTGTCGACCACGTTGCCGACGGTCAGCGCCAGCCTGATGGCGCGTGCCGAGGGCCAACAGATCGGCTGCCGGGTCACCGTGAATGGAACCGTTCGTGAGGAGCAAACAGCCGATGGTGTCGACGCCCAGACCTACTGCCTGGTGAAGTCCGCATGAGCGACGCTTGCGGAGCGAATCAACGACCGACATGCGGGATCCGAGCCTGCGAGGAGACCGCATGACCCACGCAACCGCCACCGCCGAGCCGGCAGGCACCCAGAAGCACCCCGTCCTCCCGCACGCGATCCGCATCCTCGCGGTGCCGATCGTGCTGGCCTGGCTGGCCATCGCCGTACTGGTGAATGTCATCGCCCCGCAGCTCGAGGTCGTCGGCGAATTGCACTCGGCGCCAATGACACCGGATGATGCGCCGTCGGTGATCGCCATGAAGCGGATGGGCGACAACTTCAAGGAATTCAATTCCAACGCGACGGTGATGGTCGTCATCGAAGGCGACAAACCGCTGGGTCCCGACGCCCACGACTACTACAACGAGATCATCAAGAAGCTCGAGGAGAACCCCGAGCACATCCAGCACATCCAGGATTTCTGGGGCGACACCCTGACCGCTGCCGGCGCCCAGAGCGCCGACGGCAAGGCGTCCTACGTGATGCTGAACCTGGCGGGCGAGCAGGGCCAGACCCTGGCCAACGAAGGCGTCGAAGCCGTCCGCAAGGCCATCGAGGAGACCAAGGCGCCGCCGGGCGTCAAGGCCTACGTCGCCGGTCCCGCGGCCCTGACCAACGACATGCACGTCATCGGCAACGCCAGCCTGGGACAGATCACGCTGTACACGCTGATCGCGATCGCCGGCATGCTGCTGGTCGTCTACCGATCGATCAAAACCACACTGGTGCAGCTGTTCTTGACCTTCATCGGGCTGCTGACCGCGCGCGGCGTCATCTCGGTGCTGGCCATGCAGGATGTGTTCGGGCTGACCACGTTCGCCGGCAACATCCTGACCATGCTGGCGATCGCGGCCGCCACCGACTACGGCATCTTCATCTTCGGCCGCTATCGCGAGGCCCGCGGGATGGGTGAGGATCGCGACAGCGCCTACTACACGACGTTCAAATCGGTCGCTCCGGTCATCGTCGGCTCGGGCCTGACGATCGCGGGTGCGACGTACTGCCTGAGCTTTTCGCGGCTGCCCTACTTCAGCACCATGGGCGCCCCGGTGGCGATCGGCATGGTCGTGGTGGTGGCCTCGGCCGTCACCCTGGGCCCCGCGGTGTTGTTCCTCGGCAGCCGGGCCGGCTGGTACGAGTCGAAACGTCCTCCGCAGAGCCGTTTCTGGCGTCGTGTCGGCACGGCCGTGGTGCGCTGGCCGGCGCCCGTCCTGGTGGCCAGCCTGTTCGTCGTGCTGATCGGCATCGTGGCGATCCCCGGCTACAAGGCGGCCTACAACGACCGCTACTTCCTGCCCGACGACGCGCCGGTCAACATCGGGTTCGCCGCCGCGGACCGGCATTTCTCGCAGGCCCGGATGAATCCCGACATCCTGATGGTCGAGTCCGAGCACGACATGCGCAACCCCGCCGACATGCTGGTGCTCAACGCCGTGGCGCGCAACGTCATGCACACCGAGGGCATCGCCATGGTGCAGAACATCACCCGGCCGCTGGGAATCCCCATCCAGCACAGCTCGATTCCGTTCCAGACCAGTGTGCAGGGCCAGACCAGCAACATGAACCTGCCGTTCCAGCGGCAGCAGCTGGCCGACCAGCTCAAGACCATCGATGCGACGAATACGTCCATCTCGATCTTGGAGCAGCAGTACCAACTATCCCTGCAGCAGACCAAGTTGACGTTGGACTCGGCGGCCAAGTCGCAGGAGCTGCTGAAGGTCACCGAGCAACTGCGCGACAACATCGCCAACTTCGACGACCAGTTCCGGCCCATCCGTAACTACTTCTACTGGGAGCCGCACTGCTTCGACATCCCGATGTGCGCGGCCCTTCGGTCCGTCTTCGATTCCCTGGACTCGATCGACGAGGTGACCGACAAGACCGGGGCCGTTCAGGTCAACACCGACCAACTGGCCGACCTCGCGCCGAAACTGACGGCGCTGCTTCCGCAGACCATCGCGTCGATGAAGACCAGCAGGGACCTGTCGCTGGCGTCGTACAACTCGCAGAAGGCCCTGCTCGACCAGATGGAGGCGACCAACAACACCGCCCTGGCGATGGGGCAGAGCTTCGACGAGGCGAAGAACGACGACCTGTTCTTCCTGCCGCCCGAGGCGTTCCAGAACCCGGACTTCGAGCGCGGTCTGAAGATGTTCCTGTCGCCCGACGGCAAGTCGGCGCGCATGTTCATCACCCACGAGACCGATCCGGCCACACCGGAAGGGATCGCGCGGGTCAGCTCCGAGCGCAAGGCCGCGCAAGAGGCGCTGAAGATGTCGTCGTTGTCGGACGCCAAGATCTATCTGGGTGGGGTGGCCGCCACCTATAAGGACATGGCCGACGGCGCGCGTTACGACCTGATGATCGCCGTCGTGTCCGCCTTGACGCTGATCTTCATGATCATGCTGATCCTGACCAGGAGTGCGGTGGCCGCACTGGTCATCGTCGCCACCGCGGGCAGCTCGATCGCCGCCTCGTTCGGCATCTCGGTGCTGATCTGGCAGAACCTGCTCGGGATCCACGTGCACTGGCTGGTCATGCTGATGTCGGTCATCATCCTGCTGGCGGTCGGTGCCGACTACAACCTGCTGCTGGTGTCCCGGTTCCGCGAGGAGATCCACGCCGGGCTCAAGACCGGCATCATCCGGTCGATGGCAGGCACCGGTGGCGTGGTGACCTCGGCGGGTCTGGTGTTCGCGGCCACCATGGCGGCGATGCTGGGCAGCCAGTTGGTGGTGCTCGCCCAGATGGGTTCGACGATCGCGATCGGCCTGCTGGTGGACACGTTGATCGTGCGGTCGCTGCTGATGCCGTCCATCGCCACGCTGCTGGGCCGGTGGTTCTGGTGGCCGCAGGTGGTCTATCCGCGCGGTGACTACCAGTTCCTGCCGCCGCAGCCCAAGCGCCCGCCGACCAGCGACGCAGACACCGAGGCGCTGCCCGCACAGGCGTAGCGCAGCAGGTAGGGCGGGTCCGACGGCTTTTCCGCAAGGGTGTCGGGCCCGCCGCTTCCAGGTTGAGAGATGATCAATGGCGTGGGATGTACTTCGCGATGACGGTGCCGCAACAGCTGACCGACCGCTACGAGCTGGGCGAGATCCTGGGCTTCGGTGGCATGTCGGAGGTGCACCGGGCGCGTGACGTCCGGCTGCACCGCGAGGTCGCGATCAAGATCCTGCGCGCCGACCTGGTCCGCGACCCGAGCTTCTATCAGCGGTTCCGCCGGGAGGCCAAGCACACCGCCGCGCTGAACCACCCGTCGATCGTGGCGGTGTACGACACCGGTGAGGCTCAGACGCCCAACGGGAAACTGCCGTTCCTGGTGATGGAGTACGTCGAGGGGCTGACCGTCGGCAAGTTGATCCAGCGGCACGGCGCGATGCCCCCGCAGCGCGCCATCTCGATCATCGGTGACGTGTGCACGGCGCTCGAGTTCAGCCACGGCCGCGGCATCGTGCACCGCGACATCAAGCCCGCCAACATCATGATCACCCCCACGGGCACCGTGAAGGTGATGGATTTCGGCATCGCGCATGCCATGAACGCCACCACCGGGGACCGCCTCACCGCGACGTCCGCAGTGGTGGGCACCGCGCAGTACTTCTCCCCCGAGCAGGCCCGCGGCCAGGACGTCGACGCCCGCACCGACGTGTACTCACTGGGCTGTGTCCTGTACGAAATGCTCACCGGTCAAGCACTGTTCACCGGTGACACCCCACTGGCCGTGGCATACCAGCACGTCCGGGAACGGCCGATCCCGCCGTCGCAGCGACATGCGGGCATCTCCCCCGAACTCGACGCGGTGGTGCTCAAGGCTCTGGCCAAGAAACCCGAGAAGCGCTACCAGAGCGCCGCGGAACTGCACGCCGATCTCATCCGGGTCAGCACCGGGAACGCACCCGAGGCGCCGGCGCAGCAGCCCGACGACGTCGACGAAGCCCCGACGGCCCGTGATCCGCAGCACCCGCACACCCTGCAGTTGCCCGTCCAGCAGCCCCGCAACACGTCGCGGCGCTGGCTCATCGGCGGCGCCCTCGCGGCCGTCATCGTGCTGGTGATCGCCGGGGTGTTCATCGTGGGCACCATGAGCCGGGTCCAGGTGCCCGACGTGCACGGGCTGACCCGCCAAGACGCCCTGACCCAGCTGCAGGACCGCGGCCTGTCCCCACACGTCGACACCAACCCCGACGGCTCCGTCGAGGCCGGCCGGGTGATCGGCACCGATCCCGCGGCCGGGGACTCCGTCTCCTCCGGCGGCGACGTCACCGTGAACGTGTCGACCGGGCCCGAGCAGCGCCGCATCCCGGACGTCGCCACGCTGAGTTACGACGACGCGGTACAGACATTGCACGACGCCGGATTCGACAACGTGCGGCGGATGCCGCAGGCTTCCAAGGCCGCCGAGTTGGACAAGGTCGTCGGGACCATGCCTGCCGCACAACAGGATTCGGCCACCAGCAACGAGATCGTCATCCTCGTCGGCTCCGGACCGTCCGCACGGCAACTTCCCGACGTCACCGGGCAGACAGTGCAGCAGGCCACCCAGAACCTGGGCATCGCGGGGTTCACCACCATCCTTCAGGCGGACACCGACGGCACGTTGCCCGCGGGTCAGGTTGCTCTCACCGACCCGCCCGCCGGCACGTCGATGGATTCCGACGCGCCAGTCACCCTGAAGGTCTCCCGCGGGAATCAGCTCGAGATGCCCGACCTACGGGGACTGTTCTACGGCGACGCGCTGCAGCAGCTGCAGTCCCTCGGCTTCACCGGGAACTTCCAGAAAGGTCCCGACGTCGACGCGGGCGGGCAGAGCCGCGCCAAGGTGGTGCAGCAGGACCCGGCGCCCAAGACCGGGGTGAATCGTGACGGCACCGTCACGGTGAACTACGGATCCTGAGCACTCACCGGCATTTACATAGGCAGACACATACAACCTGCCAATTCGCTGGGAACACCCGCCACGCGCGTAAATAACGCCTGCAGTGGGTTTTTCGCCGACCGCAGGCACCCCGGCGACACGTGACCGGCCGACGGTTTGGACTCTCTCATCGTTACCCTATATAACTATTAATGTTTAAAGGGCCTGCGCAGCGGCAATATTCACTGGCAGGGACCCACCGTGGTCGACATAAAATACATAGGGGAATGAATATGAAGAACCTGACCTGTGCATCGCTGATCGGACTGTCCTGCGCCGCCGTGGCATTGACCGGTCTGGTGGGCACCACCTTGAGCACGGATGACCCGATGCACTCCGCCGCGGGCATGGAGACCGGCGTCACGGTCACCAACTCGCCGTCCGCACCGCAGGACGTGCGCCCGCCGATGGTGAGCGCGGCCCCGCAGATCACCGGCCCCGCGCCGCTGCCGTCCGAAGAGCAGGGACTGCCGGGCTAACTGCGACCGGACTCCTGCTCGGCCAGCTTCGCCAGCATGGCGTTGTAGGCGGCCAGGTCGGCGTCGTCGTCGCGGTCGGCGGCCCGGTCCAGTCGGGTGGCGGTGCGGTTGTCACTGCGCCGCCACTGGATCAAGAGCGCCAGCATCACCAGGACCAGCGGCACCTCGCCCGCGGACCAGGCGATGCCGCCGCCGAGTCGCTGATCACCGAGCAGGTCGGTGTGCCAGTACAGCTGCAGTGACTTGTAGAAGCCCTCGGCCATCACGGTCTGGGTGCCCATCAGCACGACACCGAAGAAGGCGTGCAGCGGCAGCGACCCGAACACCATCCCGAGCTTGGCCAGCGACGGGATGGGTCGCGGCGTCGGGTCGATGCCGATGACCACCCAATAGAACAGGTAGCCGCTCAGCAGGAAGTGCAGGTTCATCGCGACGTGCGCGGCGTGCAGACCCGCGACCGCGTCGAAGATCCCGCCGAAATACAGCCCGTAGAAGCCGCCGACGAACAGCGCGGTCGCCACGAACGGGTTGGTGAGGATCTGTGAAGCCCGACTGTGCAGCGCAGCCAGCAGCCACTCCCGCATACCGGGCGGTCCTGCGCGCCCCGCGGCCGGAAGGGCGCGCAGCGCCAGCGTCACCGGCGCACCGAGCACCAGCAGCACCGGCGAGAGCATGGACAGCAGCATGTGGGCGCCCATGTGCATGCTGAACATCGCCGGCATGTAGCGGCCCAGCCCCGACGACGTCGCGAACAACAGCACCGCGCACCCACACAGCCAGGCGATGGTCCGCCCGACCGGCCACGCGTCACCGCGCCGCCGCAACCTGATCACGCCGGCCACGTACACGGCGGCGAACAGGATCGCGGCGGTGCCGAAGATCAGATCGAAGCGCCAGTCGAACAGGATGCGCGCGACGGTTGGCGGGCCGGCCAGGTCGTAGCCGATCTCGACGGCGGTGACCGACGGGTTGAACACAGGCGGCGGGGGCGGCGGGGTGCGACCCAGTGCGACGGCGATGCCGAACGTGAGGCCGAACACCAGCGATTCGACGAGGGCCAGCTGGATCAGCGGACGCCGGTTGTCAGGATCCTCGGTGAGCGCCCTGACCGAGCGGCGGCGCTGCACAAACCCGAGCACCCCGAGCGCGAGCAGGGCCGTGACCTTGCCGACGACCAGCCAGCCGTAATTGGTGTGCAGCAGGTCGGCCGGGCGGATCCGGACGAAGGCGTTGATGACCCCGGAGAACCCCATCGCGACGAAGCAACACAGCGCGATCGCGGAGAAGCGCCGCGCCGCGAGATCGGTGTGCGCCCCGCCGCGGAACGCCAGCGCCCACAGGGCCAGCAGCCCACCGGCCCACACCACGCCGGCGACCAGGTGGATGAACAGACTGTTGGTGGCCAGGTCGTGCGAGCCACCAGCCGAGGAGTGCCCGGACAGTGCGAGCGGCACCAGCGTGAACACCGACCCGGCGAACAGCAGCGGCGTCCACGACCAGCGCAGCACCGGGATGCTCACGACGGTGACGACGGCGGCGAACA
The DNA here is from genome assembly GCF_056403275.1 of Mycobacterium sp. P2_H7. Classification (NCBI taxonomy): domain Bacteria; kingdom Bacillati; phylum Actinomycetota; class Actinomycetes; order Mycobacteriales; family Mycobacteriaceae; genus Mycobacterium; species Mycobacterium sp. P2_H7. The sequence goes on along the minus strand of NZ_JBFUFU010000024.1, from coordinate 21,910 downwards.
GGGCCGTCCACCGCCAGGTGCCCGCCGTCTCCACCAAGCTGGCGACCGACCAGATATCGGACAGGCTGAGCCGGCTGGCCAGCGGTTGACCGGTGATATCGGACACCGTCAGCGGCACCAGCAGCACGGCGCACACCGTCCACACGCCGGAGGCCAGCGTGCCCGTGCGCAGGGCCCGGTAGCCGGCCACGTCCAGCACACCACTGGATTGCGGCGGCACCAGGAACGCGGCCAACAGGAACGAGCCGACCGCGACGGCCGCGGCGATCTCCCCCGCCGCGCGCACGAACGGCAGCCCATACGTGGTGACGGGACCCGGGTCCGGAAGGCCCGTCGCTGTCAGCGCGTCGGCCAGCGACAGCCCGCCCAAACCCGCCGCCACGGCACCGGCGAGTACCGCGACGCCGAACAGAACGGGCCACGCGGCACTCCGGGGCGTGGGGGCAGTCATCCCACCAGCGTATGGGGTGACCCTCAAGCGTCAGCTGTGTGCCGGGCCGCCTGCTCCCGCTCGTAGAACTGCGCCCGTGATCCGGCCTCCACGGTGTCCATGTCGGTCAGGATGTCGCGCAACTCGCGAAGGAACTCCGCACGCCGTTGCGACAGGTCGGGGGCGCGGCCCAACAGCTTCTGGTCGGCAACCACCTGGCGGGCGGTGGTGAACAGCAGCGCGGACACCGACTCATTGCTGCGCACCTTGCCCTGGGCCACCTGCTGGCGGCCGACGCCGAGCGCCAGCTTGGTCAGCTCCTTCTCGGCAAGGTCGGCCGGGGCGTCGCGCAGGACGTCGGCCACGATCTCGTACGCCTCCACGAACGGGCGCAGCATTGCCGAACCGAGCAGCGGACGCTTGGCCCGCAGCAGCGCCTCGATGCCCTCACGGCCCGACGCGATCTGCTCCTCCCAGTCCTGCGTCCACGACATCTCCTTGGTCAGGTTGTCGCGGAACGTCGCGGAGTCGGCGAAGTAGAAGTCGAACTTCAGCAGATCGCGCAGCCGCGCGGTCTGCGCCCAGAACACGTCGAGATGGTCGGATTCGGCGCGGGCCGCGTGTGCCAGCGCCAGCTCGATGATCGAGGTCTCCAGGAATGACGCGATGAGCGTGTTCCGGTAGAACGCCGCCTCGTGCTCGTTCTGCGGTTCGATCAGCCACACCGGCTCGCGGCCACTGTCGATCCGGGTGACCGGGTGCCCACCGGAGAGCGCGTCGACCGCCGCCCGCACCCCGTCGGAGGTGCGCAACCGGAGCAGGCTGTTGGTCATCGGAGTTCCCTTGCGCTCCAGGTAATCCAGCGAGTCCTGGAAAGTGCGGTGCAACTGGCCCAGCGTCAGCGCCACCCCGCGGGTGGTCAGCAGCAGCGCCGACACCAGCCCCGTCGCGTTCACCGGGGTGACCGACTGGATGCGCCACGCCACCTCGAAGGCCATCTTCTGCATGGCCAGCCGTTTGGTGTCCGGGTTGGAGGTGATCGGGCCGCCCGGCTCACCGAGGTACTGGCGCATCGAGACAGCCTCGGGAAAGCGGACATAGATCTTGCCGTAGTTCCGCTCGCCCTGGGCCTTGACGAAGTTGTAGAGCCAGCTGACCCCTTCCGGGGTCTTCTCCCCGCCCCGTGCGTACGCCGCGTACTCCTGGGTCTCGTGCAGCTGATCGAAACTGATGGACACCGGTTGCAGCAGGATGTCCTCGCTGCGGCCGTCGAGGTAGGCGTCCGCGACGTAGGACAGCAGACCGAGCTTGGGCGGCAACATCTTTCCGGTCCGCGACCGCGTGCCCTCGATGGACCAGTTCAGGTTGAAGCGCTTCTCGACGATGTACCCGACGAACTGGCGCAGCACGTACTTGTACAGCGGGTCGTCGAGCTTGCGGCGCAGGAAGATCACCCCGGAATGCCGGAAGATCGGACCCATGAAGCCGAAGGACAGATTGATCCCGGCGAAGGTGTGTACCGGTGGTAACCGGTTCTCCTGCATGGCAACCGGGACGATCACCCCGTCCAGATAGGAACGGTGCGAGAACAGCAGGACTGCCGGATGGATCTCCAGCGAGCCGCGCATGGCCTCGATCTCGGCGCGGTCGTAGTCGATGTTGGGGTCGAAACCGCGGCTGAAGATGGCGCGGCCCATGGTCGGGATGAGGTCGACGGAGAACCGGCTCCACCCGGTGGACAGCTCATCCAGCATCTCACCGGCCTGCTCCACGGTGGCACCCGGAATCTTGTCCAGGCCCTCACGGAACCGGGCCGAGGCCAACATCTCCGGCTTGACCAGTCGCGGCGACTTGTACTCCGGGCCCAGCAGCCGCAGTTCGACCCGTTCAATCGCCAGAATGGCGCGACGGATGACGAAACGTGCGAATTCACGCGGGTTCTCGGCGGTGGTGGTGTCGTTCCACTGCTGACGCAGCTCGGACACCTTGGCCGGCTCGCCGGCCACCACGCGGGCCCGCGACGGGTCCTTGCGCAGGATGCGGTGCTGCAACAATTCGGGCGGCCGGTAGGTGTCGCGGCCGGAGATGAGGGACACCACCTTGGACCGGGTGGGCAGTCCGCCGGGCACCCAGAACACCCGCACCGGAACCACCGACCGGTCCGGGCCGGCCGAGAGCTTCTCGACGAGTTGCGCCAGCACGGTGGGCGGCGGATCGTCGGTGGCGGGCAGGTGCAGCACCTCGACACGGGCGTCGGGGCGGTCCCTGCGCTGCTGCTGCAGCCAATCCTTGAGCAACCCCTGCTCGGCAGGTGAACCGACCGAGGCGAGCACCAGGGTGTCCCCGGTCGGGTGGAAGCTGTCGATGTCGCCGGAAAGCCTTGTCATGGACGGCCTTCCGGGGAAGGCGTCTGCGTGGTGCGTCTGTACAACGGCACGTCGGGAAGCTCGTCATGCGGCCAGGACAACAAGGTGTCCAGGTAGAGCTGACGAATCTCGGCGATGCGCTCGGACAGGTTGTCGTGGGTCCAGTCATCGGTGGAGATGGGCGGGAACACCGCGACATCGACGGTGCCTGCGTTGAACGTGCTGGAGTCGCGGGCGGCGATCACCTCGGCGTTGCGGATCACGATCGGCACGATCGGGATACCGGCGGCCATCGCGATCCGGAACGGCCCCTTCTTGAAGGGGCCGACCTCGGTGGTGTCCAGCCGGGTGCCCTCCGGCGCGATCATGATGGAAAGCCCTTTGCGAGCAAGTTCTTCCACCTTACGCAGACCCTCGACAGCGGCCTGGGTGTCGTCGCGGTCGATGAACGCCGCGTCCATCACCTTGCCCAGCGGCCCCATCAACGGGTTCTTCTCGAGCTCCTTCTTTCCCACGCTGGTGAAGTTGTCCTTCACCAACCGGCCCGCGATGAACGGGTCGGCCTGATTGCGGTGGTTGAAGAGGAACACCGCGGGACGCTGGGCGGTCAGGTTCTCCTCACCCAGCACGTTGAGCTCGATGCCCGTGGTGGCCATGAGCAACCTGCTCCAGTTCGAGGTGAAGAAGTTGACGCCCGTGCGCTTGTTGCGGGTGAGTAGCCCCAGGCCGATCGCGCCGGCCGCGACCGTCGGGATGGTGGCGAGGCTGGCCAGGGTGCGCAGCTGCGCCACCGGACTGCTGCCGCTGCGGCTGCTGAACTTCAGGATGGGCCAGCCACGCTTGAGCGCGACCGCGGCCAGTTTGCCCGCCGGATTGGTGGGACGCGGGTTGCCCACCACGTACATCAGCGCAACATCCTCGTCGCCGTCGGCGTAGAAATAACTCTGAGTCAGATCGACCCCGTTGGCGGCTGAGAATTGTTGCACCGCATGCGCTTTGCCCGGGCCCCAGATGATCGGCTGCTGCACCTCACCGGTGATCAGGCCTTCGTCGTCCACCTCGAACTTGTTGCACAACACCTTGTCGATCCCGAGGAATTTGGCGACGGGCTCGACCTGGACCGTCAACGCCGACGAACTCAGCACCACGGTGTGTCCGCGGGCCATGTGCGCTTTGACCATGGCCCGCATCTCGGGATAGATGCGGTCGCGGACGTGCTGCACGAACAGCCGCTCCCCCAGTTCGTCCAGATCGGACAACGAGTTTCCGTGCAGCATCCGGGCGCCCTTGCCGATCAGGTCTTCGAACTCCGAGCGGCCCAGTTGGTGGTTGAGCCCGGCCTGCACCATGCCGATGAACTCGCCGACACTCATCTGGCCGCGCCTCAGCCGGTCCTGGGTCATCAGCACGCCGGTGAACCCGGCGACCAGGGTGCCGTCCAAGTCGAAGAACGCGCCGATTCCCGGTCCAGGTGGGCTGGCCTCGATCTCGGCGACCGTCCCGGGCAGTCGTGCGTCACTCATTTATCGGCACTTCCGTTCGATGACACGGTCTCGGATGCAGTGAAGGAGGCCGCCACGGCGCGACTCTCGCCGCCGAGGGCCAGGATCTCGTCGAAACCCCGCAGCAGGCTGTCGGCCCACAACGCGTCGTCGGCGAAGGCGGCCCGGTCGTAGCGGGTGGTGACGGTGACGAAGCCGCCGCGCGACACCAGCACCGTCATCATCGCCACGCCCGGCAGCGGGCCGAGGCCGTAGTGCCGCAACACCTTTGCCCCGGCGATGAAGGTGTCGCCGGGATACACCGGCACGTTGCTGGCCTGCACGTCGGAGTTGACCACCGAGCCGGCGGCCGATTCCAGGACGGCGTCGGGCAGGAAGCTGACGAACGGCGCCAGCGTGCCCACCATGTCCATGGCGCGTTCCTCGCGCTTGCTGGTCATCTGTGAGCGGATCGCCTTGATCCGACGTTCGGGATCGGCGATACCGACCGGCGCCGCGAGATTGATTCCGGCAAAACGATTTCCGCCGGCGGGATCGTCGTCGGCGCGCAGGTTCACCGGGACCGCCATCGGCAGGGTGTCGATCGGGATGCCCTTGACCTCGTGGTAGTGCCGCAGCGCGCCGCACAAGCCGGCGAGGTAAGCGTCGTTGATGGAACCGCCCGCGGCCTTGGCGGCCCGGTGGAAGTCGGAGAAGACGATGTCGATGGCCTCGCTGCGCGAGTTGAGGCTGCGGCGGCGCAGCAGCGGCGAGTGGTCGGCGACGGGGCGGGACACCCGGGCGGTCGACAGCGCGTAGTCCACCACGCCGCTGACCGTGGCGGCCGGATCACGCACCACGTTGGTGACCGCGTGCACGGCACCGCCGAGCAGGCCGAGCACGCTGTTGGTGATCTTCATCGGTAGCCGGTTGATGCCCAGTTTCATCAGGTCGGTGGCGGAGAGATCCTGCGGAATCGGCAGGGGCGCAAGCTCACCGACGGGGGTATCCCGTTCCAGGGTGTAGATGTTGGCGAACATCTCGACGGTGCCGACCCCGTCGGCGACGGCATGGCTCAGGTGCAGGATGGTCGCGGCGCGTCCGTCGGCCAGACCCTCGACCAGGGTGGCCGTCCACAGCGGCCGGGTGATGTCCATCGGCGTCTGCAGCGCGACCTCGGCGAGGTCGAGAACCTGCCGCAAGGTGCCCGGTTCGGGGGCCCGGACCCGGCGCACATGGAAGTCCAGGTTGAAGTCGGGGTCGACCACCCAACGCGGTGACGCCGTCGGCAGCGTCGGCATGACCACTTTCTGGCGTAACCGAAGAACCTTGCGCGACGCCTGCTCGAACACCGCGCGGAACTGCTCCCAATCAGGAGTGACGTCAAGCAGTTCGACGCCCATGATGCCCGACCGGGTCCGTGGATTGGCCTCCCCGCGGTGCAGCAGGGTGTCGATGCCGTTCAATTTCTGGGGCAACCCCGCCGCATCCAACGGCACATTGCTCATCGCGCGTACTCCTCCTGTATGACGCTCTCCCGGCGGCCGCCATACGGCATCCACGCTAGTCCGCGGTGCGGTGGCGTGGCGCGGGTTTCGTAGCTGTCGACGGGCGCATCACACTGGCGTCATGCCGAGGCGCGATGCGCATCGATGGGCGGGATCGGTTCAGGCAGGTCGCGAAATGCCGAGGCATCCAGGATTCGCTTCTGCTGACCGTTCTTGGCCGGCGTGATGCGGAGGGCGACGGAGGCATTGTGGTCGGCCGGCCTGATGTAGTAGCACTCGTCGGTCTCCGGGCAATAGATGCACAGTGCGTCGACGGCTTCTTTGTCGATCGGCGAACTGTGCACACCATGGCGGTCGGACCATGTGGTCCGTAGATCCAGTCTGACCGCACCCGCCCGCGCCGACCGGTACTTCACCTGAATGCGGTAAAACGTTCCCGCCTCGTATGCGACGAGGTCGAACGGCGCATGTTCGGTGGTGGGAAGCAAGACGTCGAACCCCTTGACGACGAGGTCCGCATACGCCTTGGCGACGCCGAGGTCGCCCTTGTCTTTGGTGTGGTGTCGAGTCATCGATCGCCCTGTCGGTCGGCTTCCACGCGTCCCTGCACAGCGGGCGCCTTGCTGTGAGAAATGGCGCCGGCGACGTGTAAATTACGGAGGTCTGTGCTTTGCCCCCGTGGCGCAATGGATAGCGCATCCGGTTTCTACCCGGTCGGTTGCAGGTTCGAGTCCTGTCGGGGGTACCAATCTCGATCAAATGTCTGTGCCGTTTCCCGTTGAGCGCACCATAACGCGACGGTCCGACAAACCCGTTTGGGCATCGCTGCGGGCACTCCATGTGTCACGCTGACCACGTGAATGTCCGTACATCGTTGGCTCGTCTGGTTGCCGCGACGGCTTTGCCCGCAGCCCTGATCTCGGGAGCTCCGACAGCCACCGCAGACGGCTGCCCCGACGTCGAACTCATCTTCGCACGCGGCACCGCCGAACCGCCCGGCATGGGCCGGGTGGGCGATGCCCTGTTCGGCGCGCTGCAACCCATGCTGGGCGGCCGCAGCCTGGGCGCGTACGCCGTGAATTACCCTGCCAGCTATAACTTTTTGAACACCGGTGCCGGCGCCGATGACGCCCGGGGCCACATCGCCCGGATGACCGATCAGTGCCCGAACACCCGCCTGGTGCTCGGCGGGTTCTCCCAGGGGGCGTCCGCGGTGTCGATGCTCGCCGGCGTACAGCCCGTCGGCGACAGGATCGGCAGCATCGGGTCGGCCCCGGCACTCGATCCGGGACTGGCGTCCAATGTCGCCGCGGTCGCCGTCTTCGGCAATCCGGGCGCGCGCTTCGGCACCCCGCTGTCCAGCAACGGGCAGTTTGCGGGCCGCGCCATCGACCTGTGCAGCGATGGTGACCCGATCTGCTCGACGCGGGTGTTCGACCGCTCGGCCCACAACAACTACGAGGCCCCGCCGTACCCCGGCCAGGCTGCCGGTTTCATCGCCGGACGGGTGTAACCCCGCAAATTTGCGGCGGCTTCGCGCAACCTGGCACCCTTTGACGGTGACCGCGATCGATCCGGAGAAGCTCAGCGCCTGCCTGCAGGTGCTGTCCGAGGTCGAATCGTTGCCCCCCGAGCACCCGGACGCGGTGGCCATTCGGCGCGCCACCGCCGGTATCTGGAAGTCGGTACGCAAGGCCCGCAGGCACGCCAAGCGCGACGAGGTGGCCGCGGCCGACAGAGCCGTGATCGCCGCGACCGCCACCGGAGCGCCGGGACGCATCGACGACGAGACGGCGGGCCTGCCGTTGGTGTCCACGGCCGGCGGGGCATCCGCGGGAACCTTGCTGAAGTCGCGGGCCTGCTACATCTGCAAGAAGCATCACACCGTCATCGATGCCTTCTACCACCAGCTATGTCCGGAATGCGCGGCGTTCAGCCACGCCAAACGTGACGCCCGCACCGACCTCACCGGTCGTACCGCGCTCCTCACCGGGGGCCGCGCCAAGATCGGCATGTACATCGCACTGCGGCTGTTGCGCGACGGCGCACACACCACGATCACCACACGCTTCCCCAATGACGCCGTCCGGCGCTTCGCCGCGATGCCCGACAGCGCCGACTGGCTGCACCGGCTACGGATCATCGGTATCGATCTGCGCGACCCCGCCCAGGTGGTCGCACTCGCCGACACGGTGGCCGAGCACGGCCCGCTGGACATCCTGATCAACAACGCGGCGCAGACCGTGCGGAGAGCCCCCGGCTCCTACTCGGCGCTGGTCGAGGCCGAGCGCACCCCGCCCCCGGAGTTGTCCCGTGTCGACGTGGTGACCTTCGACCGCGTCAGCGACGCTCATCCGGCCGCACTGGCGGGCAGTCTCGCCGAGCATCAGACCCCGCACGGGATCATGGAACTCGCCCTGACCGCCCGCAGCGCCTCACCGGAGCGGATCGCCGCCGGTACTGCCATCGACGCGGGCGGTCTGCTGCCCGACACCGCGTCGGTCAACAGCTGGACCCAGCGGGTGCACGAAGTCGACGCCATGGAGCTGCTCGAAGTGCAGCTGTGCAACCAGACCGCACCGTTCATCCTGGTGAGCCGCCTGCGCCCGGCGATGGCCGCCTCCCCCGCCCGGCGCAAGTACGTCGTGAACGTGTCGGCCATGGAAGGCCAGTTCGGCCGCCGCTACAAGGGCCCGGGACATCCGCACACCAACATGGCCAAGGCCGCGCTCAACATGCTCACCCGCACCAGCTCCGCGGAGATGCTGGAGCAGGACGGCATCCTGATGACCGCGGTGGACACCGGGTGGATCACCGACGAGCGTCCGCATCCGACCAAGCTGCGGCTGGCCGAGGAAGGGTTCCACGCGCCGCTGGACCTGGTCGACGGCGCCGCGCGGGTCTACGACCCGATCGTGCGCGGGGAGGCCGGCGAGGATCTGCACGGCTGCTTCCTGAAGGATTACCGGCCAAGCGACTGGTGAATTCGCCTGACCGCCAAGACATCCGGCTCAGTTGTCGACGAGTGCCAGTTCTGCGAACGCGACGTCCAGCGTCGGACGGATGGTGAGGACGGCCGCCAGGCCCACCAGTTCCAGCGGGCGGCGGGTCACGGGTCCGTCGGCGACGACGATCAGCGGAACCTCGGACGACAGTTGGTCCTGCGTCTCCACGAGCGTCGACATGCCGCACGAGGCGAAAAACGTGGTATCCGTCAGGTCGATGACGACCGCGCTCGGCTGTTTGTCCAGCGCCGTCGTGAGGAGCTGGTTCAGGTCGGGGACCGTCAGCATGTCCACGACACCGGAACAGCTGATGACCACCGTCGTGTCATGCCACGTCTGGGCGCACATCAAGGGGGAAGGATTGGATTCAAATTGGTCGGACATCGAACACCTCGCGGACGCTTCGATTCGGGGCGCTGTGTCTCGCGGGCTGTGGTCTGAACCAAACAAGCTAAAACGCCAACTCTTAGCAAGCCTAACCCACGGACGCATGTCCATGTGATTGTGGACGGAGCGACCTGGCACTCTCGAGCCAAGTCTCGACACCACAACCTGGGGGTTTTCTCATTTCGCGTCCCACCGACGACGTCGACACGGCCGGGCTGTTGCCCGCCGGCACGCCCATCGACCTGGACAACTGCGCCCGCGAACCGATCCACATTCCGGGCAGCATCCAGCCGCGCGGGGTCCTCGCCGTCGTCCGGGAGCCGGGTCTCGACATCCGTCACATCAGCGCGAACGTCGCCGAGCTGTTGGGCCACGAGGTGGACGACGTGCTCGGCCGCCCGTTGGCCGTCGTGATCGGCGACGAACAGGCCGCACGGATTGCGCAGGCCGCGTCGGCGTTCGGCGAGCTGCGCCAGCGCAACCCGCTGGAACTGGAGATTGCCGTCGCCGGCACACCGCGGCCGTTCGATGCGCTGTTGCACCGAGTGCCCGGTGGGATGCTGTTGGTGGAGCTCGAAATCGCGTACGGCGAGCGACCTTTCTCGTTCCCCAACACCTATCAGGCCGTGCGTAATTCGGTCGAGGCGCTCAACCGGTCCGAATCGATGACCGAGCTCTACGACACCACCGCCCGCGCGGTCAGGGACCTCCTCGGCTTCGACCGCGTGATGGTGTACCGCTACGACCGGGACTACAACGGTGAGGTCGTGGCCGAATGCAAACGTGACGACCTGAATTCCTTTCTGGGGCTGCACTATCCGGCCAGCGACATTCCCGCCCAGGCGCGCGCCATGTACGAGAAGAGCTGGCTGCGTCTGATCTCCGATGTCGACTACACCCCGGCCCCGCTGGTTCCTGCCATGGACCCCGACAGCGGCACACCCTTGGACCTGACACACGCCACGCTGCGCAGCGTCTCGCCCATCCACATCGAGTACCTGCAGAACATGGGAGTCCGTGCCTCCATGTCGATTTCGCTGCTGCGCCACGGCCGGCTGTGGGGACTGATCGCGTGCCATCACTACGCCGGGCCGCACCTACCGCCCTACGGCGCGCGCGCCGCCGCCGAGTTCCTCGGGTCGACGCTCTCGCTGCGGCTGGTCGACCGGTTCGACGAGGATCAGTTGCGCGACCGGCTGACCGCGCAGTCGACGCTGGCCGCACTGACCAGTGCCACCCTCAACGACAGCGAAACGCTCGCGGATGCGCTGCTGCGATCCCCTGGGCTGCTCGATCTGCTGCCCGCCGCCGGAGCGGCCGTCCAGATCGGCGACGAGTACCGGACGCTGGGCGCGGTGCCGCCGCCCGCCGTGGTGGCGGCCGTCGCAGACTGGGCCCGCGACACCGGCAACGACATCGCCGGCACCGAATGCCTGTCCGACGAACTGCCCGGACTGGATCTGCACGATGCGGCGGGCGCGCTCGCGCTGAACCTGCCCGACGGGCAGTACGTGATCTGGCTCCGGCACGAGGCCCTGCGGGCGGTCGACTGGGGCGGCGATCCGCACAACAAGGCCATCGCCGTGCGCGAGGGCGACGGAGTTCGGCTCAGCCCGCGCAAATCGTTCGAACGGTGGCGCGAAGTCGTCGACAACTGCGGTGAACCGTGGGCGCCCATCGAGATCGAGTCGGCCGAATCGCTGCGACGTCACCTCGTCGAAGAGTTGTACCGCCGCACCCGAAGTGCCCTGCGGGTCGCCGAGGTGCTGCAGCGCAGTCTGCTGCCCTCCTCGATCCCGACGGTGCCGGATTGGGAGCTGACCGCCGACTACCAACCCGCTGCGGGCGGCCGGGTGGGCGGCGACTGGTATGACGCATTCCGGTTGCCCGACGGGCGACTGATCGTGCTGCTCGGTGACGTCGCGGGGCATGGCCTGGCCGCGGCGGGCACCATGGCCCAACTCCGTAATGCCTTGCGGTCGCTGCTGTTTGCCGGCGCCGCGCCGGCGGAGGCGTTGAGCCAGCTCAACGCCTTCAGCCTGCACCTGATGCCGCGCACCTTCGCGACGGTGATCGCCGCGCGGATCGAGTTGGGAACCGGTCACGTCGAAGCGGCGTCGGCCGGGCACCTCATGCCGTTGCGCACCGCGACGGTCGTGGCCGAGGCACCGGTGCTGCTGTCGCCGCCCATCGGCGTCCGCGGTGCGCAGTATCTGCCGAGCACGTTCACCATCGACCCCGGCGAGGCGCTGGTGATGTACTCCGACGGCCTGGTGGAGCGCCGCGGCTCGACCATCGACGATGGGCTGGCGCGTCTGGCCACGACACTTGCTGGGCTCGACGACATCTCGGCGGCCGGGATCTCGGCGGCGATGGGACAAGAGGGGACCGAGGACGACGTCACCGTCGTCACCCTGCGCCGCCTCTGATGCTTGCGCTTCGCACACCGGAGGTATGTTGTCGTCCATGCCGGTCACCGTGATCCTGGAACTGAAGTTCAAGCCCGAGTCCGTGGCAACCGCGCGGGAGGTATTCAGCCGCGCACTCAAAGACACCCGGGCATTCCCCGGCAACCTCGGCACCGACGTGCTGGTCGATGAGGCCGACGAAGGCCACTGGGTGATCTACGAACTGTGGGAATCGGTCGAGGCCGACGAGGCCTACCGCGCCTTCAGGGCCGGCGAGGGCAAGCTCACCGAGGTGCCCGGGTTGGTGGCCGAGCCGCCGGTCAAGACGCGGTACACCACCAGCGACGTCTGAGGCTCTGCCGCGCATTGAACCCGCGGCACCCGCGCACCGTGTCCTTTTCAACACCGGACACACAGGGGGCCGACCATGTCGCGAATCATCAACCTGCGCACCGATCTCGCCACCGCCGGGATGGCCGCCGTCACCGTCACCGCGGTGCTGACCACGCCGCTCCCCACCATCACAGCGGTATCGCCGTCCATGACCGTCGTCCATGAGGTGCGCCTGGCGGCGACATCGGTACCGCCGGGCGGTCTGGTCACCAGCTTCCTGCACAACCAGACTGTGTACTGCTCGATCATCTGCCCGCTGCTCGCCCAGACCGGCGTGACCGCGGTGTCCACCGCCCTGCGGGCGCCGCGCACCTTCCTGGACGACCTGTCGGCGGGCGATGTGCTCAAGGCGATCGGCGCCGCGGCCGCGTCGGTGACGGGACCGACCGAAGCTGCCGCCCAGAAGGCCATCGACGCCGACGCCGCGATCCCCGCACAGCGGGCGCTCAACGCGTTCGAGGTCGGCGTGGTCGGCCTGCTCAACGTGCTGCCCGCCGTCCAGAACGGCTTGCCCGGTGTCGCGACGGCACTGCAGAAGGCCCGCCACGACACCTTCGACGCACTCAACCTGCCGTTCGTCGAGAACCCGACGCCGACGGTGGCTCCCCGCGGGGTGTTCCAGGTCGCCGTGGTAGGCGCCATCAATGTGGTTGGCGCCGTGATCTTTCCGGCCTTCAATGCTGTCCTGGCCGGCGTCTTCGAAGTGCCCGACGCGGTGGCGCAGGAACTCGCGAAGACCGGCAACCCGGTACGCGCACTCGCCGCCGGGATCAAGGCCGCGGCCGGCGTGGTCGCGGCGGCGGGCAAGGTGGTCGCCCAGGCCGTCGGCACCGCCGTCCACGATGTGCGCGATGCCGCCGGTGCACGGACGGCGAGCACCAGCCGGGTGGCACCGAAGACCACCACGACGAAGTTCCCCACGAGAGTTCGGGCGTCGGCGGCGACGGACTCCCCCGTGGCAAAACCTGCCACGGCCAAGCGTCCGCACCCCGTGCGGGACGCCGTGCACAACCTGGTCAAGAAGGTCACCGCACAACCATCCGGCAAAGTTTCACGGACCAGCTCAGCGCACGAAACCGGTTCACACCACGAGTGATCCACTCAGGACTCGACTGCCGACGCCTCGTCGGTCTCCGAGGCGATGACCGTCTCGGTGGGGGCGTTGCGTTCCCACAGCACGGCGCCGATGCACGCGGTCAGCACCCATCCGGCGCCGATGACGCCGCACCAGGTGAGCAACGCCATCGCGATGCCGATCGGGCCGAATTCGTCCCAGCCGTCGAGCAAGGGCGGGAAGAACGTCCGCGCGGCCAGCGGCACCACGGTGCCGTCGATCAACACCCCGGCCAGGCCTGCCAGGAGTAGGTACTTGCGTCCCCGCCACCCGTCCCGCACCAGCAGCGCCGGGGTGACCGTCCAGAAGATCCACACCGGCACCAGCGAGGCCACGAACCGCAGTGTGCGCAAACCCATGTGGTGGTGGCCGCCGAACGCGATCCGTTCGCGGACGATCATCATGGCCAGGTACAGCGCGAACCACAGCACGCCGCGGCCCAGCTTGGCCAGCCAACCCAACTGCGCACGGCGCCACGCCTTCGCGAAGATCCCGGCGATGGTCATCGACATCGGGATGCCCCACACCAGGAATCCCGCGACGCCCAGGAACGTCCAACTCGACCGCAGACCCGACGCCCGGCCGAACACGGCGCGCACATGCTCGGTCATCGGCGACACCAGACCCAGTTGCCGGCTGACGGCGGTGCCCGGGCTCGCGTTGTCGGCGAACCCGGTGAGATAACTGAACCCCAGGATCATCAACGGAATGACCGTGGTGAACAGCTGCACCGACACCACCGCACCCAAGGTGCCACCGTCGATCTCGTTGAACCGGGCGATCACCGCGGCGACCAGACGCAGCTGCCGCACCTCGGCCAGCCTGCGGTAGCGGTCCTCGAGCCGACGGCGCACCGCCGGCGGACCGCTGTGGACATTCATCCCCAGCAGGCTAGCGTTCTCCCCCACTGTGTTACCTGCCTGACAGCATCCTCGCACCAGGTCAGCAGCTGTCGCACCTGGCCGGATCGATCCGAGGTGTAGACACTGCCCGACGTGGGTACCCGCCACGGAACTGTGTGCCGATGCCCATCCCGGGACGGCCCCGCGGAAAGTGATGGATATGCGACTGGTTGCGGCCGTGCTCGCCGCTGTCGTCGTGTTCGCGTCCACCGCGTGTTCACCCGGCCGTCGGGTCGACCTGGGTCAAGATGCCGGCAACCTCATCGCCGCGATCTCCGGGGAGCCCGATCAGTTGGACCCCCAGAAGACCAGTGCCTACTTTTCGTTCGAGGTGCTGGAGAACGTCTTCGACACCCTGGTGGAACCCGGCGCCGACCTCACCATGCGCCCGGCGCTGGCCCAGTCCTGGGAGACCTCGCCTGACCAACTCGTCTGGACCTTTCGACTACGCCCTGGTGTGACCTTCCACGACGGGAGTCCGCTGACCGCCGCCGACGTCGTCTACTCCTACCGGCGCATCATCGACGGCAAGCTGGCCAACGCCGACAAGTTCAGCGCCGTCACCGATGTCAGCGCCCCCGACGAGCAGACGGTGCGTATCACCGTCGCGCACCCGACACCCAACCTGCTGACCAACCTCGGCGGCTTCAAGGGCATGGCCATCGTGCAGCGCCGCAACGTCGAGGACGGCCAGATCGCCACCCACCCCATCGGCACCGGTCCATTCGCCTTCGTCGGTCAGAAGAGCGGCGACTCGATCACCCTGCGCGCCAACCCCCGATACTGGGGAACACCGGCGAAGATCCCGGGCGTGACGTTCCGGTTCATCAACGAGCCGTCGACCGCGTTGTCCGCGCTGCAGGCCGGTGAAATCGATTGGACCGACGCGGTTCCCGCCCAGCGCGTCAGCCAATTGCGCAACGACGACTCGGTACATCTGGCCGTGACGCCGAGCAACGACTACTGGTACCTGGCCCTCAACCAGGCCCGACCACCGTGGAACGACGTGCGGGTGCGCCAGGCGGTGGCCTACGCCCTGGATCGACCCTCGATTGTGCAGGCCACCAGTTACGGCACGGCACAGGCGAATCAGCTCGCCATTCCCGAGGGCAACCCGTGGTTCGTGCCGTACGACCGATACGGACAGGACCTGGCGAAGGCCAAACAGTTGCTGCAGGAGGCCGGCACCGCGCCGAAGACGATGGACCTGCTGGTCACCAGCGAGTACCCGCAGACGGTGACGGCCGCCCAGGTGATCGCCGACAACCTTGCGCCCCTGGGCATCACTGCGACCATCCGCACCGTCGACTTCGCCACCTGGCTCGACGAGCAGAACAGCGGGCACTTCGACATGCTGATGATGGGCTGGCTGGGCAACATCGACCCCGACGACTTCTACTACGCCCAGCACCACACCGGCGGCACCAGCAACGCGCAGAAGTTCTCCGACCCGCGCGTCGACACCCTTCTCGACGCGGGCCGCACCGAGACGGATAAGCAACGGCGCAAAGATGATTACGCCCAGGCGGCCACGCTGATCGCCGACGAGGTGAGCTACATCTACCTGTACAACCCGGCGGTCATCCAGGCCTGGTCGCCGAACCTGACCGGGTGTGAGGCTCGCCGTGACAAGGCGATCCGGTTCCGCGATGCCGTCATGGAGACCGGCGGGGACAGCCGATGACGACCGTCAAGTTCCTGGCCCGCCGGCTCGCGTACTCCCTGGTGGTGCTGATCGGCGTGCTGATCGTGGTCTTCGCGCTGGTGCATCTGGTGCCCGGCGACCCGGTCCGCATCGCGCTCGGAACCCGTTACACACCAGAGGCTTACGACGCACTGCGGCGGGCCAGCGGACTTGATCAGCCGCTGCTGCGCCAATTCCTCGGCTATCTCGGGCATGCCGCCACCGGCGATCTCGGGGTGAGCTTCCGCAACGGCGACCCGGTGACCGAGGTGCTGCTGCAACGGTTACCCGCCACGGTGTCACTCGCCGTCGTCGGCATCGTCGTGGCCATGGTGATCGCGCTGCCCGCCGGTATCTACGCCGCCCTGCGCGAGGGCCGCCTCAGCGACGCCATCGTGCGCGTGACGAGTCAATTCGGGGTGTCGGTCCCCGATTTCTGGCTGGGCATCCTGCTGATCTCGCTGTTCTCCTTAGTGCTGGGCTGGCTGCCGACATCGGGGTACCGGCCGCTGTTCGAGGACCCCGGCGGCTGGCTGCGGCACGTGATCCTGCCCGGGCTCACCGTGGGACTGGTCGCCGCGGCGATCATGACCCGCTACGTCCGGTCCGCCGTACTGGAGGTGACCGCCATGGGCTACGTCCGCACCGCGCGGTCAAAAGGTCTTGCGCCACGGGTCGTGACGATGCGTCACACCGTGCGCAACGCGCTGGTTCCCATCCTCACCATCACCGGCATCCAGTTGGCCACCATTCTTGGCGGTGTCATCGTCGTCGAGGTGGTATTCGCCTGGCCGGGCCTGGGCCGGTTGGTCTACAACTCGGTGGCCGCGCGCGACTACCCGGTGATCCAGGGAGCGGTGTTGTTGATCGCAGTCCTGTTCCTCGCGGTCAACCTGCTGGTCGACATGCTGTACGCCGTCGTCGATCCGAGGATCCGGCTGTCATGACCGACCACACAATCGACGACGAAAGGGTCAAGGCCTGGCGCCTGCTGGCCGGCAACCCCGTCACCGTCGTCAGCGCGGCCGTGCTGGTGGTCGTCGTCGTGATCGCCCTGACCGCACCGTGGATCGCGCCGTACGGCATCAACGACGTCGATGTCCCGTCGGCACTTCGGCCACCCAGCGGGGCTCATTGGTTCGGCACCGACGAATTGGGCCGCGATGTCCTGTCCCGGGTACTGGTCGCCGTGCAGGCGTCGATGAAGGTCGCGGTGATCAGCGTGGCCTTCGCCGCCGCGGTCGGTGTCACGCTCGGGGTGGTCGCCGGGTATCGCGGTGGCTGGCTGGACACCGTCGTGATGCGCGTTGTCGACGTGATGTTCGCGTTCCCGGTGCTGCTGCTCGCCCTGGCGATCGTCGCCGTTCTCGGACCGGGGCTCACCACAACGATTTTGGCGATCGGAGTCGTCTACACCCCGATCTTCGCCCGCGTCGCACGGGCGAGTGCGCTGTCCGTGCGGGTTGAGCCCTACGTGGCGATGTCACGCACCATGGGGACCGGCACGGGCTACATCCTGACGCGGCACATCCTGCCCAACATCACCGGCCCGCTCATCGTGCAGACGTCGTTGTCCCTGGCCTTCGCCATTCTGTCCGAGGCGGCCTTGTCCTTCCTGGGGTTGGGTCTGCAGCCGCCGGACCCCTCCCTGGGCCGGATGATCTTCGACTCACAGGGGTTCGTCACGCTGGCGTGGTGGATGGCCGTGTTTCCCGGGGCGGCCATCTTCGTCATCGTGCTGGCCTTCAACCTGCTGGGGGACGGCCTGCGTGACGTGCTGGATCCCAAGCAGCGCACCATGATCGAAGCACGGAGAGCGCGGTGAGCGAATCGGTGCTGTCGATCAGCGAACTCGCCGTGCGAATCGGCCGCCGGGAGATCGTGCGGGGGGTGTCGATGTCGGTCGAGCGCGAGCAGACCCTCGGCATCGTCGGCGAGTCCGGGTCTGGCAAATCGATGACCGTGCTGGCGGCCACCGGCCTGCTCGACGCACCCGGTGCGGTGGTCAGCGGATCCAGTGCCCTCGGCGAGCAGGAGTTGGTCGGGGCGTCGGCGCGGACACTGCGACACGTGCACGGCGGCCGGATCGGTTTCGTCTTCCAGGATCCCGGCACCTCCCTTAACCCACTGCTGACCATCGAACGCCAGATCACCGAATCACTGGAGACACACAAACATCAGACCCGCAGGCAGGCCCGCGCACGGGCACTCGAACTGCTCGAAGCCGTCGGCCTGCCCGAGCCGCACCAGCGCTTGCACAACTATCCGCACCAACTCTCCGGTGGGCAGCGCCAGCGGGTGATGGTGGCCATCGCCCTGGCCTGCGATCCGGAACTGCTGGTTGCCGATGAACCCACCACCGCGCTGGACGTCACGACGCAGGCACAGATCATCGCGCTGGTCCGGGATCTGCAGCGCGACTTCGGCACCGCGGTGGTGTGGATCAGCCACGACCTCGGGGTCATCGGCGAAGTCGCCGACACCGTCACCGTGTTGCGCGACGGGACAGTGGTGGAACAGGCCACCGTCGACGACATCTTCGCCCACCCCCGGGAGCCCTACACCCGCGAATTACTCAGCGCCCGTCCGGTATTGGGTGGCGGCATTCCACCCCCGGCCGCGACGGAGTCCGAGGTGCTGCTCGCGGTCGACGGCCTGGACGTCCGGTTCCCGGTCACCACACCGGCCGGGCGGTCCGTCGTGCACGCGGTGCGGGATCTGTCGTTCCGGATCAACCGGGGCCACACCCTCGGACTGGTCGGCGAATCGGGTTCGGGGAAGTCCACCGTCGCCGCCGCGCTGACCGGTCTGGTAGCCCTCGACGCCGGGAGCGCGCTGCTGGGCGGCACCGACGTGGTGCACGTGAAGGGCGCGACGCAGAAGTCTGTCCGGCGGCGCATCAGTCTGGTGATGCAAGACCCGTTCGCCTCACTCAATCCGCGTATGCCGGTGGGCATTTCGATCGGGGAGCCGCTGCTGGTCCACGGCCTGGTCCCCGACCGGGCGAAACGGGCCGGCCGGGTCGGTGAACTGCTCGATTCCGTCGGGCTGGCGGCATCGTTCGCCTCCCGCTACCCGCACGAGCTCTCCGGCGGGCAACGCCAGCGGGTGAACATCGCCCGGGCGCTGGCGGTGCAGCCCGAACTGCTGATCCTCGACGAGGCCACCGCGGCCTTGGATGTCTCGGTACAGGCCAAGGTGCTGGACCTGCTGCTGGAACTACAGCGCGATCTGGGGCTGACCTATCTGTTCATCGGGCACGACCTCGCGGTCATCGAGCGGGTGAGCCACGATGTGCTGGTGCTGCGTGACGGCGAGAAAGTCGAATACCGGCCGGCCGCAGAACTTTTCGCCGCACCCGAGCACGAATACACTCGTGCGCTGCTGGCGGCGGTCCCACCGGATCGGTTGGCCCATGCCTGAACAGAGCTATTGGAACCACAACTCGGCCTATCACAAGTGGTTGGTCCGGATCGCCTCCGAACACGCCGGCGGTGTGCTCGACGTCGGTTGCGGGGAGGGCCTGCTGGCACAGCGGTTGGCTCCGGTGGCCCGTTCGGTCACCGCCATCGATCCCGACCCCGACGCAATCCGGCGGGCCCGGGAACGAGTCGGGTCGCTGCCGAACGTCACCGTGACCGAAACCTCGTTCCAGGACTTCGATCCCGGCCCGTCGCGGTTCGGCGTCATCACCTTCGTCGCCACCCTGCACCACATGGACCTGCGCGCGTCGCTGACCAAGGCGCGCGCCCTGCTGGCCCCCAACGGCACCCTCGCCGTGGTGGGGCTGGCCCCGAATCACAGCCTCGGTGACTGGGTCGCCTCCGGCTTGCGGCTGCCGCTGGTCCGTGCGGCAGGCATGGTGCGCCACGAGACCCGTGACATCGGCGTGACGGTCGCCGAACCCCGCGAACCGCTGAGCGAGATCCGGCGCACCGCCGCGCAGATTCTGCCGGGCGCGTCCATCCGCCGCGGCCTCTACTACCGCTATCTGCTGCGGTGGTCCAACGCCTGACCCGCATTCACCAGCGGTCGTGACGGATGATGCCTGCCGCGTCGGGCATCAGGCTCAGCCCGCTCGTACCCGTGGTGCCCGGCGTGGACGCCGACCAACCGAGACCTTCGCAGACCAGATCGGTGGGCATGGACACCTGAGTCGGAACAGGCACCCCGAGTCCACTGAGACCGGGCATGGTCAGTTGCGGTGTCGGCAGGAATCCGGTCAGGCCGCCGGTTCCGGTCGGCGGGGCGAGCGACGGCTGCGGAATGAAGTCGGCCATCAGGCCTGCGGCTCCGGCCATCGGAGCCATCAGCAGTCCGGGCACCGCGCCCGCTATCGCACCGGGGATCGCACCGGCGACCGCGCCGGGCACCGCACCCGCGATGGCACCCGGTACCGCACCGGCAACCATGGCGCCCGGCAGCGCCGCCAGCGCTCCGGCCGGGGCACCCGCCGCAGCGGAACCGCCGCCGACGTTCACGGCGGGGGCCGTCACCGTCTGGGCGATACCCAGGGCACCGGTGCTGGCCATCAGTGGCCCGACCGCGCCGGTGGTCAGGCCACCGGATGCGCCACCACCACCGGCACCGCCACCACCGGCCGCACCCGCGGCACCGCCGCCGCCTGCTCCGGCACCACCACCGCCGCCACCGGCCGCACCGCCTCCGGCACCTGCGCCGCCCGCGCCGCCCGCACCGGCGCCACCGGCTCCGGCACCGCCCGCGCCACCACCGCCGGCTCCGCCTGCCTCTGCACCACCGGCAGCGCCACCCGCTCCGGCACCACCACCGCCACCCGCTCCGGCACCACCGCCGCCACCACCGGCTCCACCGCCTGCGGCACCACCGCCACCGCCGGCACCGTCGCCACCGACGATCGCCGCGGCAGGCACCGCCTCACCGCCTCCGACCGCTGCCGCGGGCGCACCACCCGCGCCTGCGGCGGGCACCACCGCGGCGGCGTCCGGCACCGGGCCGACCGCACCCACACCGGGCACGACGGCCGCGGCGGGATCGATGACCGCTGCCGGCGGGCCGCCGATCGCGGGTGCTCCCGCTCCGGCACCGGGTGCACCCACGGCTGCTTCGGGCACCATCGCCGAGTTGAGTCCTGTCGTCGCCATCAACGGGCCGAACGAGCCCGAGTCCAGCATCACCGGCGCGCCCGCATCAGCCGGAGCGGCAGCCCCGGCAGGCATGTCGCCGACGATCGGGGCACCTGCACCGGCCGGTGCGCCGGCTGCGGTCGCGACCGGGGCACCGCCACCCGCACCACCTGCGCCACCCGCACCTTCGCCACCGGCACCGCCCGCGCCGCCGGCTCCCGCACCGCCCGCACCCGCGCCACCTGCTCCGGCACCACCAGCGCCGCCCGCACCACCGGCACCCGCACCACCGCCGCCGCCCGCACCTTCGGCACCTGCTCCTGCACCTGCGCCGCCCGCTCCACCGGCGCCACCCGCGGCAGCACCTTCGGCACCGGCGCCGCCTGCACCACCACCGGCCGCGCCACCACCACCGGCCGCGCCACCGCCACCGCCGACGGCGCCTTCACCACCGACCACGCCTGAGGCCGGGACCAAGGCAGCAGCCTCGACCGGAGCCGCAATCGCAGCGGACTCACCTCCCACCGCGACCGCGGGAACTCCTGCGCCTGCCGCTCCGGCGGCCGCAGCCGCCAGGGGCGCCGCCGCGATCGCGGCACCGGTACCCGCACCGGCCGCGCCACCTGCCACCGCGCCACCGGCAGCACCGGCAGCACCGCCGGCCGCACCACCGGCGATGGCGCCGGGCACGGCCACGGCGATGGCCGCCGGAATGGCGGCGGCCGCAGCACCGGGGGCACCGCCACCGATTGCCACACCCGGCGCGCCCACCTCTACGGGGGGCGCCGACACCTCTACCGGCGGCAGAGCCACCTCGACGGGCGGGGCCGCCACCGCGATCTCCGCCGGAACCGCAACGGCACCGGCGGTGCCACCACCAGCGGCGCCACCCCCGGCAACGCCTCCACCACCACCGCCTCCGCCGCCTTCGACGACAGCGGCCGCGGGCACCGCGGCACCTTCCACTCCGCCGCCGCCGACCGCGCCGCCGCCCGCGGCTTCCCCGCCGACCGCACCGGCTCCGCCTGCAGCGCCGCCGCCACCTGCTCCACCCGCTCCACCGGCACCCGCGGCGCCTCCGCCACCGGCACCTTCCCCACCGCCGACCGCTGCCACCGGCGCAGCCG
>NZ_JBFUFU010000023.1:0-65071 GCF_056403275.1 Mycobacterium sp. P2_H7 | reverse complement strand
CCGCCGTCGCGGCCCTCACCGCGACAGCCGCCGCCACGGTCAGCGCCGGGACCCGTACCTCGGTGTGGAGGGCGCCGAGCACCAGGCGCCAGCCCAGCGCGCCGACCGCATCGGAGATTCGTTGCCGTGTGGGCAGCGCGTCGTTGTCGGTGTCCGCCATGGCGTCAGGGTAGCGGCGGATTCACGCGCACCCGGAACTGGTTTCCGCCAGCACGTTTCGCCTCGTACATGGCGGCGTCGGCCTCGGCGGACAGCGCGTCGATCAGGTCACCGGCGGGCAGCGCCGGCCCGGGCAGCGGGATGGTCACCGCGCCGACGCTGCCGGTCAGGTGCGGCGGGGTCGACAGAATCGCGGCGCGCAGCCGTTCGGCGATCGCCGCGGCCCTGTCCGGGGTGGGGATCACGTCGGCGATGAGGAATTCCTCCCCGCCGATCCTGGCCACCACCGCCGTCTGCCTGCTGTGGCCGCGGAGCGCGCGGGCGACCGCGACCAGCGCCCGGTCTCCGACCGCATGTCCCCTGGTGTCGTTGAGTTTCTTGAACCTGTCCAGGTCGATGATGACGATCAACAGGTGGGAGTCCTGGCTGCGGCGGTGCAGACCGACCAACTCGGTCGCCCGGGTCCAGCACGCCCGACGGTTCAGCAACCCGGTGAGTGGGTCGAGGTCGGAGTTGACCATGTCCACGCTGAGCATGTGGATCATCCAGTTCGACGAGATGACGACCGCCACGTTGGTGGTGACGACGATCATCAGTTCGACCACGGCGATCACCGGATCCTGTTGCGCCAGCTGCAGAGCCAGTACGCCCGCCGTGCCCGCCGCGGCGGCCATGCAGAAGAACAGCAACGGCGCCGAATGGAAGATCGCGACGTAGCCTCCGATGAGGATGAACAGCGCACACCCGGCGAGCGCCACCGCCGGTGTGGTTCCGCTCAGCAGCCCGGTGGCGATGCACACCGTCACGACGAGGGCGAAGAGCACCGACTGCTTACGCGACGGCCACCCCGGCCGAAGCCACAGCAGCACGGTCGACATCCCGACGGCGCCGGCGGCCACCGACAGCACGCGCCCCACGGTGCCCTGCGGTCCCGCGGCACTGGCCAGCACCAGCACAGGAGTCAGACCGCCGGCCACCAGCGCGAGGCACATCATGATGCGGGCCCAGGTCTGGACACCGTGCGTTTCGAGGTAGCCGACGAGCCACTGATAGCGCTCGGGTTGTCGCCACCATTGCTGCACAAGTTTCATACGGAATTTGCTTACGGAATCATCAATTTGCATAGTGCGATGTAGTGACCACTATAAGCACCGCAACATTATTTGCTATGGCCAGGCGACCAATGTCACAGTTCGCCCGCGTCGACCGCTTCCTTGGTGTGCTGGGCCTGCGCGATGTCGCGGGCCGAGAAGCCGATGAACAGCGCGGCCGCACCGACCAGCACCGCGAGCGCGGCCACCCACAACAGCGAGTAGGTGTAGCCGTGGCCGAGCGCATCCAGTTGTGCCGACGTCATCTCCCCCACCGGTCCGGTGGTGCCGCCGAGGTAGAGGGTGCGTGAGGTCTGCACGGCCTGGACCACCACCAGCACCAGTGGGCCGCCCAGGTTGTAGACCATCAGCGTCACCGAGGACACCGGTCCGATCTCGCGGGGACCCACGTTGGCCAGGGTGCACAGCGGCAAGATCACCGAGATCACGCCGATCCCCGCACCACCGATGACGACGGGGACGAACAGATCCGGGAAGTACGGGATGGACCGGTCCAGGGTGGATCCGAAGAGCATGGCGGCCAGCACCAGAAGGCCGCCGCCGAGGATCACCCAGCGCGGTGCGACCCGTGGTGCCAGCCGGGTGGCGACGACGTTGCCGACCACGAACGCGAGCGCGAACGGCATGAAAGCGATGCCGGCGCGCAGCGGCGAGTAGCCGAGGACGTCCTGGACCAGCAGGCCGATCATCACGCTGAGCGTCAGCATGACGCCGCCGGCCAGGAAGTAGGCGACGAAGGAGGCCACCCGGTTGCGGTTGTCGAACATCGACAGTGGCACCAGCGGGTTGTCCGTGCCACGTTCGTCGATCAGGAAGGCGACGAAGAACACCACCGCACCCACCCCGGCACCGATCACCCAGGGGTCGGTCCAGCCCAACGGCGGCCCCTGGGTGAACACCAGCACCGCGCAGGTGCAGGCCAGGGTCGCCAGCAGCGCCCCGGTGACATCCAGCTTGAGCCGCACATGGTTGGTCTCGGCGAGCTTGGTGACCGCGATCCAGATGATGACGACACCGATCGGGACATTGACCAGGAAGGCCAGCCGCCAGGACAGTCCGGTCAGCGCACCGCCGAGCACCAGCCCCAGCACCGACCCGAGTCCCTGCATGGCCGCCGACACCGCCAGCGCCTTGTTGCGGGCGTGCCCGACGGCGAAGGTGGTCGCGATCAGCGCCAGCCCGGTGGGTGCGGCCACGGCGGCACCGACACCCTGGACCGCGCGAGCGGCGATCAGGGTGTAGGGCTCACTGGCGATGCCGCACACCAGCGAGGCGATGGTGAAGATCCCCACCCCGGAGATGAAGGCCCGCTTGTGCCCGATCGCGTCGCCCACCCGGCCGCCGAGCAGCAGCAGGCCGCCGAAGGTCAGCACGTAGGCGGTGATCACCCAGCTCTTGGCGGCGTCGGACATGCCGAGTTCGGCCTGCATCCGCGGCAGCGCGACGATGACGATGGTGCCGTCGAGCGTCGACATCAACTGCATGCCGGTGATCGCGATGATCGCGGTACCGAGGATCGATGTCGAGAGTGGTGCCGCGCTTCGCTCGGAACCACCGGACGCCATGGAACGACACCCTACCGAGCGGCGACGTCCTGGCAGGTCAGTCGAGCTCGCCTGCGTCCAGCGCGTCCTTGACTTCCTGGGCGTGCGCGACCTCTTCGGCCGTGTAGCGGATGAACAGCGCCACGGCACCCACCAGGACGGCCACCGCGGCCACCCACAGCAGGCCGTAGGTGTAGCCCTGGTCCAGCGCGTGGTGCTGGGCGGCATCCATGTTCTTGACCGGGCCGGTGGTGCCGCCGAGGTACAGCGTGCGCGAGGTGATGACGGCCTGGATGATGGCCAGCACGACGGGCCCGCCGAGGTTCTGCAGCATCAGCGCGATGGCCGAAACCGGGCCGATCTCGTCGAAACCGACGCCCGCGATCGCCGAGACGGTCAGCGGGACGACGATCATGCCGATACCGAAGCCGCCGATCGTGATGGGCAGCACCAGGTTCGGGAAGTACGGGATGCCGGCGTTGAGCGTGGAGCCGTAGATCATGGCGCCGAGCACCAGCACGCCGCCGGAGATGACCAGCCAGCGCGGGGCGTACCTGGACACCAGCACCGACGACACGCCCAGGCCGATACCGAGGGCGACGACGAACGGGATGAAGCCGATACCCGCCTTGAGCGCGCTGTAACCCATGATGTCCTGCACGTACAGGCCGATCAGCACGGTCAGGGTGAACATCACGCCACCGGCCAGGAACACCGCGGCCAGGGTGGCGACCCGGTTGCGGTCCCGGAACAGCGAGAACGGGACCACGGGGTTCTCCGCGGAGCGCTCCACGTAGTAGAAGGCGAGGCCGAACAGCAGCGCGCCGGCGCCGGAGGCCAGGGTGAGCGGTGACAGCCAGCCCCGCTCGGGGCCCATCGAGAAGCCGAAGACGGCAGCGGTGCAGGCGAGGGTGGCCAGGATGGCGCCCGCGGCATCCAGCTTCATCCGGGCGCGGTCGGTCTCCTGCAGCGTCTTGTGCGCCAGGTAGAGCATCACCAGGCCGATGGGGATGTTGACCAGGAAGGCCAGCCGCCACGACCACTCGGTGAGCGCCCCGCCGACGACCAGGCCCATGACCGAGCCGACGCCCGTCATGGCGGCGAAGACGGCGGTCGCGGCGTTGCGGGCCGGACCCTTGGGGAAGGTGGTGGCGACCAACGCCAGACCGGTCGGCGACGCGATGGCCGAACCGACACCCTGCAGCAGTCGGGCGATGACCAGCGTGGCCTCGTCCCAGGCCACACCGCAGAGCACCGAGGCAATGGTGAACAGAGCGACACCGACGATGAAGGTGCGCTTGCGTCCGATGGTGTCGCCCAGGCGACCACCCAACAGCATCAGGCCACCAAAGGTCAGCACGTAGGCGGTGATCACCCAGCTGCGACCGGCATCCGAGAGGCCGAGCTCGTCCTGGATCTTGGGCAGAGCAACGATCGCGACGGTGCTGTCCATGGTGGCCAGCAGCTGCATACCGCCGATGGCGATGACCGCAGCGATGAAGTTCCAGGAGGGCAACCAGGCCGGAAGCCGGCCGTTCCGCTGCGCCCCGTCATGCTCGATGCGAACAGGCAGCGCACGGTTGTTCCCGCGCGCTTGCTCTGCGTCGTTGAGAGCCGTCATACGGGTTACCTTACAGTAATCTTAAGAATCCTTTAACTGCCGAAGCCCGCCACGGCCCCGATCACGATGATCGCCGGCGGCCTGATTCCCTCGCTGCGGACGGTTTCCGCGACGTCGGAAAGTCGGGCATGCACCGTGCGTTGCGCGGCCGTCGAGCCGTGCTGCACCACGAGTACCGGCGTATCCGCAGGTCGGCCGCCCGCCAGCAAGGCGTCGGCGAACAGCTCGATGCGCTCGACCGCCATCAGCAGCACGATGGTGCCCGTCATCTGGGCCAGCGCATTCCAATTCACTAACGATTCGGGATGGTCGGGCGCAACATGGCCGCTGACCACCACGAACTCATGATTGACGGCCCGGTGTGTGACGGGCGTACCGGCCAGCGCGGGCACCGCTATGGCACTCGTCACACCGGGCACCACGGTCACCGGGACCCCGGCCTCGACGCACGCGAGCACCTCTTCGTAACCGCGCGCGAAGACGAACGGGTCCCCGCCCTTGAGGCGCACCACGAACTTGCCGGCCTTCGCGCGTTCGATGAGTACCTGGTTGATGGCCTCCTGCGCCATCGCCCGCCCGTACGGGATCTTGGCGGCGTCGATCACCTCGACATGCGGCGCCAGTTCGGCGAGCAGTTCCGGCGGGGCCAGTCGGTCGGCGACGACGACGTCGGCGTGCGCCAGCAGCCGCCGGCCGCGCACCGTGATGAGCTCCGGGTCGCCCGGTCCCCCGCCGACCAGCGCCACACCTTCGTGCACGGTGTCGGGCGCCTGCCCACTGATCACGCCGCGCAGCAGCGCCTCGTGGATGGCGGTCCTGATGGCCGCCGAGCGGCGGTGCTCCCCGCCGGCCAGCACACCGACCGACAAGCCGTCGAACTCGAAGGAGGCCGGGGTGACGGCGGTGCCGTCCCGCGCTGCGTCGGCGCGCACGCAGAAGGTGCGGCGCCGTTCGGCGCCCTCGACGATGGCGGCGTTGACGTCCGGGTCGTCGGTGGCGGCCAGTACGTACCAGGCGCCGTCCAGATCGTCGTCACGGAAATCGCGCAGGGTCAGCGTGATCGGTGTCATCGTCTCGACCGCCGGTGTCGCGGCGCGGGTGACCACGTGCACATCGGCCCCGACGGAGATCAGCAGCGGCAGCCGGCGCTGGGCCACGCTGCCGCCGCCCACGACGACAACTTTGCGGCCTTCCAGGCGCAGACCGACGAGGTAGGCGTTCTCTGTCACCCGGCGAGCTTAAAGGTTCCGGCCGCCGCCACGAACCGGGCGATGGCCTGCGGGTGTGCGGCCGGGTGGGTGTGCAGGTAGCCGGCGTGGATACCGCGGTGGATGGCGCCGTCCCGTCCCGCCCCGCCGCGGTAGGCCCAGGCCTGGTCATACTCGGTCGCGAAAGTGACTGCGGTGCGGTGGAATTCGTGTCCGGTGACACGCTCCCCGACCCGGTGCAGGGACGAGTCCGTGACGGCCACCGCATCCCGGTAGCCCAGCGTCAGCCGCGGGGTGAACCGAGCCGATCCGGCCAGCACACCGCACATCGGCACGCCGTCGAGATCGTCGACCAGATAGGTCAGCCCGGCGCACTCCGCGTGCACCGGTGCGCCCGCCGCGGCCAGGGCACGGATCTGGCTGCGCACCGCCGCGTTGGCCGACAGCTCGGCGGTGAACTGCTCGGGGAAACCCCCCGGGATGACGACGGCGCCGGCGCCGGCGGGCAACCCCTCGGCCAGCGGATCGAATTCGACGATGTCGGCACCGGCGGCCACGAGCAGTTCGCGGTGCTCGGCGTAACCGAAGCTGAAGGCCCGCCCGGCCGCCAGGGCGACGCGCACCCCGGCCACCGGCCGATCCACTGCGGGGCTCCACGGTGCGGCGGTGACGCAGCAGTCGGCGGCGGCCACCACGGCCGCGACATCGACGTGCCGGGCCACCAGATCGGCCATCGCCGCGACGGCCGATTCCGCGCGCTGCCCGTACTCGACGGCGGTCACCAGGCCGAGGTGGCGCGACGGCACCTCCAGTTCAGCGGTGCGCGGGATGGAGCCCAGCACCGGGACTCCCGCGTGCTCGCAGGCCTGCCGCAGCACCTGCTCGTGACGCGGCGACCCGACCCGGTTGAGGATCACCCCGGCAAAGCGCAGCGAGGTGTCGAAGGTCGAGAAACCGTGCAGCAGTGCGGCAATGCTCTGACTCTGGCCCCGCGCGTCGACCACGAGCACCACCGGCGCGCCGAGCAGTCCCGCGACATGGGCGGTGGATCCGCGGGCGGGGCCCGGATCCTCAGGACCTTCCGTGATGCGCCCGTCGAACAGGCCCATCACGCCCTCGATGACCGCGATGTCGTTGCCCGCGCTGCCGTGCCGGTACAGCGGGCCGATCAGGTCCTCCCCGACGAGCACCGGGTCCAGGTTGCGCCCGGGCAGCCCGGTGGCCAGGGCGTGGTAGCCCGGGTCGATGAAATCGGGCCCCACCTTGAACGGTGCGACGCGGTGCCCGGCTCGGCGCAGGGCACCCATCAACCCCGTGGCCACCGTGGTCTTGCCACTGCCCGACGCGGGCGCGGCGATGATGACGGCCGGGATCACCATTCGATGCCGCGCTGGCCTTTGCGGCCCGCGTCCATCGGGTGCTTGATCTTCGTCATCTCGGTCACCAGGTCGGCGGCGTCCAGTAGACGCTGCGGCGCATCGCGTCCGGTGATGACCACGTGCTGATTGCCGGGCCGGTTCGCGAGCACCTCGATCACCTCGTCGGTGTCGACCCACCCCCACTTCAGTGGGTAGGTGAACTCGTCGAGCACGTAGAAGTCGTGGCGGGCGTCGGCGATCCGGCTGCGGATCTCGGTCCAGCCCTCCCGCGCCGCTTCGGCGTGGTCCACCTCGGATCCGGGTTTACGGGTCCAGGACCAGCCCGAGCCCATCTTGTGCCACTGCACCGGGCCACCCACACCGTGTTCGTCGTGCATCCGGCCGAGGGCGTGGAACGCACTCTCTTCGCCCACCTTCCATTTCGCGCTCTTGACGAACTGGAAGACCGCGATGTCGAAACCCTGGTTCCAGGCGCGCAGCGCCATGCCGAATGCGGCGGTCGACTTTCCCTTGCCCGGCCCGGTGTGCACCGCCAGCAGGGGTGCGTTGCGACGCGCCTTGGTGGTCAGCCCGTCATTCGGGACGGTGAGCGGTTGTCCTTGGGGCATGTGGCATCTCCTATGCAGCTGATTTGACCAGCGAGGTCAGCTCGCCGGCCTGCAGCTGGCTCAGGCGCACCGCCGGCGCGCCCAGCTGCTCGGCCAGCCGGGTGGCCAACCCCAGCCGCACGTACGAGGTTTCGCAGTCGACGACCACCGCGGCGGTGCCCTCGGCGACCAGCAACCTCGCGGCCACTTCGGTGCGGCCCAAGGGATCCGCACCGCCGGTGGCCCGGCCGTCGGTGAGCACGACCACCAGTGGACGGCGAGCCCGGTCCCGTGCCTTCTCCCGCAACACGACGTCACGCGCGGCCAGGAGCCCTTGCGCCAGTGGGGTTTTCCCGCCGGTGTCGAAATGGGCCAGCCGGCGTCCGGCGATGTATACCGAGGAGGTCGGGGGCAGCAGCAGCTGCGCCCGGTCCTGACGGAAGGTCACCACCGCAACCTTGTCGCGACGCTGGTAGGCGTCGCGGAGCAGGGACATCGTCGCGCCGCTGACGGCCGACATGCGATCCCGCGCCGCCATCGATCCCGAGGCATCGACGACGAAGATCACCAGATTGGCCTCGCGGCCTTCACGTATCGCGCGCCGGACGTCATCGGGACCGATCAGCGGCCGGCCGGCGTGCCGCTGATTGCCCGCGGCGGCCAGCACCGATGCGAAAATGTGCACGCCATGGCCCTCGCCGGGGACATCGGTGGCGGCGACGGTGCTGCCGCTGCGGTTGCGGGCCCGCGACCGGCGCCCGGGTGCACCCTCCCCGACGCCCGGCACAAGCAGCGCGCGGGTACGGAACGTCGCCGCGGGCGGTGCGCTCGGGCGGCTACCGCCGGAGCCGGAATTCTGTGCCGGCGGCGAACCTTGCGAACCCTCGGCGCCCTCGCCCGGATCCTGCGCGCCGCCACCCGGCGGATCCGGATCCGGTTCGGGCTGCTCCTGCGTGGACTCGTCCGCCGCCGCGAGGGCCTCGTCCAGGCGGTCCTGATCCAGCCCGGGATCATCGAACGGGTCGCGGCGCCGCCGGTGTGGCAGCGCGAGTTCGGCGGCGATCCGGATGTCTTCTTCCTCGACCACCAGGTTTCCCGTCGCTGCGCTCGCCCCGGCCGAGCTCCACCGCCAGGCTGCGTGCGCCAACGCCGTACGCGCCAGCACCAGATCGGCGCGCATCCCGTCCACGTCGAAGGCCGCGCAGAGGGCGGCAATCCGGCGTAACTCGTTGTCCGGCAACACCACATCGGCCAATGCGCTACGGGCCACGGAGATCCGGGCCGCCAGATCCGCATCCGCTGCCGCGTAGCCGTCGGCGAAACCCGAAGGATCGGCCTCGTACGCCAGCCGGCGGCGGATCACCTCAACACGCACGTCGACATCGCGGGACGCGGCCACGTCGACGGTGAGCCCGAACCGGTCCAGCAGCTGCGGGCGCAGTTCCCCCTCTTCGGGATTCATGGTGCCCACCAGGACGAATCGGGCGTCGTGGCTGTGCGAGATGCCGTCGCGTTCGATGTGCACCCGGCCCATCGCCGCGGCGTCGAGCAGCACGTCGACCAGATGGTCGTGCAGCAGGTTGACCTCGTCGACGTACAGCACGCCGCCGTGGGCGCGTGCCAGCAGGCCGGGCTGGAAGGCCTGCTCACCGTCGCGCAGCACCCGCTGCAGGTCCAGCGACCCGACCACGCGGTCCTCGGTGGCGCCGATGGGCAGTTCGACCAGGCGCGCCTCGTCGTCGACCTGGTTCAGCACGGTCGCCAAGGCGCGCACCGCAGTCGATTTCGCGGTGCCCTTCTCGCCCCGGATCAGCACCCCGCCGATGTCGGGGCGCACCGCGCAGAGAATGAGCGCCAGGCGCAGCCGGTCGTGGCCCACCAGTGCGCTGAACGGATAGGTCGCGGTGGTCGAACTCACGAGAGCTGCCCCGATCCAGGCCTGACCATGGGCACGTGCGGGATACCGTCCTCCAGGAATTCGTCTCCGTCGCGGACGAATCCGTGCGCGCCGTACATGTCGTGCAGGTAGGTCTGGGCGTCGATCCGGCAGGGGTAGTTGCCGACCTCGGCGAGCGCGGCCTGCATCAGCCGGGCGGTGTGCCCGTTCCCGCGCGCCGGGCGTTTGGTGCAGACCCGCCCGATCCGGAAAACCTTCTCCCCGCGCGGGTGCTCCTCCATCAGACGCAGCGTCGAAATGACTTGTCCGTCATCACTTTCCAGCCAGAAGTGGCGCGTCTCGGCGAGCAGGTCACGGCCGTCGAGCTCCGGATAGGGGCAGGCCTGTTCCACGACGAACACCTCGACCCGGAGCTTGAGCAACTCATAGAGAGTGGCGGCATCGAGGTCCTGGGCCCAGCTTCGGCGCAAGGCGACCGTCATCGGCGCACCGCCGTCATACGACTGCGGGCGTATCGAGTTGCAGCACCTTGGTCCCGTGATCCCACACCTCGCGGAACAGGCCCGGCTCCCCGGACAGCTTGCTGCCCAGCGACGGGACCATCTCCTTGAGCTTGGGCTGCCACGACGAATACCGGTCGGGGAAGCACCGTTCCATCACGTCGAACATGGCGGGCACCGCCGTGGAGGCACCCGGCGAGGCGCCCAGCAGACCGGCGATGGATCCGTCGGCGGCCGAGAGCACCGTGGTCCCGAACTCCAGCACACCGCCGGCGCCCTTCTTCCGGATGACCTGGACGCGCTGCCCGGCGATGGCGAGGTCCCAGTCGGAATCGCGTGCGCTGGGCGCGAATTCCCGCAGATCGTTCACACGGTCGGCCTCGCTCAGGGCGAGCTGGCCGACCAGGTACTTCACCAGGCTCATCTCGGTCAGCCCGACCCCGAGCATCGAGCCGAGGTTGTTCGGCTTGACCGAGAGGGGCAGGTCGGTGAACTTGCCCTGCTTGAGGAACTTCGGCGTCCAGCCCGCGAACGGACCGAACAGCAGGTAGGACCTACCGTTGATGACGCGGGTGTCCAGGTGCGGCACCGACATCGGCGGGGCACCCAGCGGCGGGGCACCGTAAACCTTCGCCTGGTGCGCGGCCGCCAGCTCGGGGTTGTCGGTGCGCAGCCACTGGCCGCCGACCGGGAAGCCGCCGAAGCCCTTGGCCTCCTGGATGCCAGACTTCTGCAGCAGCGACAACGCGCCGCCGCCTGCACCGACGAAGACGAATTTGGCGTTGGTCTTGTACTTCTCGCGGGTGCGCCGGTTGACATAGCTGACGGTCCAGGTGCCGTCGGATTCCTTGCTCAGGTTGCGTACCTCGTGCCCGAACAGGGTGTCCATGCCCTGACCGGCGGTGTAACCGATCAGCTGACGGGACAGCGACCCGAAGTCGACGTCGGTGCCGGACTGGGTCCAGTTCAGCGCGACGGGCTCGGAGAAGTCGCGCTTGGCGGCCATCAGCGGCAACCGGCGGGCGAATTCGTCGGCGTCGTCGATGAACTCCATCGAGGCGAACAGCGGATTGCCGACCAGCGCTGCGTGGCGGGCCTTCAGGTAGCCGACATGCTCGGCGCCGTGCACGAAACTGACGTGCGGGATCGGGTTGAGGAAGTTGCGGACGTCGGGCAGCACACCGTTCTCCACGGCGTAGGCCCAGAACTGCCGGGACACCTGGAACTGCTCATTGACGTTGACGGCCTTGGCGATGTCGATGGTGCCGTCGGCGTTCTGCGGGGTGTAGTTCAGCTCGCAGAGCGCCGAGTGCCCGGTACCGGCGTTGTTCCACGGATCACTGCTCTCGGCAGCCGCGCCGTCTAGGCGCTCGATCAGCGTGATCGACCAGTTCGGCTCGACCAGACGCAGCAGCGCACCGAGGGTGGCGCTCATGATCCCGGCGCCGATGAGTACGACGTCGGTCTTGGCAGGCTTGGGGTCAGACACCGTTGGCTGGTCCTTCATATCGCAGGTCCGCCGCAGGTGGTACACGACGGTTCTTGTGCTTCTCAGGTTATCGTGACGCGTCCGCCGGGTAACGCGCTGTGCCGGGTGCTTTCGGTCACCACGGCTCCCCCCGGACCGCAACCGTGCCGATAGGGTGAACCCGTGACGGCATCGCAGGGCCATTCGCAGGTGCAATGGGAGCCCGACGTCCTGCCCGGCTACCGGGCGCTCGCCCTCCCGTTGGGCGCGGACCCGGACGGCGAGGGCTACCTGGTCGCCACTCTGGTGCACCGCGAGCAGGACAGCGCCCTGCCCCGCGCCGTGCTGGTGGTGCACGGATTCACCGACTACTTCTTCCACACCGAACTGGCCGATCGGTTCGCGGCCCGGGGATACGCCGTCTACGCCCTGGACCTACCCAAATGCGGGCGCTCGTGGCGCGAAGGGCAAACCCCGCACTTCACCACGGACCTGCGCCGCTACGACGCCGCCTTGCAGGCCGCCCTCGAGCGCGTCGAGGAGCCCGAGGTGCTGGTCTACGGGCACTCGGCGGGCGGGCTCGTCGTGACGCTGTGGCTGGATCGACTGCGCCGTCGCTGCGCGACCGGGCGGATCACCGGCCTGGTGCTCAACAGCCCGTGGTTCGACCTGCACGGACCGGCGATCCTGCGCAGCGCACCGACCTCGGCCGCCCTGATCGCGCTGGCCCGGTTCCGCAAGATGAAGGTCATCCGCCGCCCGGTGCCCGAGGGCGGCTACGGCAGCACCCTGCATCGCGACTATTCAGGCGAGTTCGAGTACGACCTGCAGTGGAAACCGCTGGGCGGATTCCCGGTGACGTTCGGCTGGATCAATGCGATCCGGCGGGCGCAGGCCCGCCTGCACCGCGGCCTGGACGTCGGGGTGCCGTCGCTCATCCTGCGGTCAGGTCACAGCGTCCCGGAATCCCAGGACCCCGACTCCATCCAGCGCGGTGACGCGGTGCTCGACGTCACCCAGATCGCCCGCTGGGCCGGTTGCGTCGGCAACCGCACCACGATGGTGCCGATCACCGACGCCAAGCACGATGTGTTCCTGTCCCTGGCCGACCCGCGGGCGGCCGCCT
This sequence comes from Mycobacterium sp. P2_H7, assembly GCF_056403275.1. Classification (NCBI taxonomy): domain Bacteria; kingdom Bacillati; phylum Actinomycetota; class Actinomycetes; order Mycobacteriales; family Mycobacteriaceae; genus Mycobacterium; species Mycobacterium sp. P2_H7. The sequence continues at coordinate 52,470 of NZ_JBFUFU010000023.1, read as the reverse complement.
ACACCGAGCTCGACGCTTGGCTGGACTGGCATCAGAGTCATCAGCGCGACCAATCCAATTCCTCCACAACACAATCCGGACAGGGCTAGAACGCGTGCAGCATTACGACCTGACGATCATCGGCAGCGGCTCGGGCAACAGCATCCCCGACAGCGGCTACGACCCGCGGTACGGCGACATGCATATCGCCCTCTGTGAACAGGGCACCTTCGGGGGCACCTGCCTCAACGTCGGGTGCATCCCGACGAAGATGTTCGTCTACGCCGCGGAGGTCGCCCACACCATCCGCGACTCGGCGCGGTTCGGCATCGACGCCCACATCGACGGGGTGCGCTGGCCCGACATCGTCGACCGCGTGTTCGGCCGCATCGACCCGATCGCCGCCGGCGGCGAGTCCTACAAGCGCGGCCTGCCCAACATCGACGTCTACGGCCACCACACCCGGTTCACCGGCAGTCAGGATGGCCGCTACCTGTTGCGCACCGACGCCGGCGACGAGTTCAGCTCCGACCGGGTGGTGATCGCCGCGGGCTCGCGTGCCTCGGTGCCGCCGGCGATCGACGACTGCGGTGTGGCGTATCACACCAGCGACACCATCATGCGGATCAAGGAACTACCCGAGCATCTGGTCATCGTCGGCGGTGGTTTCGTGGCCGCCGAGTTCGCGCACGTGTTCTCCGCGCTGGGGGTGCGGGTGACCATCGTGGTGCGCGGGCCGGGTCTGCTCACCCACTGCGACGAGACGATCTGCCACCGCTTCACCGATCTGGCCACCGCGAAATGGGATCTGCGCACCCACGTCAACGTCACCGGGTCCCGGACCGAGGCCGGCCGCACCGTGCTGGAGCTCGACGACGGAACCGAGATCGACACCGATGTCCTGCTGGTGGCCACGGGCCGGGTGCCCAACGGCGACCAACTGGACGCCGAGAAGGCCGGGGTGACCGTCGAGGACGGCAGCATCGCCGTCGACGAATACCAGCGCACCACGGCGCGTGGCATTTTCGCGCTCGGCGATGTGTCCTCGGACTACCAGCTCAAGCATGTGGCCAACCACGAGATGCGGGTGGTGCGGCACAACCTGCTGTTGGACTGGGACGACACGGCGGCGATGGTGGCCAGCGATCACCGGTTCGTGCCCTCCGCCGTGTTCACCGACCCGCAGCTGGCGATGGTGGGTCTCACCGAAGCCGAGGCCCGGGAGGCCGGCCACGACATCGTGGTGAAGGTGCAGGAGTACGGGGACACCGCCTACGGCTGGGCGATGGAGGACACCACCGGCGTGGTGAAGCTGATCGGTCAGCGGGGCACCGGCCGGATCCTGGGGGCACACGTCATGGGCCATCAGGCGTCGTCGATCATCCAGCCGCTGATCCAGGCGATGAGCCTGGGACAGACCGCCAAAGCGATTGCCACCGGCCAGTATTGGATTCATCCCGCGCTGCCCGAGGTGATCGAGAACGCGCTGCTCGGCCTGCTGTAGTTCAGCCCGCCGGGGTGGCGTCCCAGCGTTCCTCGATCCGGCCGAATCGCCAGATGCCGAGCGCGATCAGCCAGGTCACCACGAACATGCCGGCGATGGCGAAGCCGACGAACTCCAGGTCGGCCGAGCCGATCACGCTCAGCGGCCCCGAGGTGATGCCCAACCGATCCACCAGCAGACCGGTCAGCACGATCACCCCGACGGCCAGCGCGACGAGCACCGACAAGACGGTGACGGTCAGGTTGTAGTAGACCTTGCGGATCGGCTTCAGGAACGCCCAACCGTAGGCACGGGCCATGAAGATGCCGTCCAGGCTGTCGAACAGGCTCATCCCCGCGGCGAACAACACCGGCAGCACCAGCACGGCGTACCAGGGCAGCGTGAACGCCGCCGTGCCCGCGGCCAGGATCAGCAACGCCACCTGGGAGGCGGTGTCGAAACCCAGGCCCATCAGGAACCCGACCGGGTACAGATGCCAGGGCTTGTCGACGCGGTGCATCACCCGGCTTACCAACCGGGCCAGCAGGCCGCGGTGGTGCAGCTGGCGTTCCAGTTCCGCTTCGTCGAATTCCCCACGGCGCATGGACCGGAACACCTTGGCGATGCCGACCGCGGCGAACAGATTGCTCAGCCCGATCAGCAGCAGGAATGTGCCCGCGACCACGGAGCCGATCAGGCCCAGCGTCTGCAGCATCGGCGAACCGTCGTCCTGGACCGGGCCCGCGACGGCGCGCACGCCGAGCGCCAGTAGCAGCGCCAGCCCGAACACCACACTGGAATGTCCGAGGGAGAACCAGAATCCCGCCGACAACGACCGGGTGCCCTCGCCCACCAGCTTGCGAGTGGTGTTGTCCACGACGGCGATGTGGTCGGCGTCGAAGGCATGCCGGGCGCCGAGCAGGTACGCGGTGACCCCGAGTCCGACCCCGAACACACCGGCCGACCCGAGCGTGATGTGTTGCGGGGCCACCCCGAAAATCAATACGCCCCAACCGAAGACGTGCAGCGCGAGGACGATTCCGCCGATCGCCGCGATGGACATCCAGTCGGCGCGGTCGAAACGGGATGCCATCAACGCAGCGTAGGGCGCGACGTTATATCTGTCCACCTGAACAGATGATCAGCCGTGCCTGGCGCCGATCCAGTGCAGCAGGTCGTGCACCACCTCGTCGTCGAGCCGGTAGGTGGCCAGCCGCCCGACCCTGGTGCTGGTCACCCAGCCCTGATCGCGGAGCACTCGAAGTGCTTGGGACACCGCATTTTCCGAACGCCCGAGCACGGCGGCGAGATCTCCGACACAGATGCCGGGCGTCCGGTGCAGGGACAGCAGGATCTCCAGGCGGTGCGGGTCGGACAGCAGATCGAATCGCCGGGCCCAGCCACCCGTGTCGACATGGGGATCTGCAGGTCCGGCCATCTGCCAGATTCTAGTGACGTCTAGTCCAGGAAGCCGTGCAGCAGCGCGGTGGAACCGGCGATGTGGGCGGCCATCGCCACGGCGGCACCGTCGGCGTCGCCCGCGAGGATCGCCATCACGATGGCCTCGTGTTGCTCATCGGAGTGCGCGATGTTGCGGGACAGCAGCGGGATCTGGTCCAGCAGGGCGTTGATCCGCATCCGGTTCTGGGCCACCAGGGGCACCAGCGACGGCGACCCGGCGGCCTCGGCGATGGCCAGATGCAGCCGCGAGTCCAACCGCCGGTAGTCGTCGGGGTCGGCGCCGCGGACATCGCCGAGACGCGACCAGAGTCGCTCCCGGTCGGCGGCGGTCAGGCTGCGCCCGGCCGCCATCCGGGCCGCACCGACCTCGAGGATCTCGCGCAGCCGCACCGCGTCGTCGATCTCCTCGCGGGTCAGCCCGTCGCCGCTGGCCGGCAACACCGGCACCTCGGTGGCCAGAAAGGTGCCGCCGTAGCGACCCCGTTTGGACACCAGGTACCCGGCGTCGGCCAGGGACTTGATGGCTTCGCGGACGGTGTCGCGGCTCACGCCGAGCCGGGTGGCCAGTTCCCGTTCGGGCGGTAGGGATTCCCCGGGTGCGAGCACGCCGAGCCGGATGGTCTCCAAGAGTCGCCCGACGGTGTCCTCGAACGCGTTGCCGAGCCGCACCGGGCGCAGCAGAGCCGCACTCGCCGGCAGTGGATCGGGTAGCCGATCGGACTCGGACATGCGACAGAACCTACTGTTCCCGGCTCACAGCGGAGTCACGTAGTGGCCGCTGATGCCGCCGTCGACCAGGAACGTCGAGCCGGTGATGAACGACGCGTCATCGCTGGCGAGGAACGCCACCGCGGCGGCCAGCTCCTCGGGTTCGGCGAATCGGCCCACCGGCACGTGCACCAGCCGGCGGGCGGCCCGCTCGGGGTCCTTGGCGAACAACTCCTGCAGCAGCGGCGTGTTCACCGGACCGGGGCACAGGGCGTTGACCCGAATGCCCTGACGGGCGAACTGGACGCCGAGTTCACGCGACATGGCCAGCACGCCGCCCTTGGACGCGGTGTAGGAGATCTGCGAGGTGGCCGAACCCATCACCGCGACGAACGATGCGGTGTTGATGATCGAACCCTTCTGCGCGGGCACCATGTGCCGCAGCGCGGCCCGGCAGCACAGGTACACGCTCTTGAGGTTGATGTCCTGCACGCGCTGCCAGGCCGGCAGTTCGGTGTTCTCGATCAGGTCATCGTCGGGCGGGCTGATCCCGGCGTTGTTGAAGGCGATGTCGAGTCCCCCGTGCGTCTCGACGGTGGTGGTGAAGAGGTGGTCGACAGCATCCTCGTCGGAGACGTCGACCTGCACGAAGGTGACGTTGAGCTCATCCGCGACGGCCTGGCCGGCGACGGGGTCGACATCGCCGATGACAACGATGGCGCCCTCGGCCTGCATGCGTCTGGCCGTTGCCAGCCCGATGCCGCTGGCGCCACCGGTGATGACGGCGACCTTGTCCTTCAGTCGCTGGGTCAGATCCATCTAGAGCTCCTCTACTGCGAAAAAGACGTTCTTGGTTTCCGTGAACGACAGGGGTGCGTCGGGGCCGAGTTCGCGGCCCAGGCCGGATTGCTTGAAGCCACCGAACGGGGTGGTGTAACGCACCGACGAATGCGAGTTCACGCTGAGGTTGCCGGCTTCCACCGCGCGCGAGACCCGCAGTGCGCGTGAGACATTGTCGGTCCAGATGGACCCGGACAGTCCATAGGACGTGGCGTTGGCCAGCGCGACGGCATCGGCCTCGTCCTCGAACGGCAGCACCGCCACGACGGGCCCGAAGATCTCCTCGGTGACGGTCCGGTCGGTGCGTCCCGGTGTGAGCACCGTCGGCGCGAACCAGTACCCGGGCCCCGTCGGCGCCGATCCCCGGAACGCCACCGGCGCGTCATCGGGTACATAGGCGGCCACCGATTCCCAGTGCGGTTTGGACACCAGCGGTCCCATCTCGGTGTCACGGGCGGTCGGGTCGCCGACCACCACACCTTTGACCGCGGGTTCCAGCAGTTCCATGAACCGGTCATAGACGGTGCGCTGCACCAGGATCCGGCTGCGGGCACAGCAGTCCTGACCGGCGTTGTCGAACACACCGTACGGCGCTGTCGCGGCGGCCCGCTCCAGGTCGCAGTCGTCGAAGACGATGTTGGCACTCTTGCCGCCCAATTCAAGGGTGACGCGTTTGACCTGCGCGGCCGCTCCCGCCATCACCCGGGTGCCGACGCGGGTGGAGCCGGTGAACACCACCTTGCGCACATCGGGGTGGGTGACGAAGCGCTCGCCGACCACCGCACCCGCGCCGGGCAGCACCTGGAAGAGGTCCGGGTCCAGGCCGGCCTCGACCGCCAACTGGCCCAGCCGGATCGACGTCAGCGGCGTCCATTCGGCGGGCTTGAGCAGCACGGCATTCCCCGCGGCCAGGGCCGGGGCGAACCCCCAGGCCGCGATGGTCATCGGAAAATTCCACGGCGTGATCACACCGATCACCCCGAGGGGCTCATGGAAGGTCACATCGAGGCCACCGGCCACCGGAATCTGCTTGCCGCTCAACCGCTCCGGGCTGGCCGCGTAGTAGGTCAGCACGTCACGCACGTGGCCGGCCTCCCATTCGGCCTGCGCGACGGGATGCCCGGAGTTGGCCACCTCGAGCGCCGCGAGCTCACCGATGTGGGCATCCACGGTCGCCGCGAAAGCCCGCAGCCCCGCGGCCCGTTCGGCGGGCGCCAGCCGCGCCCAGCGGCGCTGGGCGGCCAACGCGCGCGCCACCGCGTCGTCGACGGCGGCCTCGTCGAGCAGCTCGACGGTGCGCAGCACCTCCTCGGTGGCCGGGTTGATGACCTGGGTCGCGCTCATGAAACCCTTTCCGTCGCATACAGGGTGGCCGCCTGCACCAGTCCCGCGAACAGCCGCAGGTCGTCGAGGCGTTCCTCGGGATGCCACTGCACCGCCAGCACGAACTGCTCGCCGGGCAGCTCGACCGCCTCGACGACGCCGTCGGCGGTGTCCTGGGCGCTGATGATCAGTCCGTCGCCGAGCCGGTCGATGGCCTGGTGGTGATAGCACTGCGCGTGCGAGGACTCCCCAATGAGCGCGGCCAGCCGGGTGCCGGGCACGGTGTGCACGGCCGAGGTGGAGAACACCGCGTTGCCCTGTTGGTGGCGGGTGTGGCCCAGCACGTCGGGCAGGTGCTGGTGCAGCGTTCCGCCGAGTGCCACGTTGAGCACCTGGGCGCCGCGGCAGATGCCGAGCACCGGCATACCGCGGCGCAACGCCACCTCCAGCAAGGTGAACTCCCAGACATCGCGGGGGCCGGCCGGCTCGTCGGTGGACGGATGACGTTGCTGGCCGTAACTTTCCGGGTTGACGTCGCGACCGCCGGTGATGATCAAACCGTCGATGCCGTCGAGCACCCGCTCGGCCACGGCGGTACTCACCGGCTGCGGCGGCAGGAGCACGGCCGTCCCGCCGCCGAGGTTGACACCCTCGACGTAAATGCCGGGCAGAAAACTGGCCTGCACGTCCCACACCCCGGTCTGCGCCTGTTGCAGATAGGTGGTGAGGCCGATGACGGGCAGCGGCGGGGGGTTCTGCTCAGAGGCGCTCAAAGCCTCGTCTCCTCTCCCAATCCGTGACGGCCCCGTTGAAGGCCGTCAGTTCCACCCGCGCGTTGTTGAGGTAGTGCTCGACGACGTCGTCGCCGAACGCCGCGCGGGCGATCGCCGACCCCTCGAACAGGTCGGCCGCCTCGGCCAGCGTGGTGGGCAGGCGCGCGGCGCCGCCGGTGTAGGCGTTGCCGGTACACGCCTCTTCGAGCTCGAGATTCTGCTCGATACCGTGCAGGCCACCGGCGATCAGTGCGGCGACCGCCAGATACTGGTTCACGTCGCCACCGGGCGCGCGGCATTCCGCCCGCATGCCGTGGCCGTGCCCGACGACACGCAACGCACAGGTTCGGTTGTCCATCCCCCAGGCCACCGCCGTCGGGGCGAAGCTGCCATCGGCGAAACGCTTGTAGGAGTTGATGTTCGGCGCGTAGAACAGCGCCATCTCACGCAGCGTCGCCAGTTGGCCTGCCACGAAGCTGCGGAACATGCTCGACATGCCTTGCGGATCGGCGTCGTCGGCAAAGACTGCCGTGCCGTCGGTGCCGCGGAAGGACAGGTGGATATGACAGCTGTTACCTTCGCGCTCATCGTATTTCGCCATGAACGTCAGCGATTTTCCGTGCTGGTCGGCGATCTCCTTGGCACCGTTCTTGTAGATGGTGTGGTTGTCGCAGGTGACCAGTGCGTCGTCGTAGCGGAAGGCGATCTCCTGCTGGCCGAGGTTGCACTCCCCCTTCACGCCTTCGCAGTACATCCCGGCGCCGTCCATGCCGCGCCGGATGTCCCGCAGCAGCGGCTCCATCCGGGTCGAGGCGTGCATGGCGTAGTCGACGTTGTAGTCGGTGGCCGGCGTCAGGCCGCGGTAGTCGGCCGCCCAGGCCGCCCGGTAGGTGTCGTCGAACACCATGAATTCCAGTTCGGTGCCGACGAAGGCGCCCAGCCCCCGTTCGGCGAGCCGGTCGAGTTGCTTGCGCAGGATGCTGCGTGGCGCCTGCAGCACCGGACGCCCGTCCGTCCAGGTCAGGTCGGCCATCACCAAGGCGGTACCGGGCAGCCACGGCAGCTTGCGCAGGGTGCTGAAGTCGGCCGTCATCACCATGTCGCCGTAGCCGGTCTCCCAGCTGGAGATGGCGTACCCGTCGACGGTGTTCATGTCGACGTCGACGGCCAGCAGGTAATTGCAGCACTCGGCGCCGTGGGCGGCGACGTCCTCGACGAACAGCCGCGCCGACACCCGTTTGCCGGTGAGTCGGCCCTGCATGTCGGTGAACGCGACGATGACGGTGTCGATCTCACCGTCGGCGACCAGCCGCTCGAGCTCGAACTGCGTCAGCACGCCGGTTCCTTCAAGTATCCAGGCATCAGCACCCTCTCCACGCCGAGAAGTCAACCATTACCGCCATGTCGTCAACGCAGGTGCGTTGGGATCGACGGTCATTCACCTACACATTTACACATCCGTCACCCCAAAGGTAGGACAGCAGACCAATAGCGGCCTATTCTCCCCCTAGATCCGCCATGCCAGGGCTGTCACAAAGGAGAACGCCGTGCCAGAAGGCCACGAACTGCTCGACGAGGACGAACGACACCTCGCGAGCCTCGGTTACACCCAGGAACTGCACCGCTCGTGGTCGGGGTTCTCCAACTTCGCCATCTCGTTCTCGATCATCTCGATCCTGGCCGGCTGCTTCACGTCGTTCGGGCTGGGCTGGAACAACGGCGGCCCGGCGGCCATCGCCTGGGGCTGGCCGATCATCTCGGTCTTCATCCTGATCATCGGGCTGTGCATGTCCGAGCTGGTGTCGGCGTACCCGACATCGGGCGGAATCTATTGGTGGGCAGCCAAACTCGGCGGCCCCAAGGCCGGGTACTACACCGGCTGGCTCAACCTCGTCGGCTTGATCGCCATCCTGGCGTCGGTGGCCTACGGCAGTGCCACCTTCCTGGATCTCACCCTGAGCACCTTCAGCGAGACGTGGGCGTCCGAGTACAGCCTGACCCGGGTATTCGTCATGTTCCTGGTGATCCTGGCGATCGTCGCCACCATCAACATCTTTTCGTCGCATCTGCTGGCTGTCATCAACAACATCTCGGTGTGGTGGCACGTCGCGGGCGCGGCGGTGGTGATCGCCATCCTGTGGCTCATCCCGCAACAACACGCCAGCCTCTCGACGGTCTTCGCCACCACGGTCAACAACACCGGCTTCTTCGGCGGGTCGACCTCGGGGCTGACGTTCCTGTTCTTCGTGTTACCCATGTCGGCGATCCTGACGCAGTACACGATCACCGGTTACGACGCCTCGGCCCACCTGTCCGAAGAGACCAAGAGCGCGGCCGACGGTGCGGCCAAGGGCATCTGGCGCTCGATCTTCTACTCCGCCATCGGCGGCTGGATCCTGCTGCTCACCTTCCTGTTCGCCGTCCAGGACGTCGACGGGGTGACCGCGGGCGGCGGCGCGGTGGCCACCATCTTCACCCAGGCCATGGACTCGAAGTGGGTCGGCATCGTGCTGCTGATCTCGACGGCGGGCCAGTTGTTCTGCACCACCGCCTGCCAGACCAGTTCCTCGCGGATGCTGTTCGCGTTCAGCCGGGACCGCGCGGTGCCCGGTCATCAACTGTGGTCCAAGGTCAACGCCAAGCGGGTGCCCGCCAATGCGGTGATCATCACCGCCGTCATCGCCGCGCTGATCACGCTGCCCGCCCTGGTCCAGGTGGACATCAACGGCGCCCCGGTGCCCGTCGCCTTCTTCGCGGTCGTCTCGATCGGCGTGGTCGGCCTGTACTTGTGCTTCGCCGTGCCGATCTACTACCGGTGGAAAGCCGGGGACGATTTCCCGCTGGGCAAGTGGAACCTGCGCGGACACCACAAGTGGATGGCACCGCTGGCGCTGGCCGAGATCATCATCACCTCGATCATCGCGATGTTCCCCACATCCATCGGTGGCGCGCCCTGGGATCCCAGCTTCGAACTGAAGTTCGTCAACTACACACCGATCCTGGTGGGCGTCGTACTAATCCTGCTGTCGCTGTATTGGCAACTGTCGGTTCGACATTGGTTCACCGGTCCGGTGAAGCAGGTCGACCTCAGCGGCGACGCGCTGGTAGAGGACGGCGCCTGATCACCAGGTGCTCGTGCGCATGACGATCTCCGCGGCGACCTGCGCGGTGGATTCACCGGCGTTGCGCCGGCTGAGGAGTTCCACCAGCCGGTATTCGCCGTAGACGTAGCGCTGGCTGGCCTGCGCCACCGCGCGGGCGCCCGGGTTGCTCACCAGCACAGTGGTGTTCAGTTCCACCGGCGGGCACTGTTCGTCGCGGACGACGCCGGTCTGGTCGGCGACCCGCGGGTGACCGCGGTCGATCACCACCAGCCCGATGAACCGGTCGAGCCGGGTCGCCGCCAGCTCCCAGGCCAGTTCGCCGCCGAGCCGGTCCCCCACCAGCAGGCCCCACCGGACCCCGAGGGCGTCGAGCACCCCGACCACAGCCGCGGCCGTCAATTGTGGATCGGGATAGATGACGATCGTGCGGAGGGTGGCGGTGTGCAGCCTCTGACACACGGCGTCATACGCGCGTGCCCCGGGCTGCGCGGCGCCGAGCAGCACCACTACGCCGCCCTTGTCCGGGCCCGCCACCTCGACGGCGACAGGTACTCCGTCGACGGTCACCATGGTCGAAGGCATTGCGTCACGCTAGGACATGAACCGGTCCGGCGCGGGCGTTTTCGCCGGTCTGACCCCGGACGGTCAGCTGCCACCGATGCGGCCCGCTTGTTTGCCGGTGACGTCGAGGAAGGTTTGCGGCAGGGCCCCACGGACGGTGACGGTGGGGTCCGGCGTCGGGAAGCCGACGGCGAAAACCGCCATCCCGTCCACGTTTTCGAACGAGTAGTACACGCTGCTGCGCTGGGCGCCGAGCTGCATCGTCTGCTCGAAAGCCAGCGCCGCCGGGCGCGGGGTGTCCAATCGGGTGGTGGTGATCGGGATGGCGGGCGAGGACCGATCGAAGAAGGTGTCGTAGTGCGCGCACCGTTGCGCGGTCGCCTCCAGCGCGTCGACGTCCAGTTGCCAGCTGAGCACCGTGACGAGCATCCGGGCTCCGTCGTAGGTCACCGTGTACTTGGCCGCACTGCCCGGACCGCGTTCGGCCGTCGCCGCGATCACCCGGGTGAAGCCGTCACTGCAGCCCTCCGGCGTGGACAGCATCGCCGGTGGCCCACCGGCACCGTCGGGCTCGCCCGGCCGTTCGACGACGCGGTCATAGAGCACGCCGGGCGCAAAGTCGGCCGAGGTGAGCAGAACTTTCTGCAGCCGGGTTCCGGGCCAGGCGGGTGTGCCGTCGATGACATGCGCGCATCCGCTGAGCGCCGACGCGATCAGCAGCGCTGGTATCACCAGGCGCGCGATCATCGGCCCAGGCTACCGATCGGCGACGTCCGCCGTCGGCGTGATCGTGCTGGCGATGATGTTGCGCCGCGGTGGCCCGTCGAGCAGCCCCCACACCGCGTCGAGGTCGACGTGGGCGGCCAGCGCGTCGGCCATCACATCCAGTTGCCCGTCGCGCCGGGCCCGCACATCGGTATCGGTGGCCACGACGAATCCGGTACGGCCCGCCGCCCCAGCCGCCTCGGTGAGCCATGCCCGGCGTACCTCGTCGTTGTCCAGCAGACCGTGCCAGTGCGTGCCGAAGACCGTACCGCGGCGGATGCCCACCCCGAGCCAGTCCTGTTCATCGGAGCTGCGTACCTGCCCGTGGTGGATCTCGTAGCCGTGTAGCGGAGTCTCCCAGTGCCGCAAGGTTTTCTGCGGGTCGAACACGATCTCGGCGTCCAGCAGGCCCAGACCGTCGACCGCGCCGGCCCGCGATTCGACGGAATCGTCGATCCGGCGGCACAGCATCTGGAATCCGCCGCACACCCCCAGCACCGGCCGGCCGGCCCGGGCGTGCGCCACCACCGCGTCGGCAAGTCCGCGCTCGCGCAGCCACGCCAGATCCGACACGGTGGCCTTGCTGCCCGGCAGCACCACCACGTCGGCGTCACCGATATCGGCCGGGTCCGCCACCCAGCGCACCAGCACACCGGGCTCGCAGGCGAGCGCCTCGACGTCGGTGGAGTTGGAGATGCGCGGCAGCCGGACCACCGCCACCCGCAGCCATTCGGACCCGCGCGGCGCCACCGGTTCACCGAGGGTGGCACCGGTGGTCACCGACAGGGAATCCTCGGCGTCCAGCCACAACGAGTCCAGATGCGGGATCACGCCGTAGGTGGGCCGTCCGGTCAGCGTCTGCAGTTGCTCCAGCCCGGGAGCCAGCAATGCGGGATCACCCCGGAACTTGTTGACCAGGAAGCCGCTGATGAGTTTCTGGTCCTCGGGTTCCAGCACCGCCACCGTGCCGAACAGATGTGCCAGCAGGCCACCGCGGTCGATGTCACCGACCAGCAGCACCGCCAGCCCGCCGGCCCGCGCCAGGCCCATGTTGGCCAGATCGCTGGCGCGCAGGTTGATCTCGGCGGGCGACCCCGCGCCCTCACAGATCACGACGTCGAATTCGGCTCGCAGCGCGGATAATTCGTCGGCCACGACACCGGCCAGCTCGGTGCGGCGGGTGAAGTAGTCTCCCGCCGCCATGGTGCCCGCCACCTGACCCCGCACCACCAACTGCGAGGTGCGGTCACTACCGGGTTTGAGCAGGATCGGGTTGAACCGGATGCTGGGCGCCAGGCCGGCGGCGCGGGCCTGCATCGCCTGCGCGCGGCCGATCTCGCCGCCCTCGACGGTCACGGCGGAATTGTTGCTCATGTTCTGGGCCTTGAACGGGGCCACCCGAATACCCTTGCGCGCCAACAGCCGGCACAGCCCGGCGACGACCATCGACTTGCCGGCGTCAGAGGTGGTGCCGGCGACCAGTAGCGCGCCGCCGGAGCTCACGCCAGGGTCAGGATGTCGGCGCCGTCCGCGGTGACGACGAGGGTGTGCTCGAACTGCGCGGTCCACTTGCGGTCTTTGGTGGCCACGGTCCAGCCGTCGTCCCAGATCTCGTAGTCCAGCGCGCCGAGATTGATCATCGGCTCGATGGTGAAGGTCATCCCCGGCTCGATCACGGTGTCGACGGCCGGTTGGTCGTAGTGCAGCACCACCAGGCCGTTGTGGAAGGTGGTGCCGATACCGTGGCCGGTGAAATCGCGAACGACGTTGTAGCCGAAGCGGTTCGCGTAAGCCTCGATGACCCGTCCGACCACCGAGAGCTGCCTGCCCGGTTTGACCGCCTTGATGGCCCGCATGGTGGCCTCGTGCGTGCGTTCCACCAACAGCCGGTGTTCCTCGGACACGTCGCCGGCCAGGAAAGTGGCGTTGGTGTCCCCGTGCACCCCGTCGATGTAGGCCGTGACGTCGATGTTGACGATGTCGCCGTCCTCGATGACGGTGGAGTCCGGGATGCCGTGGCAGATGACCTCGTTCAGCGAGGTGCAGCAGGACTTCGGGAAGCCCTTGTAGCCCAGTGTGGACGGATAGGCGCCGTGGTCGAGCATGTACTCGTGGGCCACCCGGTCCAGGTGATCGGTGGTGACGCCGGGCGCCACCGCCTTGCCGGCCTCGGCGAGTGCGGCCGCGGCGATCCGGCCGGCGACCCGCATCTTCTCGATCACCTCGGGTGTCTGCACCCAGGGTTCGTGTCCTTCGACCGCGGTCGGCTGCCACGCGTACTCCGGGCGCGGGATGGACTTGGGCACCGGCAGGGTCGGGGACAACTCTCCGGACCGAAGAGGCGCGCGAACAGACATGGCGGTCAGCCTAGTCGTCAGCCGACGGCGATCGTCCCGACGAGCCGCGGCTTCGTGGGCACCGGGCTTCCACCAGCGGTAATGGTGTTACCGTACGGCGGTGAGCGAAGACCACATCCTGAACCGGCTCGGCTACGTCGAGGTCGAGTCGACCGATGACCGGCTGGTCCTGGAGATGGACAACCGGCCCGATCTGGCCAACGTCCGGGGCGCGCTGCAGGGCGGCCTGGTGGCCACGCTCATCGACATCGCCGCGGGCATCCTCGCCGGACGGCACACCGGCGTCGGGTACGACGTCACCACCGCCGACCTGAACATCCACTTCCTGGCGCCGGTGCTGGGCCGGGCCCGGGCCGAGGCGACGATCGTGCGCGCGGGCAGGCGCCTCATTGTCACCGCCGTCGATGTCTTCGACGTGGACCGGAACAGGCTGGCCGCCAAGTCCACCCTGACGTTCGCGGTGCTCGAGCCGCGTTAGTTCCCGCGTCGGATCCGAGGCACCCAGGACCGCCGGGGCCCGCGGATGTCCACCGACCCGCAGACCACCTTGCCCGTGAAGACGATGTGCGGCGTGCCCTCGGCCGGGGCGTCCCGCCGGTGGTCGTTGGCGCTGCCCACGACCACCTCGACATCGTCGATCGAGGCACTCGCGCCGTCGGGCAGCCGGATGTCGATGCCGCCGAATTTGAGGTCGAGCTCCACCACGATCATCGGGCCGGCGAACCGCGCCTGAGTCAGGTCGAGATCGACCGACCCCATCCGGCGATGCAGCGACAGGCGGGTGGGCACCACCCACTCCCCCTGGCGCTTGAGCGAACCCATCACCCCGCGCAGCTCCACCCGGTCGGTGGCCGACGTCACGATGGCCCCCGGACCCGGCAGGTCGCCGACCAGGGCGTCCAGGTCGGTGTGCAGCCGGGCTTGGGAGACCAGGGCCGACCGTTCCTCGAACTCGCCGATGTCGATCAGCCCGAGTGCCACAGCGTTGTGCAGCCGCCGCAATGTGCCGTTGCGGTCGGCGTCGGAGACGCGCAGCGCCGTGTAGTCGTCTATGCCTGTCATGGTCACCCGCCAGGGTACCCAGCAGGCGTCAGGCGAGGTAGTCAGGCCAGATAGTCCGGCGGCAGGCCGTTGAGCATGTCCCGGCACATCCGCACGGCATACTCCGAGCTGCCACCACCGACGATCAGCGCGGCGAAGGCCATATCGCCGCGGTACCCGGCGAACCAGGCATGCGACCCGCCGTTGAACTCGGCCTCACCGGTCTTGCCGCGGACGTCGCCGAGCCCGTTGAGGTCCTTGGCCGTGCCGTTGGTCACCACCAGGCGCATCATCGGCCGGAGCGCGTCGAGCATCTTCGGCGAGATCGGCGCAGCGGTGCCGTTGATCTGCGTCTGGCGTCCCAGGATCAGTTGTGGCACAGGTGTTTTCCCGGCCGCCACGGTGGCTGCCACCATGGCCATCCCGAACGGGCTGGCCAGCACTTTGCCCTGGCCGAAACCGTCCTCGGTGCGTTCGGTCAGGTCCACCGTCGGCGGCACCGATCCGGTCACCGTGGGGATACCGTCCACCACGTAGTCGGGGCCCAGACCGTACTGGGCAGCCGCCTGGTTCAGGCCACGCGGCGGCAACGTGCTGGCAAGTTCGGCGAAGGTGGTGTTGCACGAATTGGCGAACGCCCGCGACATCGGGACCGTGCCCAAGTCGAAGGTGTTGTAGTTGTTGATGGTCCGGTGCCCGATGTCCAGCGACCCCGGGCACCCGAGCAAGGTGTTGGGGGTGGCCATGTCCCGGTCCACCACCGCACCCGCGGTGACGATCTTGAACGTCGACCCGGGTGGGTAGAGCCCCATCGTGGCCGTCGGTCCGTCGGCATCGGCGGCGGCGTTCTGCGCGACGGCCAGGATCTCACCCGTCGACGGCTTGATCGCCACGATCATCGCCTTCTTGCCGACCATGTTCACCGCGTCCTGCGCAGAGTTCTGCACCGCGCGGTCCAGACTGATCGTCACCGAGGGCGCCGGGTTGCCCGGCACCTCGTTGAGCACGTCGACGTCCACGCCGTTCTGGTTGACGCTGACCACCCGCCACCCGGCCTGACCCACGAGGTCGGCTGACACCGCCTTCTTGACCTCCGAGACGATGGCCGGCGCGAATCGCTCGTCGGTGGGCATCATCTCGGGTTGTGGGGTGACCACCACGCCGGGCAACTTGCCGATCGCGGGCGACACCCGGTCGTTGTCGTCCTTGCGCAACGTGATGAGGTCCATCGGCTTGGTCGACGAACTCGCCTCCTCGGCCAGCCGCTGCGCGTCCAGGGTGTTGTCGAACGGCCGCAGCGCGTCGGTGACGGCGCGGGCCGTCGGCATCAGCGCCGCGCCGGCGACCCTGGCGTCGAGCTCGTAGTGGTACAGATACCCCGGAACCAGCACGTCGGAGCCGCCGCGCTCGTTGACCGAGGCCCGCCGGGGTGGGTCGGCCCGCAACGCGAGGGTCTGGTTCTCACCGAGCTGGGGGTGCAGGCCGGTGGCTTTCCAGCGCACCTGCCAGTGCCCTTCCTCGCGGATCATGTTGAGTTCGCCGTCGTAGGTCCAGACCCGGTCCTTGGGCAGGTGCCAGCTGTACCGGTATTTGATGGTGCCGGTGTCCTGGGCGTACTTGGATCCCAGGATCTGGGTGTCCAGCCGGGTGGCCTGCAGCCCTGACCAGGCCTCGTTCAGTGCGGCCTGCGCCTGCGCCGGATGGTCGGCGAGATCCGCTGCGGCCGTGGTGTTCCCGGTGGCAAGTGCGGTGAAGAAGGCTTCGGCGGTCGGTTCGGGACCTTTGGGTTTGGGTGTGCAGGCACTCAGCGTGGCGGCGGTCGCGACGACGGCCATGACGGCCGCGGCGACTCGCGAGACTGGTGAGGTTGTAGTTGCCATTGAGGCAAATGTTAAAAGTGTGACGACGTTCGTGGGTGGAGGCGCACCGAGACGGAACCGTGACAGATCCGAGACCGGGCGGTCGGCTCAGTCCAACAGGACTGTGGCGAACGTCCCCACCTGGGTGAAGCCGATCTTCGCGTACGCGCCGCGGGCGACGTGGTTGTAGCCGTTGACGTACAGGCTCGCGACGCGCCCGCCGCGCAACACCGCCTCGGCCAGCGTCGCGGTGCCCGCGGCGCCCAGCCCACGGCCCCGCCACTCCGGATGGACCCACACACCCTGGATCTGACCGACCGTCGGCGACTGCGAACCGATCTCGGCCTTGAAGACCACCTGACCGTCCTCGAAACGTGCCCAGGCGCGGCCCGCCGCGATCAGGCCGGCCACCCGGCGCCGGTAGCCGCGCCCGCCGTCACCCATCCGCGGGTCGATGCCCACCTCGCCGATGAACATCTCGATGGCGGCCACCAGATAGGCGTCCAGCTCTTCCATCCGCACGGGCCGCACCGCGGGGTCGCCCGCGCATTGGGGCGGAGCCGACAGCGCCATCAACGGTTGCTCGTCGCGCACATCGCGCGCCGCGCCCCAGCCCGCTTCGAGTCGCCGCCACAGCGGCAACACCAGCTCGGCGCGGCCGACGAGCGAGGAACACCGACGCGGCGAGCCCAGCGCCTTGTCGGCGAACGCGGCGATGTCGTCGGGACCACCGCGCAGCGGGATGAGGTTCGCCCCTGCGTAGCAGAGTGATTCGTCGACCCGGCGCCGCGTCCACAGTTCGCCGCCGATCGCATTCGGGTCGACGCCGTAGTCGAGTACCCGGCACGCCACCATGCACGAGCCGACCGGATCCTCGTCGAGAACCTCGCGAACCTGGCCGACGTCGCGCACCAAAGAGACACGGCGCTCATCGGTGAGGCGGTACAGGGGCGGTGCCGACATGACGATTCTTTCTGAACAACCAGAGCCTGAGCTACCTGAACCGGAGGGTGACCCCGCTCACAGGGCCGGGTTTCAGCTTACGGTGACAACGGGCGAACCGCTGGCACTTGCGCCCGAGTCCAATTCGGCCGCGATGCGCATGGCCTCCTCGATGAGGGTTTCCACGATCTGCGACTCCGGCACGGTCTTGACCACTTCACCCTTGACGAAGATCTGGCCCTTGCCGTTGCCGGACGCGACACCCAGGTCGGCCTCGCGGGCCTCGCCCGGGCCGTTCACCACGCAACCCATCACGGCCACGCGCAGCGGCACGTCGAGCCCCTCGAGGCCGGCCGAGACCTCGTTGGCCAACGTGTACACGTCCACCTGGGCGCGGCCGCACGACGGGCAGGACACGATCTCCAGGCCGCGCGGCCGCAGGTTCAGCGACTCCAGGATCTGCGTGCCGACCTTGATCTCCTCGGCGGGCGGCGCGGAGAGCGAAACCCGGATGGTGTCACCGATACCGCGGGACAACAGCGCACCGAACGCCACGGCGGACTTGATGGTGCCCTGGAACGCCGGTCCGGCCTCGGTGACGCCGAGATGCAGCGGGTAGTCGCACTGGGCGGCCAGCTGCTCGTAGGCGGCGACCATGACCACCGGGTCGTTGTGCTTGACGCTGATCTTGATGTCGCCGAAACCGTGCTCCTCGAACAGCGAGGCCTCCCACAGTGCCGACTCGACGAGCGCCTCGGGCGTCGCCTTGCCGTACTTCTTCATCATCCGGGCGTCCAGCGAGCCCGCGTTGACCCCGATCCGGATCGGGATTCCGGCCGCGCCCGCCGCCTTGGCGACCTCGGCGACCCGACCGTCGAACTCCTTGATGTTGCCGGGGTTCACCCGCACCGCCGCACACCCGGCGTCGATCGCGGCGAAGATGTACTTCGGCTGGAAATGGATGTCGGCGATGACCGGGATGTTCGCCTTCTTCGCGATGATCGGCAGCGCGTCGGCGTCCTCCTGCCGGGGGCACGCGACCCGGACCATGTCGCAGCCCGACGCGGTCAGCTCGGCGATCTGCTGCAGCGTCGCGTTGATGTCGTGGGTCTTGGTGGTGCACATCGACTGCACCGAGATCGGCGAGTCGCTGCCCACCCCGACGTCGCCGACCTTGAGCTGGCGGGTCTTGCGGCGCGGCGCCAGAGTGGGCGCCGGCGGGGCAGGCATGCCCAGACCGATGGAAGTCACGATGTTCTCCTCTTGGCTGTGCCAGATCTACTGGAAGAGTCTGATGGGATTGACCAGGTCGGCGGTGACGGTCAACAGCATGTATCCGACGACGAAGACCAGCACCACGTAGGTGGCGGGCATCAACTTGAGGTAGTTCACGGGGCCGGCCGCGTCGACACGGCGCGCCGCCCGGATCATGTTCCGGACCTTCTCGAACACCGCGATCGCGATGTGACCGCCGTCGAACGGGAGCAGTGGGATCAGGTTCACCGCGCCCAGCACGAAGTTCATCTGCGCCAGGAAGAACCAGAACGCCACCCACAGCCCGTGGTCGACGGTGTCACCGCCGATGATCGATGCGCCGACCACCGAGATCGGCGTCTCCGGATCACGCTCGCCACCCCCGATCGCGTGCACCAGTGCACCGACCTTGGTGGGGATCTTGGCCAGCGACTTGCCCAGTTCGACGGCCAGGTCGCCGGTGAAGGTGAAGGTGGCCGGGATCGCCGACAGCGGGTTGTACTGCGTCGGTCCGGGTGGGGCGGCCATGCTGACGCCGATGGCACCGACGGCAGCCGTCTTGTCGGAGTCCTTGTCGACAAAACGCTGCGTCTGCGCGACGTCGACGACGGTGGCGACCCGCTCGCCGTTGCGTTCGTAGACCACCGGGATCGGGCCTGACAGCTTGCGGATGGCCGCAGCCATGTCGGCGAACGTCGCCACGTCGGCGCCGTCGACCTTGACGATGGTGTCGCCGGCCTGGATGCCGGCCCGTGCCGCAGGACCCGGGCCCGGCTGCGGGCACGGTCCGTACGGGTTGTCCCCGTCTTTGCTGATCTGCGGTGCCACACAAGCGGTTTGGCCGACGATCGCGGTGGTCGGCGGCCGCAGGTTGGGCAGGCCCCAGATGACGGCGATGGCGTAGATGAGCACCAGGCCGATCAGGAAGTTCATGCCCGGGCCCGCGAATAGCACGGCGACGCGCTTCCACACCTTCTGCTTGTACATCGCGTGGGGTTGCTCGTCGGGGGTCAGTTCCTCGACCGATGTCATGCCCGCGATATCGCAGAACCCGCCGAGCGGGACCGCCTTCACGCCGTACTCGGTGTGGCCGAGCCGATTGGGCCGCATGGTCGACCACAGGGTGGGACCGAAGCCGACGAAATAGCGGCGGACCTTCATACCGGTGGCACGCGCCACCCACATGTGACCGCATTCGTGTAGGGCCACCGAGACCAGGATGGCCAGCGCGAACAGCGCGATGCCGAGAGCAAACATCATCGGGCTGCGGTGACCTCCTGCGTCGATTCGGTGTTGATCAGGCGCTGGGCTGCGGCTTTGGCCCAATCCTGCGCGTCGAGTACTTCTTCCACGGTAGCTGGTGCGGCGGCCCATTGGTCTGCAGCGTGCAGCACATCGGCAACAGTTCGGACAATCGATGGGAAAGCGATACGCCCTGCGAGGAAGGCGGCCGCGGCTTCCTCGTTGGCTGCGTTGTAGACCGCGGTGAGACATCCGCCACGCCGGCCTGCTTCGCGGGCCAGCTCCACCGCCGGGAACACCTGCGCGTCCAGCGGCTCGAACGTCCACGTCGACGCTGTGGTCCAGTCACAGGCCTGCGCGGCCCCCGCCACCCGGTCCGGCCAGCCCAGCGCCAGCGCGATCGGCAGTTTCATGTCCGGCGGGCTGGCCTGGGCCAGGGTGGAGCCGTCGGTGAAGGTGACCATCGAGTGCACGATGGACTGCGGATGCACCACGACCTCGATGCGGTCGTAGTCGATGCCGAACAACAGATGCGTCTCGATCAACTCCAGGCCTTTGTTGACCAGCGAGGCCGAATTCAGCGTGTTCATCGGTCCCATCGACCACGTCGGGTGCGCGCCGGCCTGCTCGGGGGTGACGCTCTTGAGCGCGTCGGCGGTCCAGCCGCGGAACGGACCGCCCGACGCCGTCAGCACCAGTGCGGCCACCTCGTCGGCGCTGCCGCCGCGCAGGCACTGCGCCAGCGCCGAGTGTTCGGAGTCCACCGGCACGATCTGCCCGGGCGCCGCGGCGGCGAGCACCAGGGGCCCACCGGCCACCAGCGACTCCTTGTTGGCCAGCGCCAGGCGGGCTCCGCTGTGCAGGGCGGCCAGGGTCGGTTTGAGGCCCAGCGCGCCGACGAGGGCATTGAGCACCACGTCGGCCTCGGTGTCCTCGACGATGCGGGTGGCCGCGTCGGGTCCGCGGTAGGCGGCCTCGATGGTGGCGTCGGGGTCGGCGACGGCGACATTGCGGACACCGGTCTCGGCGGCTTGGCGGGCCAACAGGTCGGCGTTGCCACCGCCGGCGGCGAGACCCACCACCTCGAAGCGGTCCGGGTTGGCGGCGATCACCTCGAGCGCCTGGGTGCCGATCGAACCAGTGCTGCCCAGCAGCAGGACTCGAACGCGGCCGGACTCTGAGGGGACGTTCACCGCACCATTGTGCCGCGCGGAATCGGCAGTGGTGGCACCGACGCCGGATGTGCTCTCACAGGCCGACCCATCCGTGACGGAGATCGCACCGAATACATCGGTGAGGGCGGCCCAAAAGACCGCTCCACAACAGATTCGAGTAATGACAGTGATGCACATAGCTCAATCGAAAACAGTGGCGGTCGTCGGACTTTCGGCGCTCACCCTGTTCGGAAGCATTGCGTGTTCGAAGGATTCGTCCACGAACGCCAGCGCCGCGCCGGAAACCAGCACCTCGACCAGCATGGCCATGACGGCGCCCGCGATGACCAGCGCGATGGGCGACCCCGCTGCCGGACTGGTGGGAGCAGGTTGCGCCGCGTACGCCAAGCAGGTCCCCAGCGGACCGGGGTCGGTGGCCGGTATGGCCCAGGACCCGGTGGCCGTCGCCGCCTCCAACAACCCCATGTTGACGACCCTGACCTCGGCGTTGTCGGGCAAGCTGAATCCGCAGGTCAACCTGGTGGACACGCTGAACAGCAACCCGGGGCTGACGGTGTTCGCGCCCACCGATGATGCGTTCGCCAAGATCGACGCGGCCACTCTGGAGAAGCTCAAGACCGATTCGGAT
Organism: Mycobacterium sp. P2_H7; assembly: GCF_056403275.1. Classification (NCBI taxonomy): domain Bacteria; kingdom Bacillati; phylum Actinomycetota; class Actinomycetes; order Mycobacteriales; family Mycobacteriaceae; genus Mycobacterium; species Mycobacterium sp. P2_H7. The sequence continues at coordinate 30,975 of NZ_JBFUFU010000023.1, read as the reverse complement.
CTGCTGACCAAGATCCTGACCTATCACGTGGTCGAGGGCCAGGCCAGTCCCGCGAAGGTCGGCGGCCAGCACACGACGCTGCAGGGCGCGCCGGTCACCGTGACGGGCGCCGGACCGGACATCAAGGTCAACGACGCCGGACTGGTGTGCGGCGGCGTCAAGACCGCCAACGCCACGGTCTACATGATCGATACCGTTCTCATGCCCCCTGCCTGAGTCTGACTGCCCCACAACAAGACCCACGAACGGCGCCCTCGTGTCGATCCCCCCGTCGCACGACGGGCGCCGCTCGTGCCTTCGCAGGTCGGAAGCCGCACCATGCTCACACTCGTCGCCATCGGGTTTCTCGGCGGCCTGATCACCGGGATCTCGCCGTGCATCCTGCCGGTGCTGCCCGTCATCTTCTTCTCCGGCACCCAGACCGAGAACTCCACCGCTCGGCGGCCGTACCTGGTGATCGCCGGCCTGGTGCTGAGCTTCACCGCCGTGACCCTGGCCGGGTCGGCGCTGTTGACACTGCTGCGTCTGCCACAGGACGCGCTGCGCTGGGTGGCGCTGGCAGCACTGATGGCCATCGGTATCGGGCTGATCTTCCCGCGCGTCGAGGCCATCCTGGAGAAGCCGTTCGCCCGGTTACCGCAACGGCAATTCGGTTCCGGAAGTTCTGGTTTCGGGCTGGGCCTGGCGCTCGGCGTGCTCTACGTGCCGTGCGCGGGACCGGTGCTCGCCGCGATCATCGTGGCGGGCGCGACCGGCGAAATCGGGTTGTCCACCGTGGCGCTCACGGCGTCGTTCGCGGTCGGCGCGGCGCTGCCGTTGCTGTTCTTCGCCCTGGCCGGCCGACGGGTCAGCGAGCGGGTCACCGCTTTTCGCCGGCGCCAGCGCGGCATCCGCATCGCCGCCGGGGTGGTCACCATCGCGCTGGCCGTCGCGCTGGTGTTCAACGTTCCGGCCCGACTGCAGCGGGCCGTGCCCGACTACACGGCCGCGTTGTCCGACGCCGTCGGCGGTGACCAACAGATCCGGGACAAACTCAACCTGGGCGGCATCGTCAACGAACAGAATGCCGGACTGTCCCAATGCTCCGACGGTGCAACCGAACTCGAGAATTGCGGAATGGCACCGGATATCAAAGGCATCACGGCCTGGCTCAACACACCGGAGGGCTCGGCCGTCGAACTGGCCGCCTTGCGCGGCAAGGTGGTGCTCATCGATTTCTGGGCCTACTCCTGCATCAACTGCCAACGCAGCATCCCGCACGTCGTCGACTGGTACCGCGCCTACCGCGACACCGGATTCGAGGTCATCGGCGTGCACACCCCGGAGTACGCGTTCGAACGCGAAGAAGGCAATGTCGTCAGTGGTGCACGCGATCTGGGGATCACCTATCCCGTGGCCCTCGACAACGGTTACGCCACCTGGACGAACTATCGCAACCGTTATTGGCCGGCCCACTACCTGATCGACGCGCAGGGCACCGTCCGGCACGTGAAGTTCGGCGAGGGCGACTACGACGTCACCGAGAAACTGATCAGGGAGCTGCTGTCGCAGGCCCACCCGGACAAGACACTGCCCGCACCGACCGAGGCTCCCGACACCACCCCGCGGTCACCGCTGACCCCGGAGACCTATCTGAGCGTCGGGAAAGTGGTGAACTACGGCGGCACAGGCCCCTACGACGAAGGCACCATGACCTTCGCGCTCCCGGCCCGCCTGAACGACGACTCCTTCGCGCTGGGCGGCCCCTGGCAACTGGACTATCAAGGCGCCACCGCGACCGGGGACGACGCCCAGATCGCGCTGAACTATCACGCCCGCAACGTCTACGTGGTCGTCGGCGGCACCGGCACGCTCGGGGTCACCAGTACCGGGGTCACCCGCCGCATACCGGTCAGCGGACCGCCCAACATGCGGCAGATCGTCACCGACCACCCCGACGGCGCGGGGCGCATCGACGTCGCGTTCTCCCGCGGCCTGCAGGTGTTTTCGTTCACCTACGGTTGACGTGCGGACGGGTCGGCCGTCGCCTCGATCTTGACCACCCGGTCGGCACGGAATGTCAGCACCACCACCGCGAACAAATGGCCGCGGTCGAAGGCCAACAACACCGGTTCGGCGGCGCACACCACCGTGGCCCCCGGCCCCAGGTACCGCAACAGGTTCACGGCGACATCGTGCGGCCCGTGATTGACCTGATCCGCGATGGGCGGATCGGCCAGCACCGAGCCCACCCCCCACACCTCGGGATCCAGTACCGACGTCAGCGCCGCGAGGTCGCCGTTGGCGCACGCCGTGATGAATGCCTCGGTGACCCGGCGGTGTTCGGCCCGGGTGACGTCACCGAGCAGCGGCCCGGAGCCGGCGACCTTGGTCCTGGCCCGACGGGCCAACTGCCGGCAGGTGCCCACCGGCCGGCCCACCGTCTCGGCAATTTCGTCGAACGGGATTCCGAACACGTCGTGCAGCACGAACGCGACCCGCTCCCCCGGGCTGAGCGTGCCCAGCACCGCCAGTAATGCCGTGCTGACCTCGTCGTCGAGCGTCACCCGGTCGGCAGGGTCGGGCGCCGGATCAGGCAGCACGCCTGCGGCACCGTCCCCGTCGGGGCGTTCCCGGCGCATCCGCGCCGAGCGCAGCAGATCCAGGCACAGCCGGCCGGTCACCACGGTGAGCCAGGCCCGGACGTCGTCGACGGGTTCGGCGGCACGCGACAACCGCAGGAATGCCTCCTGCGCAAGGTCTTCGGCGTCACCCACATCCCCGAGCATCTGGTATCCGAGATTCACCAGATACGCGTGGTGCTCGCGCCAGGCGGTGTCGATCGCGTCGGTCATGGTGTTATGACGATCCCGCACCCGGAAAAGTTACGCGTAACTTTCGGCGCTGCCGCCCCGTCCTTGTGAGCATGAAAACAATTCTGGTCACCGGGGCGACCGGCAACATCGGCCGCCCGCTCGTGCAACTTCTGGTCGACGCCGGCGTCCGGGTGCGCGCCGTCAGCCGTTCTGCGCCCGCCTTCCCGGGGTCCGTGGACATCGTGCCCTGCGCCGCGGCCGGGATGTCCGGCGTGGACGCGGTCTTCCTCAACTCGCGTGCCCTCATCGGCGAACTCGAGGCCACCGTCGAGTGCGCGCAGGCCGCCGGCGTGCGCAAGCTGGTCGCACTCTCGGCGATCAATGCCGACGACGACGATGACCGTCAGCCGTCGCGGGTGCGCGGTGATCGCAACCGCGAGTGCGAACAGCTCGCGGTCGGCTCGGGCCTGGACTGGGTGAGCCTGCGGCCCAGCGTGTTCGCCTCGAACTTCGCCGGCATGTGGTCGGGGCAGATCAAGGCCGGGGATGTGGTCAGCGGACCGTACGCGCAGGCGGCCACCGCGGTGATCGCCGACGCCGACATCGCCGCGGTGGCCGCGGTGGCCCTGCTCACCGACGACCTCGACGGAACGCGGATTCCACTCACCGGGCCGCAGTCGCTGACCAACACCGAGTTGGTCCGGGCCATCGGGGTCGCGTTGGGTCGCGACCTGCGCTACACCGAACTGCCACCGGCCGCGGTGCGGGAACGCTTCGCCGCCATCGGTTTTCCGGCGGCGTTCGCCGACGCGTACATCGGGCTGCTCGAAGCGGGCGTCGGCCGGCCCGCCCTCGTCACCGACGAGGTGCCGAGGATCCTCGGACGGCCCGCCACCCCGTTCGCGCAATGGGTCACCGACAACCGTTTCATGTTCGCCGAAACCCAAGGAGCACAGCATGTCTGACGATCCAAAACCTCCGAGCTGGCTGAAATCGATGAACAAGCTGGTGGTCGCCCTCGGCAGGCTCGGGGTGCCCGCCGGACCGTCGCAGGTACTGACGGTGCCGGGCCGCAAGTCCGGCCGGCCGCGCAGCACCCCGATGACGCCGTTCGAACACGACGGGGCGCTGTACACGGTCGCCGGCTATCCGGGTGCGGATTGGGCCGCCAACGCCCGCGCCGCCGGTACCGGCGTGCTGACCAGGGGAAGGCGCTCGCGCCGGGTGCAGATCGTGGAACTGACCGCCGAACAGTCCCGGCCCGTGCTGCGCGCCTTCGCCGAGAAGGTGCCCGTCGGCGTCGGCTTCGCCAAACGCTCCGGGCTGGTCACCGACGGCACGCCGGAGGAGTTCGAGGCCCTGGCGGGCCGGTTGGCGGTGTTCCGCTTCGATCAACGGTGAGGGTCGCCAGGCGGAAAACGCTCGATCCAGTGCCGCGCGATGTCCACCCGCCGGGTGATCCACACGTGGTCATGTGCCTGCACATGGTCCAGAAAACGTTCCAGCGCGGCGATGCGCGCGGGCCGGCCCACCAGCCGGCAGTGCAGGCCCACCGACAACATCTTCGGGGCACCGGCCTCGCCTTCGGCGTACAGCACGTCGAAGGCATCCCGCAGATAGGTGAAGAACTCTGTGCCACTGGGGAATCCACTGGTCGACACGTACTTCATGTCGTTGGTGTCCAGTGTGTAGGGCACCACCAGATGGTCGCGACCGCCGGTGCGGGTCCAATACGGCAGGTCGTCGGCGTAGGAGTCGGAGTCATAGAGGAAGCCACCGTGCTCGACGACAAGCTGCCGGGTCTGCGGCGAGTCACGGCCGGTGTACCAGCCCAGTGGGGCCGCGCCGGTCAGCTCGGTCATCAGCCGCACCGCCTCGGCCAGGTGCGCGCGCTCCACGTCGACGTCGGCCAGTTGGTAACTCAGCCAACGCAACCCGTGACAGGCGATCTCGTCGCCTCGTGCGGTGAACGCCGCCACCGCCTCTGGATTGCGGGCCAGCGCCATGGCCACGCCGAAAATGGTCAGCGGCAGGCCACGCCGGTCGAAGGTGCGCAGCACCCGCCACAACCCGGCCCGCGACCCGTACTCGTAGAGCGATTCCACGCTCAGATGCCGGTTCGGAAACGATTGCGCCCCCACCACATCCGAGAGGAAGGTCTCCGAGCCCGCGTCACCGTGCAGCACCGAGTTCTCGGCGCCCTCCTCGTAGTTCAGCACGAATTGCACGGCGATCTTCGCCCCGCCGGGCCACTGCGGGTCAGGTGGGTGCGGCCCGTAGCCGACCATGTCGCGGGGGTACGCGTCATCCATGATTCGCTCCGCTGGCTCCGCTCACGGGATCAATGTCGCACGGCCGGCCGGGTCAGCGCATCTTGATGATGACCTCGTCGGCGAACCTGGCGATCGCCCCTTCCAGGTCATCGGAGCCGTACCAGGGCGCACACATCACCGATGTGATCCCGGCCTCCTCCGCGCGCTGGAACACCTCCAGCGTCGGCACCTCGAGCAGGGCCAGCATGATCTCGAAGGGCTCGTTCTCCCGGCCGTAGTCGCGGCGCAGTGCGCGCAGCCGCTCGACGTAACGCACCGCGTCGTCGAGCCGGTAGGCGGTGCCGACCCAGCCGTCGCACAGCCGGGCGGCCCGGCGCAGCGCGACCTCGGATTCCCCGCCGCACAGGATCGGTACCGGCGCGGGCGGGTGCGGCTCCAGCATCAGTTCGGGCACCTGATAGTGCTCGCCGTGCCAGGACACCCAGCCGCCCCGCCACAGTTCCCGCAAGGCGGGGATCATCTCGTCCAGGCGCGCGCCCCGGGTGTCGAAATCCTGGCCGAGCAGGTCGAACTCCTCGCGCATCCAGCCGGCACCGACGGCCAGCGACACCCGGCCCGCGCTGATGACGGACGCGGTGGCCACCAGTTTGGCCACCTGCACCAGCGGGCGCGACGGCGCCACGTAGACGGCGTTGGAGAACCGCAGGCGCTTGGTCAGCGCGGCCATCGCCCCGATGAGCACCCACGAGTCGGGCCACGCGGTCTCCGGCTGCCACGGCGGAACCCCCTCCGGCGAAGGGTATTTCGACCTCAGGTCACGCGGGTAGACGAGGTGGTCGGCACTGATCAGGCCGTCGAAGCCGGCGTCGTCGAGCAGTGGTGCCAGCCGCAACGCCGCCGCGGTGTCCATGAACGCCGTACCGCTCCAGAACTGCATCAGCGCAGCACCTCCTCACGTTGACCCAGCTTCGAATGCCGCCGCCCGTAGGCCAGGTACACCACCACCCCGATGACCATCCAGATCCCGAACCGCAGCCAGGTCAGGCCGGTGAGGTTGAGCATCAACCACGCACATGCGGCGATCGAGGCCAGCGGCAGCAGCGGCACCCAGGGCACCCGGAAGCCGCGCTGCAGGTCGGGCCTGCTGCGGCGCAACACCATCACCCCGGCCGACACGAGGATGAAGGCGAACAACGTGCCGACGTTGACCATCTCTTCGAGCTTGCCGATCGGGAACACGGCCGCCGCCAGCGCGGTCAGCACCGCGACCACGACGGTGATGCGCACCGGTGTGCCACGGGTTCCGGTGTGGGCCAGCCGGCGCGGCAGCAGACCGTCCCGGGACATCGCGAACAACACGCGGGACAGCCCGAGCAGCAGCACCATGACCACGGTGGTGAGGCCGGCCAGGGCGCCGATCGAGATGACTTTCGCGGCCCAGTGCACGCCGTTGAGTTCGAAGGCGGTGGCCAGGTTCGGGTGCCCGTTGCCGGCCTGTTTCAGGTCGAGGTGGGATGCCATCCCGGACAGCACCACCGCGACCGCGACGTAGAGCAGGGTGACCACCGCGAGGGAGGCCAGGATGCCCCGGGCCACGTCGCGCTGCGGATCCTTGGTCTCCTCGGCCGTGGTCGCCACGACGTCGAACCCGATGAAGGCGAAGAACACGATCGACGCCCCGGCCAAGACCCCGTAGAGGCCGTAGTGGCTGCCCGCGGCCCCGGTCAGCAGTGAGAACACCGATTGGTCCAGGCCGGTTCCGGATGCCTCGCCGGATTCCTGCGGCGGGATGAACGGTGTGTAGTTGGCGGCCTTGATGTAGAACGCGCCGACGATCACCACCAGCAACACCACGGACACCTTGATGGCGGTGACGACGGCACTGAAATGCGAAGACAGTTTGGTGCCGAAGGCCAGCAGTGTCGCCACCACCGCGACGATCAGCAGCGCACCCCAGTCCAGGGTGAGCGAGCCGATCTCGGTGGTGCCGCCCGCGAACCCGAAGACGGTGCCCAGATAACTGGACCAACCCTTGGCCACCACGGCCGCCCCGATGGCGAACTCCAGGATCAGGTCCCAGCCGATGATCCAGGCCACGAACTCGCCGAAGGTGGCGTAGGAGAAGGTGTAGGCACTGCCGGCGACGGGCAGGGTCGAGGCGAATTCGGCGTAGCACAGCGCGGCCAGCCCGCAGGTGACGGCGGCGATGATGAACGACACCGAGATGGCCGGGCCGGTGATGTTGGCGGCGGTGGATGCGGTGACCGTGAAGATGCCCGCGCCGACGACGACCGATACCCCGAACACGGTGAGGTCCCACCAGGTGAGGTCCTTGCGCAGCCGGGTGGCCGGCTCATCGGTGTCGGCGATGGACTGTTCGACGGTTTTCACGCGGCGGCCCGGCATCTAGGGAAAGTACCCACAATCGGCGGCCGGTCGGGTGAGATCGGACCGGTGTGCCAGAATAACGGCACTGCCTGGACCAGATGCAGACCAGATGTAGACCAGCGAGGAGCAGCCGTGGCCAACACCGAGGTCGAGCGACACACCGGTGTCGACGTGGAAGACGTTCCGTCCGCCGAATGGGGCTGGTCGAAGGAAAACCACACCTGGATCCACATCGGCGGCATCCTGTCGGCCATCTTCCTGCTGTGCATGCTGCGCGGTAACCATGTCGGTCACGTCGAGGATGTGTTCCTGATCCTCTTCGCCATCGGCATCCTCGGCGTGGTCGCCCGCGACTGGTGGGCCCGCCGCGCCGGCTGGTACCGCTGACCCGTCAGCGGAAAAGGACAGCCGGATTGAGATAACCGGCAGCGTCGACGGCGGCTGTCCACCCCGTGCGGGGGCATCGCCGAATACTCAAGCTAGCCAGCTGAAATCAGGTCGGGGCCGTCCAGCGGGTACCACAACGCGCAGCTGTGGAACTCCTCCGAAGCCGTGCCGGCGGCCGGGTCGTCCCCGGCGGCGATCAGCGCCTGTGCCTTGAATGCCCGCGCGGCGGGGCTGAGTCGGTGCACCACCGGCTCCACTCGTCCGGCCACTTCGGGTGGGCGTGCCCCCCAGACCGACACCTCGATGGCCCGGCGTTCCACCGCCCGCACCACGTTCAGGCGCATCCGGGCATCCAGGTCCCAGGCCTGCGCCGACACCGCGAGCGCGGCGGGATCTGCCGTCAACAGCTCAAGATCTGTCTCCAGCGCGTACGCCCGGACACCGAGGATGCCCAGGGGCCGCGGATCGAAGCGTTGCGGCACAAGCACATTGACCTTCCAACCGGCGCGCACGCGGTCGCACATCCAGCCACCGGCCGCGCGCACCGCGTCCAGCGGCTCGGCCGCGATCACCGACAGCTCGTAGGACAGCAGGTCCCCCGCGGACGCACGGACCCCCACTCCGTGCCGGGTGGGCGACGGTTCGATGTCGTCGAGGCGAAATGAGCGGGCTTTCATGCGGTCTCACTCCTTACTTCGTGAACGCGGCCTGGTGCACCAGGAGACGACCCTGACGACGCCATTCCAACAGCGTGACATTTTCGACTGTTTCTGTAAAGCTCTGACCCATGAGTCTCTACGCCGGCCGCGGCCCGCTCGGCGCCGATCCCGCGGGATGGTTCTTTCCACCGCTGCCCGACGATGTCGTGTTCATCGAGCCGCATCCCCGGCGTGTACAGGCAGTGGTCGACGGCCGCCTCGTCATCGATACCGAAGCCGCGCTGATGGTGCACCGGCACGGGCATCCCCTGGCCTACGCCTTCCCGGCCGGCCAGACCGGGGATCTGCCGACGACACCACTCCCGGAGAAGCCCGGCTACCTGCAGGTGCCCTGGGCGGCCGCGGACAGCTGGCTCGAGGAGGGCCGCACCCTGGTGCACTACCCACCCAATCCTTATCACCGGGTCGACTGCCGGCCCGGCCACCGTGGGCTGCGGGTGACGGTCGACGGCACGACGCTGGTGGACACCGCCGAGTCGACGGTGCTCTTCGAGACGGCGCTGGCCCCCCGTCTGTACGTGGCTCCCGCACAGGTGCGCATGGATCTGCTGCGAAGGTCGGCGACCACCAGTTACTGCAATTACAAGGGGCACGCGACGTACTGGTCGGCCGTGGTCGGTGACACCGTCGTCGACGACATCGCCTGGAGCTACGAGACTCCCCTGCCCGAGTCGACCCCGATCGCCGGGTTTCTGAGCTTCGACGACACCCGCACCGAGTTGCTCGCCGAGTTGCCTGCAGACGGCCTCGGCGACTGCGGTTGCACCACCTGACCTCAACCCGAAAGGCACCATCCGTGGGCATCGTGACCACCAGTTCGTCGACCACCTTCACGCACTCCGCCGAGACGATCTACGACTTCGTGACCAATCCGGCGAACTGGACCAAGACCTACCCCAACGCTCCCCGGATCAGCGGCCTCGACGGCACGCTTCCGCTGCGCGTCGGCGACACGTGGCAGGAGTCCCACCCCACCGCCGACCGCACCTTCACCTGGCAGCTGGCGATCGCCACCCGGCCCAGGATGTGGGTGTTCAGTTCGGTGGGGCGCCTGAGCGCAGACAGCACCGGTGAGGTCGGCTTCGACGGCAGGATGACCATCGAATACCACTTCAGTTCGCCGGGACCGGACCTCACCTTGTTCACCAGGACGATGACCATCGAGGCCTACCGGGACGCACCGATGTCGGATGGCTTCTTCCGGATCGTCAACCCGTCGCACATCGACGCCTACCACGCGGCGGTGGCACGGGAACTAGCTGTGTAAAGCCCGCGTCAGCGCCGCACCCTGCAGGGCGAACAGCTGCCGACTGGTCTCCCACTGCGGCACCAGGGAATCGAAGCCGTGACAGGTGCCCGGAATGACGTGCAGCTCGGTGGACACCCCGGCCCACATCAATCGCAGCGCATAGTCGATCGCCTCGTCGCGCAACGGGTCCAGCTCCGAGCAGCTGATGAATGCGGGCGCCAGGCCGGCCAGGTCGTCGCGACGCCCGGGTGCCGCCCCGGCCGGCACCGGTTCACCGCCCAGGTAGTGGCGCCACATCTGGCGCACGGCGGGCCCGTCGAAGCCTGGGGTGGTGTCGAATTCGTCCTTGGACGGCGTCAACCGGTCGTCGAGCACCGGCTGATGCAACAGCTGGAAACGCACCTGGGGTGCCGCACCGGACGCCGCTCGCTGCGCAAGCCCGGCCGCGATCGCCCCGCCGGCGCTGCTGCCCGCCACGGCGATCCGGTCGGCGTCGATACCGAGGGCGGCGGCATTGCCGACGGCCCAGTCCAGTACCTCGCCGGCATCGTCCGCGGCGGCCGGGTACGGATCTTCCGGGGCCAGCCGGTAGTCGACGGAGATGACCGTCACCCGCGCCCGCCGGGCCAGTTCGACACATTGGTGGTGATCGGTGTCGAGGTTGCCAAGGACGAATGCCCCACTGTGGCAGAAGATCACGGCCGGCGCCCCGCCCCCGCGGTAGATCCGCACGCCGATACCACTCGCCACGACGTCGTCGTCGATCTGCACCCCGGTGGTGTCCACCACACGTGCGGTGTCACCGCGCCGGGTGTCGAGCGAATCGCGCACCGCGGCAATCTTTTCGGGTGACAGATCGGTGCGGGCGGCGACCAGGTGCCGCAGCGCCGGCGCGAGCCGCTCATCGATGCCCACCGTCGTCAGCCGATCTTCAGGATCTGGCCGCCGTCGACGACGAGCTCCGAACCGGTGATGAACGACGCCTGGGTCGAGACGAGGAACGCCACCGCGTCGGCGATCTCGGCGGGGGTGCCCAGCCGACCGTGGGCGGCCAGCCGGTCCTGGGTGCGGTCGTCGAGCATCGGGGTGGCGACCGGACCGGGGAACACGGCGTTCACCCGGATACCGGACGGCGCGAGCTCGACCGCGGTCGCCTGGGTGAGACCGCGCAGCGCCCACTTCGACGATCCGTAGGCGGTGTGGTTCGGGAACGGCCGCACGGCACTTGTGCTGCAGGTGTTGACGATCGATGCCCCGTCGGCCACCGTCAGCGCCGCCAGCGCGGCCCGGATGCCCAGGAACGGGCCGAGGCAGTTCACCCGCCAGCTGCCTTCGAAACCCGCGGCAGTCTCGTCGGCCAGCGCCGCCCTATGCAACACACCGGCGTTGTTGACCAGCGTGGTCAGCGTTCCGAACCGGTCCACCGCGGCCGCCACCGCCGCCGCCCATTGCTCCTCGGAGGTGACATCCAGTGCCACCGTGACGACCCTGTCGCCGTAATGAACTGTACTGGAATGTAATTCATCGGCAAGGACATCGCCCGCGACGATCCGGAAGCCGTCGGCGTGCAGCCTCGCGACGATGGCGGCGCCCTGGCCGCGGGCGGCGCCGGTGACCAGGGCGACGGGCGTCGCGGTCATGTGTATCCCCCGGGTGTGTCGGTGACCGCGGCGCCGTCGCGGGCTTCGGTCAGGTGAGCGGCCGCACCCCGGCGCAGGGCCTGGGACTCCGAGGCCAGCGTGATCATCCGGAAACCCAGTTCTGCCATGGCTTTTCCGAGCGGGCCGCTGCCCGCGTGGATGCCGGTGATCAGCCCGGCCGCGGCCGCGGTGTGCTGGATACGCGTCATCGCGGCTTTCACCTGCGGGTGGGTCCAGGCATCGGCCAGGCCCAAGCCCATCGAGATGGCCAGATCCGCGGGCCCGACGTAGACACCTGTCACGCCGGGCACCGCGCAGATGACATCGAGCGCGGCCAGCCCGCGCGCCGTCTCGATCATCACGTACACCCCGGCCCGGGATTGAAGGGCGGCGACATCGTGGCCGAGGCTGGCCCGCAGTGGCCCGAAACTGCGCACCCCGGCCGGTGCGTAGCGGGTGGCGGCGACAGCGGCGGCGGCCTGTTCCGGCGTTTCGACCATCGCGATGATCACCGCATCGGCGCCGGCGTCGAGCACCCGGCCGATGGGTGCGGGATCCGCCGACGGCAACCGCACGGCGGTCGCGATCGGTACGTGCTCGAGGCGGCGCAGCAGTAGCGCGATATCGGCGTCGTCGAGATAGCCGTGCTGGGCATCGAATCCGACGTAGTCGTAGCCGGCCTGCGCGAACTCCTCGGGGCCGAGGATGGTGGGACCCACCACCCAGCCGCCCCAGATCTGCGCGTTCGCCGCCAGGGCGTCCTGTAGGCGACTCATGGCACCAGCGCGATCTTGACCCGTGCCGGCTCCGGGCGGCACGCCAGCTCGAACGCCTGCTGCGCCTGCGCCACGGTGAACGTGTGGGTGAGATAGGCCGGCAACAAGGCGGGATGCTCGCGGGCGAACGCGTCGGCGCTGCGCAACACCCGTCGCCGCTCCAGCGTGACACCGGATTTCAGGGTCAGGTTGTTACGCAACATGATCCGCATGCTGATCGGGTAACTGTCGTCGTCGGGAACGCCGAAGTAGAACACCGTTCCGCCGAACGCCGCGGCCTCCACCGCGTGACCGAGGGTGGCCACCTGGTGTCCCACCGCTTCGATGACGACATCGGGCCGCGATCCGGGATCGAGGTGGCGCACCCAGCGATCACTCGTGGACCGCACGGCGGTGTCGACCCCGAAGGTCTCGGCGAGAGCAGACCTGTCGACGGGATCCACGCCGGTGACATGCGCGGCGCCCAGCGCCTTGGCAACGTAGGAGAACAACAGGCCGATCGAGCCCTGCCCGATCACCGCGACCCGCTTTCCGGTGAGGTCACCGAGCTGCTCGACGGCGTAGAGCACACACGCCAGCGGTTGCAGGCCGATCGCGTGCTGCGGCGTCAAAGACTCGTCATACCGGGCCAGTCCGTCGCCGTCGGCGACCACCTGTGCCATCAGGCCGTCGAATCCGGATGCCCAGCCGACCACCCGATCCCCGACCGCGTGGTCCGGGTGGGCGCTGGCGAGTACTTCGCCGGCGATCTCATGGATGGGGAATCCGTCCATTTCGGCGGCGCAGCAACCGGTGTCGCCGGGCAGTTTGCCCTGGGTGCCGCGGAAGCCCGGCAGATCACTACCGCAGATACCGGCCGCCAGGAATCGCAGCAGCACCTGTCCGTCGTGCAGGTCCGTGGGTTCGGGACGGTCGATGCGTTCGAACGCGTACGGCGCGACCAGGCGATAGCCCCACATGTCAGCCGACCTTCACCGGGACACGATTCCAGCCCCACTGGAAGCTGGACGGCGGCCGGGACGCGGACTCTTCCAGGATCGTGAAATCCGGCACCCGCTTGAGCCATTCGGTCACCAGGATGGTGATCTCCAGACGCGCCAGGTGCACGCCGAGGCAGAAGTGGGTGCCGCGGCCGAACGACAGGATCCTGGTGTTGGGCCGATCCCACCGGAACGCATCGGGATTCTGATATTCCCGGTCGTCGCGGGCAGCCGAGCCGAGCAGTGTGATGATCCGCTGACCCGGGTTCATCGTGGTGCCGTGCAGCGTGAACGGCTTGCGCAGCGTGCGCGCGAACCATTGCGCGGGTGCGCAGTACCGGATCATCTCTTCCCGGGCGACCGCGACGGCGGCGTCCGGATCCGCGCGGATCGCGGCCAGTTGTTCGGGGTGGCGCAGCAGTTCCCAGAGACCATGCGCGACGATCTTGGGCACCGTCTCGGTGCCGCCGATGAAGACGCCGAGCATCTGTACCGCGGCCTCGGTGTCGGTGAATGCGGACCCGTCGGGCAGCCGGTGGTCGATCAGATTGTCGGCGATGGCCAGTGGTGCGCCCGCACCGGCCCGCCGGCGTTCGATGATCGGCGTGAGGTATTCGAGGAAGCCGGGGCGGGCGTTGGCCACCTCCACCCCACTGCCGGGTGCGGCCAGGCTGCCGGCATTGACCGTCGCCAGCACATCGGCGGCCAGATCGACCGGCAGGCCGACCAGTTCACACACCATCGAGGCGGCCACGATGCCACCGTAATCCTGGGTGAGGTCGAACGAGCCGAGCGGCAGCAACGCGTCGAGCCGTTCATTGGCAAGGTGGCGGATACGGTCGGCGAAGGTGGCGGCGTTACGGGGCCGGAACTGGCCGGAGGTGCAGCGGCGGACGTCCTCATACAGCGGGGAGTCGAAGTTGGCGTGAAACGGCATCGGATGCACGGGCGGGTCGGGCACCGGTCCGTCGTTGTGCCGCGCGAGAACCGTTGCGGCGGGCAAGGTCCCCTCCGAGGGCACGAAGGTGCCGTCGTTGATCGCCAGCACATCCCAGATGTCGGCGAATCGGGATACGGCGTAGGTGTCCCACTTCGGCAGGTAGTACACGGGATACTCGTCGCGCAGCACCTGGTAGTACGGCAGCGGGTTCGCCATCACCGCGGGATCGAACGGATCGTAGGCGAATTCTTGCATCACGGAATTGGTGGGCTGTCGCACCCACCGAGCGTGACATTTGAGGCGTGTTTTGTAAAGGTACGGCGCACCTGTCGGCTATCGTGACCCCATGACGGTGCAGTCGCTGGCCAACGGATTCTGCTTCGGCGAGGGCGCACGCTGGTTCGAGGGTCTCGTGTGGTTCTCCGACATGCTCGGCGAAGCGGTGCACACCGTGACGCTGGCCGGCGAGATGTCCACCCTGGCGCTGCCGGGACACGCGCCGTCCGGGCTGGGATTCCGGCCCGACGGAACGTTGTTGATCGTCTCGACCGAAGCGCGCCAGATACTGCACTACGACGGCGAAACCACTTCTGTCCTGGCCGATCTCAGCAATCTGGCGCCTGCGGATCTCGGCGACATGGTGGTCGACGCCCACGGTCGGGTCTATGTCGGCTCACAGGCCCGCACCGGCGGCGTCATCGTGCGCATCGACGCCGACGACAGCGTCCAGGTGGCCGCCCACGATCTGGAGTTCCCGAACGGCATGGTCATCACCCCGGACGGTGCCACGCTCATCGTGGCCGAGTCGACGGCCCGCCGGCTCACCGCCTTCACCATCGACGCGGCAGGCACGCTGCACGACCGCCGGGAGTTCGCCGCCGGATTGGACGGGCCGCCCGACGGGATGGCCGTCGATGCCGAGGGGGGCGTGTGGGTCTCGATGACGCTGGCGCACCAGTTCGAGCGATTCGATGCCGCCGGCACCCTCACCGACCGTATCGACATGGACGGTCGCACCGCGATCGCCTGCGCACTCGGCGGCCCGGAGAACCGAACGTTGTTCCTGCTCACCTCGACCGACGCCTATCCGCAGCGCCTGGTCGGTACCAAACTGTCCCGGCTCGACGCGGTCATGGTCGACGTTCCCGCGCCCTGACCCGCACCACGACCAGAAAGCGAAACATGTCGGACTGCTATTACGAACTGATCGACGCCGACGACACCATGGGCGAGCGATTCCGGGCCACCGACATGGTGCGCAGCACGTGGTCGGCGGACATCCAGCACGGCGCCCCGCCGTCGGCGCTGTTGGTGCGCGCCCTGGAGCGGTGTGAGCACCGCGACGACACCCGCCTGAGCCGGGTGCTGGTGGACCTGCTGGGGCCGGTTCCGGCCGCCGGCGACTTCTGGGTGCGGGCCACCCGTGAGCGCGCGGGCAAGCAGATCGAGCTCATCAGCGCCGAGATGCTGGCGCCGGGGCCGGACGGCACCGTGCGGCCCGTGGTGCGGGCCAGTGGCTGGCGGTTGCAGCAGCAGGACACCGCCGATGTGGTGCACGCCGCCGCGCCGCCGTTGCGCCCACTGGCGCAGGCCCGCAGCCGCGACATGGCCGAGCAGTGGGATCCGAACTATGTGCACAGCATCGACTGGCGTTGGCTGACAGAGCCTTTCGGCGACGGCCCCGGAGAATCCTGGCTGTCACCGACCGTCGACCTCGTCAAGGGTGAGACGCTGACTCCGTTGCAGCGGCTGTTCACGGTGGCCGACGACGCGAACGGGATCGGCACCAAGGTCGACATCCGGAAGTTCACGTTCCTCAACACCGACCTGGCCGTGCACATCCACCGGATCCCCGATGGTGAGTGGATCGGCATTCGCGCCGAGACGAACTACGGGCCGGACGGTATCGGCACCACCCTGGGCACCTTGTTCGACGAGCGTGGCCCGATCGGCGCGATCCAGCAGTCGGTGTTGGTGCGGCGCCGCCAGAGTCGTTGACCGGTCACCCGAGCACGTGGTCTTCGGGTGCCACCGATCGGGTGCGCCGCCAATAGTCGACGGAGCCGAACGGGCTCAGCACGTACACGCCGCCGTCGGGAGATTTGTACCAGGAGTGCTCGATCGACGGATGCCCCCACATCAGCGTGGCGACTTCCGCCTGCAGTTCACCGTTGTATCGCGCGTCGGCTTCCACGGTGGGTTCGATGGTCTGCTTGCCGTTCTCGATGATCATCCGCAGCGCCGCCCCGATATAGCGCATCTGGCACTCGAGCATGAAGATGACGCTGCCCGCATGGGCCAGCCCGGTGCCCGGGCCCGCCATCATGAAGAAGTTCGGGAAGCCGGGCACCGAGATGCCGTTGAAAGCGCCGGGTTTGCCGTCCCATACGGTCGAGATGGGTTGGCCGCCCCGCCCGATGACCTCCATGGGACACAACACCTCGGAGGCGCGAAATCCGGTGGCCAGCACGATGATGTCCACCTCGTGGCGGCTTGTTGCGGTGTGTATCGAATTCGCGTCGATGCCGGTGATCGGGTCGTTCACCAACTCGACGTGCTCGCGCCGCAGGCATCGCAACCAGCTGCCGTTGTCCTGCAGCATCCGTTTGGCCATCGGCGGGTAGTCCGGGGTGACCTTGGCCGCCAGCTCCGGCATGTCGCCGACCTGGTCGTCGATCCACTTCGCGAAGATCTCCCGGCGCGCCGCACTGGCTGCGTTGGCCGTGTGGGGGAAGTCGGGCCAATCCGGGTCGGCGCGAACAAGTTCCAGCAGTTTGTCGCTGGACTGCCACATCAGCATGAACCGGTACCAGCGCGAATATCCCGGAAGATGACGCATGGCCCAGCGTTCACCGCCACTCACCTCGGCGTGATAGCGCGGGTTGGGCGCCATCCACTGTGGCGTCCGCTGGAACACCACCAGTTCGCCGACCTCGTCGACGACGGCCGGGCCGATCTGGAATCCGCTGGCGCCGGCTCCGACGAGGGCCACGCGTTTACCGCGGAGGTCCACCGTGTGGTCCCAGCGGGCCGAATGGAAGACCGGGCCGCCGAACTGGTCGAGGCCGGGAAGGTCCGGGATCATCGGGCGGTTCAGGAAGCCGACGCAGGAGATGATCGCGGCGGCGGTGCGCAGTTCGATGTTCCCGTCGGCGGCGCGCAGCGACACCGACCATTGCGCGTTCTCCTCATCCCACTCGGCGCGCTCGGCCTCCCGTCCCCAACGCACGTGCGGTTCGATGTCGTGCTGCGCCATGACTGCCCGGAAATATTCGTGCAATTCGGGCTGACGGGTGTAGTAGGCCGTGAAGGCCCCGACGTGCTCGAACGAGTACGAGTAGTAGTGACTGGCCACATCCACCCGACAGCCGGGGTAGCTGTTCTCCAACCACGTGCCCCCGACGTCGGGGTTCTTGTCGACGATCTCGAACGGGATCCCGGCCTCTTTCAAACGGATCGCGGCGAGTAACCCGGAGGCACCGAATCCGATGATGAGCACCGAGAATCCAGGTGGTGGCGTGACACCGGCCGGACCGGCGATGGCGCGCGGGTTCGCACCGGCGAGGTCCATCTCCTCCATGTACAGGGCGGCGTTGTCGTCGGGCACCGGCTCGCACGCGATCCAGTCCATCACCTCGCGGATCAGGGCCGTGCCCATCGGCGGCGCGGGCGGGCACCCGGCGTCGCGCCACGCACAGATCGCCTTCGCGGCGTCGCGGCGCAACCGCTGTTTGTCCCCGTCGGGGAGCATTCCCTGGAATTCGTTCTGCACGAACTGAATCGGGCGTATCGGACCGCGCACGAAGCCCGGATCACCGGTCAGCTGAACGACCGACGCGATCAGAGCCGACACCGACAGCCCGTCGACCGCCGAGGCGATCGTGGCGTCGTCGACACCGACGATCGATTCGGTGTCGAGATGCCTGCTGGCCATGAAACCTCCCGGTGTCGACACCCAGTAGTGTTATCGATGGCACTTATGAGTGTCAATAGCTCGACCTGGACGCTAGACTCTCCCCCGTGCCGAAACCCGCTCCCGCCACGGTGGCCGAGGCGAAACGCCAAGCCACCGTCGACCACATCCTGGCGCTGGCACGTCGCCTGGTGTTGCAGACCGGCCTCGACGTCACCATGGACCAATTGGCCGAGACCACCGGGGTGAGCCGGCGAACCCTGTTCCGCCTGTTCGACACTCGCGAGAAATTGGTCGGCGCCGCGTTCGAGGCCGGCATGGGTGGCTATGTGCGACAACTGCCCGAGTACGGCGCCTACCCCGGCGATCCCGCCAGGTGGCTTCGGGCCACCTGCGACACCGCACACCGGATGAACGCGACCATCGGACCCGGTTTCTTCGAGCTCGCGTCCCGCCGCGACCTGCCGCCCGACCTGGCCGCCGCCGAACGTCTGCGCCGGGTGGAGTTCCGGGGCGCGATGGCCGAGATCACCCGCACGCTGTGGCACGCCACGGGCGGCGACGGTGAACCCCCGTCGGCGCTCAACACCACCGTCACCGCACATCTGAGCCCGCACTTCACAGCCGCCCTGGTGGTCGACGCCGACCGGGACTGGCAGACCGCGGCGGACCTCGCCCACCGGGCGATCGCGACGGCACTTCGGACCGAATCGGGTTTCGCACTGCCCGATTTCGCGGCGCAGGATTGACCGTACTTTACATTTTTGCCATGAAATGTCACGCTCGTCCCTCATGAGCATGAAGAAGTATTACGGCCACACCTTGCTGTACCTGCACGAGACGATCTCGTTGGGAACCGGGTGCAGTGACCGCTTCTCCGACGTGTTCGCCGAGGTCTACCAGCCGATGATGGAGCAACTCGGGGCACGGCTGTTCTCGCTGTGGGAGAGCACCCCCTACAACAGTCACTGGCCGCAGGTCACCGTGATCTGGGAGATCGACGCCTTCGCCGACTACGCCCGGATCGGCCGCGCGCAGGCCCGCGGCGGCAGCCATGCGGAAGCCGCGACCCGATGGTCGCAATTCCTGGCCGAGACCGGCGCATCGGGCGAAGGCCGGATCATGTACGCCGGCAAGTACAACAAGACACTCAGCCAGCTTACAGAGGCGAATTTCGGTGCGGGCCTGGTGATCCAGGAGATCATGCAGACCAAACCCGGCCGCCAGGACGACTACATCCGCGAGTTGGAACGTCTGTACGTGCCATGGTCGGAATCCACCGGCAAGCGGTGGCTGGGCTCGTTCATCACCACGTTCCGTTTCAACGAGGTGATCCACTACTGGGCACTCGACGGTGACTGGGCCTGCTTCGAGAACCACTACCCGTCGTGGAAGGACGCGCCCCCGGCGGAGATCGTCACCTGGATGAGTGTGGCGCCCGCACTGCGCGACGGCTGGGAGGACTCCATCTTGGCGGCCCTTCCGGCGCATCCCTTGCCGTGATGCGCCGCCGTCAATCCGCCCATCGCAGAGCCGCCGCCGGGCACTGAGTCACGGCCTGGCGCAACAACTCTGGGTCGGCGGCCGCGCTGCCGTGGATGACGACGCTGCCCTCCGCGGTCACCTCGAACACGTCCTCGGCCAGCGACTCGCAGATGCCGTGCCCCGTGCACTTCCCCAGATCGACCTCGACGTGCATGACGGCCCCCGCGCTCACCGGATGTGCGCGGGCACGCGCTTGATGCCATGGACGAACGAGCTGTACAGGAGGTCCGGTTCACCGAATTCGACGGAGGTCAGCCGGGTCAACAACTCGCGGAACAGATTCCGCAATTCGGTCTTGGCCAGCTGGTTGCCCAGGCAGAAATGCGGTCCGCCGGCACCGAATCCGACGTGCGGGTTGGGCGAGCGGCTGAGGTCGAAGGTCCCCGGGGCGTCGAACACCGATTCATCGCGGTTGGCCGAACAGTAGAACAGCCCGACCTTGTCCCCGGCGTTGATCTTCTGACCGCCGACCTCGACGTCCTCGGTGGCGAACCGGGCGAACTGCAGCACCGGCGTCGACCACCGCACGAATTCCTCGACGGCTGTACCGATCCGGCCGTCGAAGTCCGCCATCAGCCACTCCCGCTGCTGCGGGTGGGCCGCCAGCGCCATCATGGCGTGCGTGGTGGTCTGCTTGGTGGTGTCGTTGCCCGCCGAGGCCAGCAGGATCAGGAAGGCGCCGATCTCCTCATCGGTGAGTCGCTGCCCGTCCACCTCGGCGTTGACGATGCTGGTCATCAGGTCGTCGCCCGGATTGGCGCGGCGGAACTTGGCCAACTCCACGCCGGTGTTGGAGATCAGCATGATCTCGTTGATGGTCGCCATGGCGCGTTCCTCCAGGGTGGAGAACTCGTCATCGCTCATGCTGAACAGCTTCTCGGCGGCCTTGGCCAGCGCCGGCTGGTCGGCCTTGGGCACACCCAACATCTCCGAGATGGTCAGCATCGGCAGCCGCGCGGAACAGGCTTCGACGAAGTCGACGTCACCCGATCCGACCAGATCGTCGACCACGGCGACCGCGTCGCGGTGGATCTGCTCATCGATCTCGCGCATGTGCCGCGGGGTGAACGCCGAACTGATCAGCTTGCGGTACACGGTGTGCTGCGGCGGATCCATCATCAGGAAGAAGGTCGCGAACTTCTGCACCTCGGCGGGCATCGGGTCCAGCGCCACCCCCTGGGTGGAGGTGAACAGCTCGGGGTGCTGGCTGGCGAACTGGATGTCGGCACGCCGGGTGAGCGCCCAGAATCCGGGCTCCGCATAGTCGAACAGGGTCGACAGCGGTTGGTGCCAGCTGAGCCCGTCGGCCGCCCGCAGCCGGGCGAAGGTCTGGTCGCGCACGGCGAACGGCTGACTCCAGAAGTCGTGTGACGTGATGTCGAACGGGCTGTATTCGCGTGCCTGCGGCGTGCTCGCAACTGTCACGGGGCGTTCCCTCCTCCAGCGGTGCGACGGCGATGTCGCTGCAGATTTAGCGTGACAGTTCGCCGATAGTTTGTAAAGCTGTGGGGATGCCGGATCCCGCCGTCGCCGAGGACGAGAACAGCACCCGCGAGCGCATCCTCGCGGCGACCGCCGAGGTGCTCGGCGACTACGGCATGACCAAGCTCAGCCTGTCCGAGGTCGCCGCCCAAGCCGGGGTGTCCCGCCCGACCCTGTATCGATGGTTTGCCTCGAAACAGGAACTGATGGACGCGTTCGTGGTATGGGAGCGCAGGCATTACGAGCGCGCCGTCGCCGCGGTCGCGGCGCGGCTGCCCGCCGCCGAACGGCTCGACGCCGCACTCCAGGTGATCGTCGAGTATCAGCAGTCCTACCCCGGATTGCGGATGGTCGACATCGAACCCGAACACGTGATCGCGCGTCTCGCACAGTTCATCCCGTTGATGCGCGAGCGCCTGGAACGGCTCTCCGACGAGCCGGACGCGGCCGTGGCTGCGGCCACCGCGGTCCGGGTGGCGGTCTCGCACTACCTGGTGCGCAGCGACGACGGTGACGATTTCCTGGCCCAACTGCGGCACTCCGCGAGAGTCAGGACGCACAGCAGCCGTCGGTAGCCTGGCGCCATGCTCGATATCGGTGGACTCGATGTGTCAGAGGCGGCCGCGCTCGGTAGTGGCGCAAGTTTCTGGGCCAGTAAGGCGGTCGGACCCGTGCCCGCCATGGTGCTCACCGACGGTCCGCACGGCGTGCGCAGGCAGACCGGCAGCGGCGATGATCATCTGGGTATCGGCGACAGCGCCCCGGCGACCTGCTTCCCGCCCGCGGTCGGGTTGAGCCAGGCGTGGGATCCCGAACTCGTCGAGCGGGTCGGGGTTGCCCTCGGCGACGAGAGCCGAGCGCTGGGAGTGCACGTGCTGCTGGGCCCCGGGATCAACATCAAGCGGGATCCGCGGTGTGGTCGCAACTTCGAGTACTTCTCCGAGGACCCCCTGCTGTCCGGGGCGCTCGGGGCGGCCTGGGTGCGCGGCGTGCAGAGCCGCGGCGTGGCGGCATCGGTGAAGCACTTCGCCGCCAACAACGCCGAATTCGACCGGATGCGAGCCAGTTCCGATGTCGACGAACGCACCCTGCGCGAGATCTACCTGCGAGCCTTCGAGCATGTGGTGCGTCACGCCCGGCCCTGGTCGGTGATGTGCTCCTACAACCGCATCAACGGGGTGTATGCGTCGCAGAACCACTGGCTGCTCACCGATGTGCTGCGCGCCGAGTGGGGTTTCGACGGTGCGGTGGTCAGCGACTGGGGCGCGGTGACCGACCGGGTCGCGGCGGTGAGCGCCGGGCTGGACCTGGAGATGCCCGCCACCGGCGGTGCATCGGACCGCGACGTTGTCGAGGCGGTCGAGCACGGCAGGCTCGCCGCAGCCGTGGTCACCCAGGCCGCCGAACGGGTGGCACTGCTGGCCGAGCGGACGCGGCAACACGCTTGCACGCCGGCGCCATTCGATGTCGATGCGCACCACCGGCTGGCCCGCGAGGCGGCGGCGCGCTGCGTCGTGCTGCTCAAGAACGACGGCGGACTGCTCCCGCTGACCCCGTCCCGGATCGCGGTGATCGGCCACTTCGCCCGCGAACCCCGCTACCAGGGCGGGGGTAGCTCGCACGTGCACCCCACCCGGCTGGACACCGCACTGGACGAGATCCGCAGGCTCGCTGGGGATCACGAGGTGACGTACTCGGACGACGCGGCTCACGCCGCCACGGCTGACACCGCCGTGGTGTTCCTGGGCCTGAGCGCCGAGGACGAGTCCGAGGGTTTCGACCGGTCGCATATCGACCTGCCTGCAGCACAACTCGACCTCCTCCGCGAGGTGATGCGCGTTCAGCCGCGCACGGTGGTCGTGCTCTCCCACGGCGGTGTGGTGGCGTTGGATGAGGTGAGTGCCCTCGCCCCGGCGATGCTGGACGGCGCGTTGCTCGGGCAGGCCGGCGGCGGGGCCATCGCCGACGTGCTGTTCGGCGTGGTGAATCCGTCTGCACGCCTTGCCGAGACGGTGCCGGTGCGGTTGCAGGACACTCCCGCGTACCTGAACTTCCCGGGCGAACGGGGCCACACCGTCTACGGGGAACGGATCTACGTCGGCTACCGCTGGTATGACGCGCGCGAGTTGCCCGTCACGTATCCGTTCGGGCACGGCCTGTCCTACACCACCTTCGGCTACCGCAGCATGGGGATCGCCGAGCGCGGCGACAGGCTGAGCGTCGCCGTCACCGTCGTCAACACCGGCGCCCGGGCCGGCCGCGAGGTGGTGCAGATCTATGCCGGCAAGGAGGACTCCCGGGTCAGCCGCGCGCCGCGCTGGCTGGTGGGTTTCGGATCGCTGACCCTGGATCCCGGCGAAGAGGGCGTCGTCGAGGTGGCGGTGTCCCGCGACGACCTCGCGCACTGGGCGGGCCGCTGGACCGTCGAAGGTGGCGACTACACGGTGTGGGCCGGGGCATCCAGCCGGGATCTGCGGTTGCACACCGAGATCGCACTGACCGGTGATGAGACAGCCGAGGCGTTCACCGCCGAATCCACCCTGGGCGAGGTGCTGGCCGACCCGAAGGCGGCGGCGCTGATCGCCGAGTCGTTCGGGGCGGCCATGCCCACGTCGAGCCCGGAGCTCCTGGCGATCATCGCGTCCACGCCGCTGGACCGCCTCGTCGGGTTCAGCGGCGGCCTGCTGACCCGGGACCGGCTACAGCTGTTACTGGCCGAGATCAACGATCACCCCGCGCCCTGAGCTCGGCAAGGATCTCCTCGGTGTGCTCACCCAGTTCGGGCGCCACCGCCCGGGGTGCCCATGGCGTGCCTGCGAAGTCGGCCGGGCTGGCGACCATCGCAACGGTGGAATTCCCTTCGGGCACATCGACGATGCCGCCCGCGGCGTGGAACTGTTCGTCGGCGATGACGTCGTCCAGGGAGTTGATCGGCGACCAGAAGAAGTCCGGTTCACCCGCGAACACCTCGGCCCAGTCCGTCAGCGGCTTGGTGGCGAAGATCGCATCGAGCGCGGCAATCAGTTCGCGGGCATTGACGTAGCGGTCACGGGGCCGCGCGAACCGCGGGTCGGTCAGCCAGTCGCCCCGGTCCACCGCCCGGCAGAGCGCCGGCCAGTGCCGCTCGCCCTGCAACCCGACGATCCAGAACCGCCTGCCGTCTCCGGCGGCGTAGTTGTTCATACACGGATTGCCCATCGACTCACGCTGACCGATCGCCACCTGCTGACCGGTCAGCAGCACCGTGTTGAGGTCGAAGGACACGGTGTAGGCGCCCTGGCGGTACAACGAGGTGCTGACCAATTGTCCGGCGCCGGTGCGGGTGCGGGCCAGCAGGGCCGCGCACACCGCCGCCGCGAGCGTCATCCCCACCGAATGGTCGCCCATGCCGCCGCGCTGGAACGGCGGCGTCTCACCGGGCCGGGTGAGCAGGTCGGCCAGGCCGGCACGCGCCCAGAACGCCGCGACGTCGTAGGCGGCCCGGTCGGCGTCCGGACCGTCGATGCCGTAGCCGGTGATCAGTCCGTACACCAGCCGCGGATTGATCTGCGCCACGGCTTCGGGCCCCAGGCCGAGCCGGTGCAGGGCGCCGGGGCGCAGGTTGGTGACGAAAACATCTGCGGTGCTGAGCAACTCGACGGCGGTGTCGCGGCCCTGCGCGGTACCGAGATCGAGCACGATGCTGCGTTTGGAGCGGTTGTCCATCTGGAAGGGCGGATTGGCCGCGGTACCCGTCTCGGCGCCGAGGCCCATCATCGCCCCGAAGGTGCGTGCCGGATCGCCCGCAGGCGGTTCTATCTTGATGACGTCGGCGCCCCAGTCCGCGAGGATGGCACCGGTCGCCGGGGCGGCCACCCACACGCCGAGTTCGACCACGGTGAATCCGTCCATCGGCCCCGCCATGACACCCCTTTACAATCGGGTCGTACTTTGTAAACATCGACAGATGTCCTCGCTGACCCAGCGCGTCACACCGGTCGTCGGCCTGGCCGCTCACCTCGGCCGCGGTGTGCAACGTATCGCAACCGATGCCGCCGTCGGGCGGATGCGGGCACTCCCGCGCCGGATCAGCGACCTCGACGCGGCATACCTGTCCGGGCTGCTGGGCAGCACGGTCGATTCGGTCTCGATCATCGGTGGCGACGCCGGTACCTCGTCACGGGCACGGCTGGCGCTGACCGGCACCGACGTGCCGGCCTCGGTGTTCGTCAAGATGCCCGCCGAGACCGCGGCGACCCGCCTGATGGGCGAACTCGGCAGGCTGGCCGACACCGAGGTGCGGTTCTACCGCCATCTCGCGCCGCAACTGGCCGATGTGCCCGTCAGCCACGGCGGCACGTTCGACGCCGTCACCGGGCGTTTCGTGCTGGTGCTCGAGGACCTGGCCGTCGACCGTTGTGAGTTCCCCGACACCCTGCACCCGCTCGCGGTCGATCAGGCGGCGCTCATCGTCGAACTGCTGGCCCGCGTGCACGCCACCTTCTGGGAGCGGGTGCCGGCATGGTCCTACTCGGCTTCCGGTGATGCCACCTCACTGCTGACCGGGTCCCTGGCCAACGCCTCGGTCCGCCGGCTGGCCGGCCGGACCACCATCCCGGTGGAGGGCGGCCGCTTCATCAACGACAACTACCGCGCCGTCGCGCAGCTCATCGACACCGCGCCGCACACCGTGATGCACGGGGACGCCCATCCGGGAAATGTCTACTTTCGCAACGGAAAAGCCGGCCTGCTCGACTGGCAGGCGGTGCGCCGCGGCCACCCGTCGAGGGAACTGTCCTACACCTTGATCACCAGCATGACCACCGCCGACCGGGTCGACCACCAGCGCGACCTGCTCGACGTGTACCGCCGTGCGCTGGCCGCCGGCGGCGGCCCCCAACTGGACGGCGACGAGCTGTGGAACAGGTACCGCCAAGCCGCGTTGTATGCCTACATCGCGACCCTCATCACCGCGGGCATGGGTGGCATGCAAGACGAGACGATCGCCTTGGAAGGACTGGGCCGGTCGGTGGCGGCGCTGGAAGATCTCGACACGGTCAAGACACTGAAGGCGAATTTGTAATGCACCAGCAACTACCATCAGGGATGTGAACAAGCCATTGACCACCGATGCGAGCGAGGACACCTCGACGCGACGGCGGATTCTGGTGGCCACGGCAGAGGTACTCGGGCGCAGCGGACAGACCAAACTGAGCCTGTCCGAGGTCGCCCTACAGGCCGGGGTGTCCCGGCCCACGCTGTACCGGTGGTTCGCCTCCAAGGAAGAGTTGCTCGGCGCCTTCGGGCAGTACGAACGCGAGATGTTCGACACCGGGATGAGCCGGGTCACATCCGGGCTGCGCGGCAACGAAAAGCTCGATGCCGCACTGCGATTCATCGTGGAGTATCAGCAGTCCTACTCGGGCGTGCGGGTGGTGGACATCGAACCCGAGGTGGTGATCGGGCAGCTGGGCCACATCATTCCGCTGATGCGCGCGCGGCTGCTCAAGCTGATGCCCGGCCCGAACGGGCCGGTGCGGGCGGCGACCGCCATCCGCGTCGCCATCTCGCACTACATCGTGCGCAGCGATGACGAAGGTCAGTTTCTGGCGCAACTGCGGCACGCCGTGGGCATCCGCCAGACCGACAACGACTAGACGCCCTCCAGGCGGACCGCCACCCCGTTGAGCACGGCCATCCCGGCCAGCGCCTCCAGGTCCTCGGGCCGATTGGAGGTCAGTTCGTTGACGTTGGCCCCGGGCACCGTATTGGCCAGCTGCCAGCCGCCGCCGCGATGTCCCCAGCCCTGCGGGATCGCGACGGTGCCCGCCGCCATCTCGTCGGTGATCAGCACGTCGGTTTCGATCTTCCCGTGTTCGGACACGATACGAACGCGGTCCCCTTCGACGAGACCGGCGGCCGCGGCGTCGGCGGGATGAATCCGGGTGCGTTGCGTTCGGTCGCCCTTCATCAGGGTGGGGCTGTTGTGCATCCACGAATTCTGCGAACGCATCTCGCGAATACCGATGGCCAGCAATGGAAACCGGGGATCGTCGGGATGGTTGTCGCCCAGCCGGGCGATCTCCGCGGCGATCGGTGGCGAGTCCAGTGCCACCTTGCCGTCGGGGTGGCGCACCACGTCGGGCAGGATCCCGGTCGGTGCATGCTGCGCCAGCACGATTCCGTGCGGATGGGCACGAAGCCGTGTCAGGTTCAGCCCGCGCCGCCGAAACCCGAACAGATCACCGTGCGGGCCGGTGCGCAACAGCAGCTCCATCAGCCGGCGCGGCGTCATCCGCGCGATACCCCGCCGATCGAGCCACGCCAGCGCCCGGTTGAAGCGCAGCAGCGGGCCGGTTGCGAACATGGCCATCCCCATCCGGCGGGCGATCTCGGAGTACACCTCCCATTCCGGGCGGGCCTCGCCGTACGGCACCAGCGCGGGTTCGGTGGACTGCACGAACAACGTCGGCGAACACGCCGCGAATGCGATCGGCAGGTCGTCACGTTCCAGCATGGTGGTGGCGGGTAACACGTAGTGCGCCAACCGGTTTGTCTCGTTGATGTAGAGGTCGAAGGACACGAAGAGGTCCAGGCGGCGCAGCGCCGACTCCAGGGCCGCGCTGTTCGGGACCGACAGCACCGGGTTGCCCGCCACTACGAACAAGGCCCGCAGCTGGCCCTCGCCCTCGGTGGTGATCTCGTCGGCCATCAACGCGGCCGGGAAGGTGCCGAGCACATCGGGGAAGTCACCGATGCGCGACCGGGTCTTGTCGTAACTGAAGCTGTCGACCCGCTCCCCCATCTCCTCCAACGGGATCACCGAATGCGACATCAGCGTGCCGCCGGGACGGTCCAGGTTGCCGGTCACGGCGGTCAGCGCGTCCAGCAGATAGCTCACCAGGGTGCCGTGCCTGCCGAGGCAGGCTCCGGTGCGCCCGTAGGCGGTGGCACTCGGCGCCGCCGCGAAATCACGGGCCAGCCCACGCACCACCGCGGCGTCCACCCCGGTGCGGGCCGCCGTCTGTTCGGGCGGGAACGGCGCGCACAGCGCCCGCAAGGTCTCCGCCCCGCGGGCCTGGTCGCGGATGTCGGTGGCCAACCCCTCCTCGAAGACGACGTGCAGCATCGACAGCAGCAGCCACGCGTCCGAGTCGGGCCGGACCGCGATGTGCTCGTAGCGCCGGGCCGTCTCGGTGCGCCGCGGATCCAGCACCACCACCCGGCCCCCGCGGCCGACGATGGCGGACAGATCATCCTTGATGCGGGGTGCCCGCACCGCACTGCCATGTGAGACAAGCGGATTCGCGCCCAGCATCAACAGGAAGTCGGTGCGTGGCAGATCGGGGAAAGGCAGCTGACTGGCCGCACCGTAGAGCAGTTTGCTGGCCACGAAGCGGCTGTTGATGTCTTGGGAACCCGCCGAGTACAGGTGCCGTGACCCGATGCGGGCCATGAAGAGGCCGGCCCACACGCTGGACGCGTAGCCGAACGCCGCCGGGTTGCCGAAATACTGCCCCACCGAGGCGCCACCGCGCTCGGTCACCACGTCGGTCAGGCGGGCGGCGATATCCGCCAGCGCGGTGTCCCAGCTGACCTGCTCGAAGGTGCCGTCGTCGCGGCGGCGCATCGGGTGCAGCACCCGGTCTGGATCGTTCTGGACGTCGGTGAAGGCGATGCCCTTGGGGCAGGCCCGGCCCTGGGACAGTGGGTGATCCTGGTCGGGGCGCAGGGATACCAGGCGACCGTCGGCGACGGTGGCGATCAGGCCGCACATCGGCTCGCAGATGCGGCAGTAGGTGACCTTCTGTTCCTCGGTCCCGAGGCTGGCTGACATCGCGAAAGCGTGACACTTCGCGAACTGCATGTAAAGCTTTGGGGCATGACGGACACGGGTGTTCTGGCCGGCGAACAACGCATGCTCATCGACGGCGAACTACAGCACACGTCCAGCGGCGCAACCTTCGACGTGATCCACCCTGCCAGCGAACAGGTGGCCGGCCAGGCCACCGACGGCACGGTCGACGATATGGCCCGCGCGGTCGGCGCGGCGCGGCGCGCCTTCGACGAGACCGACTGGTCGCGCGACCTGGATTTCCGCTACCACTGCCTGAACCAGCTGCACGCGGCCTTCGAACGCAACAAGGAACACCTGCGCCGGGTCCTGGTCACCGAGGTGGGCTGCCCGCTGAAGGTGACCGGCGCCCAGATCGAGAGCCCGATCGAAGAGGTCAAGCACTGGGCCGAACACGGCAAGAACTTCGAGTACCTGGCCGACAACGGTGTGCATGACACGCCCCTGGGTCCGGCGCGGCGCAAGATCCACTACGAGGCCGTCGGAGTGGTCGGGGCGATCACCCCGTGGAACGTGCCGTTCTACCTGAACGTGGCCGAGACGGTGCCCGCGTTGATGGCGGGCAACACCGTGGTGCTCAAACCCGCTCAGTTGACCCCGTGGTCGGGCAGCGAGTACGGGCGCATCGTGGCCGAGGAGACCGACATCCCGCCCGGCGTGTTCAACGTGGTGGTGTCCGATGCCAATGAGGTCGGCGCGGCCTTGTCGGCCGATCCGCGGGTCGACATGATCACGTTCACCGGCTCGACGGCGACGGGCCGGGCGATCCTGGCCTCGGGTGCGTCGACGGTGAAGAAGACGCTGCTGGAACTGGGCGGCAAGAGCGCCCACATCGTGCTCGACGACGCCGATTTGAACATGTCGCTGCCGATGGCCGCGCTGATGGCGTGCGTGATGAGCGGCCAATCGTGCATCCTGCCCAGCCGGATCCTATTGCCGCGCAGTCGTTATGACGAGGGCATCGAGATCATGAAGAACATGATGGAGAACTTCCCCGTCGGCGACCCGTGGGACCCGAACAACATGCAGGGCCCGCAGATCAGTGCGACGCAACGCCAGAAGGTGCTCGGGATGGTCGCCGCCGCAGTCGATTCGGGTGCCCGGCTGGTCACCGGCGGTGGGGTACCCGAGAACCTGCCCGTCGGGTACTACACACAGCCGACCCTGCTGGCCGATGTCGACCCGGACAGCCAGATCGCCCAGGAGGAGGTCTTCGGGCCGGTGCTGGCGGTCATCCCCTACGGCAGCGACGACGAAGCCGTCGCGATCGCGAACAACTCGATCTACGGGCTGTCCGGTGAAGTCTCCGGCGGTGACCTCGACCGCGCGTTCGCCGTCGCCACCCGGATGCGCACCGGCAATGTCACGATCAACGGCAAGAGCCACTTCGGGATCGGCAGCCCGTTCGGCGGCACCAAGCAGAGCGGACTGGGCTACCGCAACGGCGACGAGGGCTACAAGGAGTACCTCGACGCGAAGACCATCGGCATGCCCGCATGAGTGACCGCGCCGAGATAACGGCGCTGCTCTACCGCTACGCCCGCGCCGTGGACACCAGCGACTGGGAGCTCTACCGGTCGGTGTTCACCCCGGACGCGCACATCGACTATTCGTCCGCGGGTGCCGCGGCGGGACCGCGCGACGAGATCGTCGACTGGTTCGTCACGGGGTGGGGCGCCATCGCGTGGAGCATGCACTACATCACGAACATCGAAGTGCTCGCCGCCACCGCCGACGAGGCGACCGTGCGGGCGATGTTCCACAACCCTTTTCAGATCAAGGGATTGCCCGAGATGTGCACCTGCGGCGGCTACTACCACCACGAGCTGGTGCGTACCCCGGACGGCTGGCGCAGCCGGAGCCTGCGCGAAGAGAACGTCTGGTTCGTCAACAAGCCCGGCTAGTTGTACTGACCTGAGAGGTTAGGTACGCGGCTGGCGGGTGGTTGACCGTTGAGTGCTGTGTGGCCGCGGTGGTGATTGTAGGTGTGTAGCCATCGCGGGAACTCGTCGCAGCGTTCGGCGTCGCTGCGGTAGAGGCGGGCGTAGGCCCAT